>NZ_JBQCFT010000355.1:0-11089 GCF_051958795.1 Luteibacter sp. | reverse complement strand
GACCACGTCGCGAACTGTCCTGCAAAGCACGTAGCCACCGGCGTAGCAGGTTGCACCGCCACATCGCTGGTCTGCCCCTTCGCATCGACCTTCGCGACCAGCGTGAACGCGCGCTTGTCCGCGGGCGCATTACTTGCGATGCAGCCTTTCAGCGCATCCGTCGCGGGGTTTCCGATCCGGTCCCACAGCTTCTCCTGCCAGGCCTTGCCATCGGGCTTCGCTTCCAGCGCTTTCGCGGCCTGCACGCGTGCGTCGAAACCGTCAGCACCGGCGAATGCGAAGATCAGGGCGAGCAGCATCAGGTGTCTCCGGAATGGGAAGGCCTGAGCCTAGCAGGCAGGCGGGGTATTCACATCGGGGGCGGTAGGGTCGGTGGTGTCGCGTGCATGCGCTAATCCTGGTGGACCATCATGCGTTATCCCCTGATGCTTGCCCTCCTTTTCATCGCCCCTGCCGCGTTTGCGCAGGCGTCGTCGCCTTCGCAGCCATCCATGCCGACGCATCCATCGGCGTCTTCGCCTTCCACCGCGCCATCGCAGTCGTCGCCGACGCAGACCTCGCCGACGCGGCCCAGCCAGCCTGCCACCTCGCCGCAGGCTCCTGCGAACCCGGCGATGGTGCCACCGCAGACGCCCACCTCACCGAATCCCGCATCGGCGCCGGTGCAGCCGGCCTCGGATGCCGGGGCGACGGAGCGTGGCCTTGCGCCGGTGAAGCCGGCGACGGGTGTGACGCCGAAGGTGAAGGACGCGGCGCACCACGACACCGATGCCGAGGGGCATACGCTGGATCCGCATGGGAAGCCGGTGGGGCAGGCGCCTGCGGTGCCTTCTACGGTGAGGTAAGGCCATCGCGCGCAAGCGCGCTCCCACAAGAGCTTAGGTCGTGTGGCTTAGCCTTCGACGATCTCGCGATCATCCGGCCGTGTCACCGCCAGCTCCGACCAGTCCAGCTCGTTCTCGAGCAGGTGGAACACGTCGTCCTCGATCTCGCCCTTGTTGCGCATCTCCAGCAGGCGTTTGCGTTTGGCCTGCAGGCCCCTGCGCTTCAGTTCCGACATGCGCGTGCCGGTGACCGGGTCGTGGCCGGCTTCGGCTTCACGGCGCGCGTCGGCGTAGTGTTCGCGGGTGCGTTGCGCGGCTTCGTCGGTTTCACCCTGGAGCGTCGCTTCCGCGACATCCAGTAGGGCAAGCCGTACCTTCGATGCATCGGCCTGCAGCGTGGCGTCACGATCGAAACGGAGGTACTTCACCAGCCACGCCAGCGTCGTGCCCTGGAAGACCAGCGTACCGACCGTGACGGCGAACGCGGTGAGCACGATGAGGTCGCGCTGCGGGAAGTTATCCGGCAGGCCGAGCGCGGTGGCCAGCGTTACCAGCCCGCGCATGCCGCACCATGCGACCACGAGGCCCTGTTGCGGCGTGGGATTGGGCTGGCTCTTGCGGAACGTGCGCAGCAGCACGTTGTAGAGCATGACCCACGCGAACCTCACCACGATGCACACGAGCAGCGCGGCGCCGGCAAACCACAGCGCGTGTTCCAGCTGCGGCCCTTGCAGCCGCGCCACGATGGTGCGGGATTGCAGGCCGACCAGCAGGAACGCGATGACGTTGGAAATGAAGACCACGGCCGCCCACACCGAATAGGCGTGCACACGATCGCGTGGCGGCGTCTCGCCCGGCAGCACGTGGGCGATCGTCATGGCGAAGGAGACGACACACAGGATCGCCGACACGTGCAGCGATTCGGCGATGATCCAGATGCCGAACACGCCGGCGAACTGCGAGAGGGTGGCGCTCAGGGTCCCGCGCAGTTCACGGGACAGGACGACGAACAGCCGGCCCAGCACCCAGCCAAGCAGGATCCCGCCAGGCACCGCGAGCAACAGCATCGGCAGCGTCCGGGCCAGGCCATCCGGGGCCATGGCCGTGCGCACGGCCACGCCGAAGATCAGCAGCGCGGAGGCATCGTTGAGCAGGCTTTCCGCCGTCAGCACCTGCACGGTGCGCCGCGGCAGGTTCAGTCGGGAGAGCATGGCCGTGGCGGCACCCGCGTCCGGCGGCGCGACGATGGCGCCCAGGGCGATGGCGGCGGCCAGCGGCATGCCGGCCCAGGCGACGCCGAGCCAGGCCACGGCGGCCGTGGTGAAGATGACCGCCACGACCGCCAGCGACACCGTGGGCAGCCAGAACCGGCGTAGCGTGCGCGGCGGCATGTCGAAGCCGGCATCGAGGAGCACCGGGGCGATGAACAGGACCAGGGCCAGCTTGGGGTCCATGGCGATATGCGGCGCCCAGGGCAACGCGGCCACGGCGGTGCCGGCGGCCGCCAGGATCGTGGGATACGGCAGGGCCAGGCGCCGCGACAGGCGCAGCAGGACCACCGCCAGCAGCGACAGCAGGATCATGCTTTCGAATAGCGCCATGGCTCCTCCCCCGGTCACGCCTGCGCCCATGCTACCCGGCTCGCATCGTTTTGCGACGGTGGGTTACCATCCGGCGCATGCCTTTCGACACCGGGGTGCCGATGAAACGACTGATCGCCGTGGCTGCCATTGCCGTCGCGCTAGCCGGTTGCCAGGGTATGGCGGCCAAGGTCTCGCGGCTGGAAGTCGGCACCTCGCGCGACGACGTGCTCGAGCGCCTGGGCCCGCCCGATTCCGACCGGAGCATCGTCGGCTACGAGGTCATGAGCTGGCTGGACCGCCGCCCGGGCCGGTTCTCCTTCTCCCATAAGGACTACACCGTTGTGCTGAAGGACGGGAAGGTCACCCAGTTTGGCCCCGGCCTTATCCGTCGCGACGGCAAGACCTCGCTGCAGATCGAAACCGGCGATCCGTAGCAACCGGCGGGAAGACGCATCAAGCCGATACAAGCGCGGCGGTGGCGCAGGGGACTAGGTTTTTCCCAACGCGCCTGACGGGAGATTCCCGCGATGCCACAGCCAAGCCCCCGACCGTCCCCGACGTTCGCCGACCTGTCGAGCGAACTGACCCGCCTGCACGATGCGCGCGAAGCCGCCATCGGGCGAACCCTCGATGCCCTGGAGAGCAGCCACCCGCCGCTCGCCCAACTCGTGCTGTGCTGTATCGGTGACCGTCAGCGCGCGGCGCGCTGGCTGGTGATGCCACAGCGGGCCTTCGCCGGCCGCAGCGCCTGCGACATGCTGGCGGATGGCGATGTGGAGGCCGTCTGGGACCAGGTCGTCTACAAGCAGTTCGGCCCGGTGGCGGCGGTCTAGATCCAGCCGCGCCGGGCGTAGATCCATAGCGCCGCGTACTCGCGGAGGCAGCGGGCGGTGAGGGTGAGCGCCTCGCGCCTTGGCAGCCAGCCCGCGGAGCGCGCCAGCAACGCGTGGTTATCGTCGTCGGAGGGTACGGGCGCCACGTGGATGCCCTCGTGGCGGAACGCGGCCGACGCACGGCGCATATGGATGGGTGAGGTCACCAGAAGGACGTTGCCGAGCCCGCCGGTCCGCAACAGCGCCGCGGCGTTGCGGGCGTTCTCGTGGGTATTCGCGCTGCTGGCCTCGACCCGCAGGTCAGCCAACGGGACGCCCGCGCGGCTATAACCACGGGCGAGTGCCCGGGCCTGGTCCCTGCCGGAGACCAGCATCAGCGGCGCATAGCCCGCCTGCCACAGGTTCAGGCCGACGCCCGCCCGCGTGGGTGTTTCGTTCCACTCACCGACAGGCAGCGCCCCGCCACCCAGGACCACGATCGCATCGGCGCGTGGGGTGCTGGCGACGGGTGCGCCCACCAGGCCATCGCGAAGACGCAAGGCCACGGCGGGCGACGAGGCCACCCAAATCCACGCGACCGCGAACGCGCCCGCGACGAAGGCGGCGCGCGGCTTGCGCGCAAGGACGCAGCCGCCGGCCAGCAGGCCGAGCAGCAAGGCCTGTACCGCGGGATGCAGCAGGCGCGAAAGCAGGTCTTCAAGCAAAGCCAACCGCTCCGGATTGAACGATTCGCGGGAGGGCCATCATCGCGCAAACCGCAGGTTTCCACCGTCGGTCAAACGGCATAGGCGGGCTGTCGGAATGGACGCGGGGCCCCGTAGAAATGACGATACCGGCCGAGTGAACACACAGGGGACGGGTCGTCATCATGAAGCGTTGGAATCGCATCGCCACCATCATCGCAGCCATCCAGCTGGCGGCCTGCGCCACCGGAGGCAGCACGCTCCCGCCACCGAAGATGGATGCCACCAATCCTGTCGTTGAGGCTTACCTCATCGGCGTGGACGACCAGTTGCAGATCACCGTCTGGCACAACCCGGACCTGAGCGTCAGCGTGCCGGTACGCCCGGACGGCAAGATCACTGTGCCGCTGGTCGGTGACATTCCCGCGGGTGGCCGCACCACCGACCAGGTGGGTGCGGAGATCCAGCAGAAGCTCGCGCAGTACATTCGCGATCCGCAGGTCGCGGTGATCCTCACCGCGCTGCGCAGCCATGAATACCTCTCGCGCGTTCGCGTCACCGGCGCGGTGCGCAGCCCCATCTCCATCCCGTACCGGCAGGGCATGACCGTGCTCGATGCGGTGCTGGCCGCGGGTGGCACCACGGAGTTCGCGGCGCCCGATCGCACCGAGCTGTACCGGCACACGGGCGAGGGCACCTCGCAGGCCTATTCGATCCAGCTGCAGAAGATCCTTCAGCAGGGCGACCTGGCCAACAACTACCCGGTGCAGCCGGGCGACGTGATCACTGTTCCGCAGCGCGCTTTCTGACCGACCGCCCGGCCCTGGCCGGGCGCAAGAGGATCAATCGATGAGTGGGGAAGTCGTTCCTTTCGCGGGCATGCTGCCCGCTTTGCTGGGTGAAGCACGCAGGCGCCGCCTCACCATGGGCATGGTGTTCGCGGCGATCGCGCTGGTCGCCCTGGTCGTGGGCATGCTGTGGCCCAAGAAGTACGAAGCGTCGGTGACGATCCTGGCGCAGGATTCCAGCATCATCACGCCACTGCTGGAAGGCGCGGCCTCCGCCACCGGTACGAAGAACCGCGCGGGTATCGCCCGCGACGTGATCTTCAGCCAGGCGGTCCTCGACAGCGTGCTCAAGGCGGGTGGCTGGGCCTCGTCCAACCCCACGCCCATCGAGCGCGACAAGCTGATCGAAGGCATCAAGGCGCGGACGAAGATCACCAACACCCGCGACAACCTGATCACCATCAGCTACTTCGATTCCGACCCGCGGCGCGCCTTCGAGGTGACCCGCGCGTTCGGACAGCGCTTCATCAGCGAAAGCCTGGCGTCGAAGCAGCAGGAGAGCCGCGAGGCTTACGAGTTCATCAACAGCCAGGTCGAGGCCTACCGCACCAAGCTCACGGATGCGGAAGACAAGCTGAAGGCTTACCGCGACGCCAACGCCGACGCGCGCCCTGGCAGCGAAACCGATACCAATTCGCGGATCAGCCAGCTGCGTACGCAGATCGAGACCAACCGCATGGATTACATGCAGAAGGTGTCGCAGGCCTCCGCGCTTAACTCGCAACTGAGCGGCGAATCCGAGGTGAACTCGGTGCAGACGGTAGGCGGCGTCTACCAGAGCCAGCTCGCCGACCTGCAGGGTCAGCTGGACAAGCTGCTGCTGAACTACACCGACGACTATCCGGACGTCATCCGCCTGCGCCACCAGATCGAGGACGTGCGCCGGCAGATGGCCTCGGCCGATGCCACGCGTGCCGTGGGCTCGGGCGTGCAGGTCGACCACAGCGTCGCGATGAACCCGGTGTACCAGCAGATGCGGATCCAGCTGGCGCAGACCCGTGCGGATGCCGCTGCAAGCGCGGCCCGCGTCGGGGCGAGCGAATCGATGCTGCAGGCCGAACTGGAGCGCAGCAAGCGTATCGCCAACTCCGAGAACGTCGTGGCCGAGCTCACCCGCGACTACAACGTGAACCGCGACGTGTACCAGGACCTGCTGAAGCGCCGCGAGAACGCGCGCGTGTCGATGAACCTCGACGCCGAGCAGCGCGGCCTGACGTTCCTGGTGCAGAACCCGGCGGTGATGCCGCTCGTGCCCTCGGGCCTGCGCTTCATGCACTTCGGCCTTGCCGGCCTGGCGCTCGCCTTCGCGGTGCCCATCGGCCTGCTGTTCATGGTGGCGCGCTTCGACCCGCGCGTGCGCTCCGTCGCCCAGCTCGAACGTGCCACGGGCTTCGCGGTGTTGGCCTCCGTGCCGTTCTACCCGACGCCGCGTGACCGCCGCCGCAGCCACCTGCACAACATGATGCTGGGCATGATCGTGCTGGGCGTGGCCATGGTGTACCTCCTCGTGATCTGGCTTCGCCTGAAGGGCTAAAGGACATTCGATATGGCCGTTAACAACATCGAGCTTGGCGACGTCGTCGCCACCGCCCACGACGAAGCCCACGCCACGCCGAACCATTCGATCGCGCGCATGCGCGACGAAGCCGGCGCACTCAGCCCGGTGGATTGCGAGCGCAAGCGGCTCATCCATCGCGAGGAGTCGGTGCGCCAGCAGTCCGATGCGTTCCGCGGTATCCGTACCCGGCTGCTTGAAATGGGTGGGGACAGCAACTTCATCACCCTGGTGTGCTCGGTGAGCCCGCGCTCGGGTGGCAGCTTCATCTCGCGCAATCTCGCCACGGCCTTCGCCTTCGATGAATCGAAGACCAGCCTGCTGATCGACTGCAACCTGCGTTACCCGAACCAGCACAAGGCGCTGGGCGTGGAGCCGGCGACCGGCGGCCTCGTGGATTTCCTCGAGCATCCGTCGCGCGGTATCGCTTCGATCATGTATCCGACGGGCGTGCCGCGGATGCGCGTGATCCCGGCCGGCAAGCCGCGTGAGAACAGCAGCGAGTATTTCTCGTCGTTCCGCATGCGCGCGGTGCTGGATTCGCTGCGCTGCCGTTACCCGGATCGCTACCTGTTCCTCGATGGCCCGCCGGTAAAGGGCGCGCCGGATGCCCGCATCCTTTCCGATCTCGCCGACTTCGTCGTGCTGGTGGCCGGGTATGGCCGCGATACGTCCGCGGCGATCAACCAGGCCGTTGCCAATTTCGATCCCGCCAAGCTCGCGGGCGTGGTGTTCAACGAGTCACCGTGAGCCTCGGCTCCAGGGGAGGGAACATGCCGGCAGTGAAGAGGCTCACCCATGCGGTGTTGCTGGCCCTGGCGTGCGCGGCACCAGCGATCAGCCAGGCCGGCACGCTCAATTACACGCTGTACGCCGGCCTTGAGCACAGCAACAACATTGCGCTCTCCCCGGATAACCCGATCAGCGAGAACGTGCTGACGCCAGGCGCCACGTTCCAGTTCAACCAGACGGGCTCCACGTTCCAGGCCAACGTGGCCGGCGCGTTCGAGTACCGCAAGTACCTGCAGAACCACTTCGATTCACAGACCCAGACCCAGATCGTGGGGCAGGGCAACTGGACGGTGATGCCGGACCGCCTCGATTTCTCCGTCGAGGATTATGCGGGCGTCCAGCCGGTGGACCAGCTCCAGTCCAATGCGCCGGACAACCAGCAGCAGACCAACGTGCTGGCGCTCGGCCCGACCCTGCGCATGCGCCTGGGCGATGCCACGCGCGCGCAGTTCGAGCTGCGCTTCATCAACAGCTATGCCTCGAAGGTGGACGAGTTCGATTCCAACCGCGGCCTGCTGGCGTTCCGCCTGTTCCGCGACCTCACGCCGACGGACACGATCTCCGGGAACCTCGAGTACCAGAAGGTCGATTTCGATAACCAGCCGAGCAGCGCGAACTACAAGCGCGAGGAAGCGTACCTGCGCTACACGAGCCAGCTGGCGCATTTCGATGCGGATGTCATGCTCGGCGGGACGAAACTGGACTTCAACGAGGGCCGGAATCGCTCGGCTCCTCTGTTTCGCCTGCAGATCGGCTGGCAGCCGACCTTGCGCAACGCACTCTCCGTGGCGGGTACGTACCAGTACGCCGACGCGGCCACGGATCTCATGACCTCGCCCTCGGTCTACGGGCTGGGCGCAACCGACGGCGCGGACCGCACCCAGGCGCTCGATCCGTTCGCCAACACCGGCGGACTCGGTAGCGGCAGCCTTTCTGGCATCGGTGTAGGCAGTGCGGTGATCGGCTCCGATGTGTACAAGGAGAAGCGCTTCGAGGCCACGTGGACCTGGAAGAGCGAGCGCCTGAACATCACGGTGTCGCCCGCCTGGAACAAGCTCAACTACATCAACCAGAGCACGTTCAACCAGACCGGCAAGGGTGTGAGCGCCGGCGTGGGGTACCGGATCAACCCGACCCTGACGCTGACCGGCTTCGGCACGTTCGACCGGCTGAAGTACGACACGCTCTCCCGCACCGATAACACGGTGCGCCTCGGGCTGGACCTCGGCCAGCAATGGAACCGCCACTGGAGCTGGCACGCCGCGGTCGCCCGCGAGCGCCGCACCAGTGACGCGGTGGGCCAGGACTATCGCGAAACCCAGTTCTTCATCGGCGTGGTGTACCGGAGGTAAGCATGCGTATCGACCCCGAACTGCCGTTCTTCTTCGGTGCCGATAGCGGGTTGTTCGGCATGTACCACGCACCGGCTTCGACGCCGCGGCGCGCGGTGCTGATGTGCCCGCCGCTGGGCCAGGAGCTGATCCGCACGCACCGGCTTTACCGCCAGCTGGCCCAGGCGCTCGCGGCGCAGGGCCTTGCCGTGCTTCGTTTCGACTACCACGGCACGGGTGATTCCGCCGGGGAGAGCACCGACGTGGACTGGCAGCGCTGCATCGGCGACGCCGTGACCGCGGCCAGCGAGCTCCGCTCACGCGCAGGCGTCGATCGCGTCGTCGCCTTCGGTGCGCGGCTGGGTGGCAGCATCGCGCTGGCCGCCGCTGATCGTGCACGTCTTGGCGAGGTAATCGCGTGGGATCCCGTGGTGGATGGCGATGACTACGTGAGCGCACTGGACGGGCTGCAGCACGCATTGCGCGAGGATGGCGACCGCTTCAACCAGCCGCGCACGCATGCCGATGTCGCCGAGCAGTGGCTTGGTTTCGATATCGGCGAAGGCCTGCGCACGCAGATCAAGGGCCTGCGCGTCGCTCCGCCGAATGTGCCCACCCTGGTCCTCGATTCGCTGCCGGCGAGCGCCGCCCCGCGTTGGGAGCACTTGCTCTCGCGGCGCGGCACCGTGGCGGCGATCAGCCCACCCACGCCGTGGAGCGACCTGCGCCGGCTCGAGTCCGCGATTCTTTCGCACCCCCTGATCCAGGCCGTCACTGGCCGCCTGACGGAGAACGCATGATGCGCGAGGAAGCGTTCCGTTTTGGCCGTGCCCGGCACCTCGTCGGTATAGCTGGCGTGCCCGAGGGCGCGCAGGGCGAGACCGGGGTGATTGTGCTCAACGCCGGCCTGGTCCACCGCATTGGCCCGTTCCGCCTGCACGTGGAGCTCACCCGCCAGCTCAACGCGGCCGGCTATCCCACCCTGCGCTTCGATCTTTCCACGCTGGGCGATAGCGGCGCTGCGGGTGGCGGGCTCACCCGTACGCAGCAGGTGTGCGCGGATGTCGACGACGCGATGAAGCTGCTGGCCGAGCGCGCCGGCTGCGAACGCTTCGTCCTCGTCGGCCTGTGCTCGGGCGCGCAGAACGCGCATACCGTCGCCGCCAGCGACCCGCGCGTCAGCGGCGCGGTCTTCCTCGATGGGTATGCCTACCAGACCCTGGGTTACAAGCTGCGCCACTACCTGCCACGCATGTTCGACGCGGCGCGTTGGGCGCGCTTCCTGCGCAGCCGTTCGGGTGGTGTCGTGACGGAGAAGCCGGCATCCGAGCCGGTGTTCTCGGTGGCGCCCGCGCCACGCGAGGAAGTGATCGCGGATTTCACCGGCATGGTGGGCCGCGGCATGAAGCTCTACCTCGTGTACTCCGGCGGCATCAGCTACTGCTTCAACCACGCACGGCAGTTCCGCGAGTGCTTCGGCAAGGTCATGGACCACCCGGGGGTGACGACGAGTTACCGGGCGGAAACCGATCACACCTACATCCTTACCGGCGACCGCGCGCGGCTCGTCGACGGCATCGGCGGCTGGCTGGCGCGGAACTTCCCGCCGACGGCGGGGAGGCATGCATGAGCACGGTCCTGGTAACGGGCGGCGCCGGTTACATCGGCAGCCATACGGTGCAACAACTGGTCGCACGCGGCGAACGCGTCGTGGTCATCGATAACCTCTCCACGGGCTTCCGCGAGGCGGTGCGTGGCGCGGCGTTCGTCGAGGGCGACGTCGGCGACTGCGCGCTGGTGGCGCGGACGATCGAAATGTACCGCGTGGACGCCGTGCTGCATTTCGCGGCGCATACCGTGGTGCCGGAATCGGTGAGCGACCCGCTCAAGTATTACGGCAACAACACCTGCAACACCCGCAACCTGCTGGCGTGCTGCGCGGCGGCGGGTGTCGACAAGTTCATCTTCTCGTCCACGGCGGCCGTTTACGGCGCCACGGACGATGGCGTGGCGGACGAGAACACGCCGACCCGGCCGATCAATCCGTACGGCACCTCCAAGCTGATGTCGGAGACGATGCTGCGCGACTGGTCGGCGACGGGCGCCATGCGCCACGTGATCCTGCGCTACTTCAACGTGGCCGGTTGCGATCCGGAAGGCCGGATCGGGCATTCCACGCCGCAGGCCACGCTGCTGATCAAGGTCGCTTGCGAACACGCCGTGGGCAAGCGCGATTGCCTCTACATCTACGGCACCGATTACGACACGCCGGACGGCACGGGCGTGCGCGATTACATCCACGTGGACGACCTGGCCGCCGCGCACCTGCGCGCCCTGGATCACCTGCGCGAGGGCGGCGAATCGCTCACCCTGAATTGCGGCTATGGCCATGGCTACAGCGTGCGTGAGGTCGTTGACGCCGTCGCCCGCGCGAGCGGGCACTCGCTGAACGTAGTGGAGCTGCCGCGGCGGCCGGGCGATATCCCGAACCTGATCGCCTGTAGCGACAAGCTGCGCGCGGTCCTCGGCTGGGAACCGTGCCACGACGACCTAGATTTCATCGTGCGCACCGCGCTGAGCTGGGAGCATCAGCTACTCGTAGCCACCGCGCCCGTCGCGTCCGTGGCATGACCCCCGGCT
>NZ_JBQCFT010000354.1:0-2919 GCF_051958795.1 Luteibacter sp. | reverse complement strand
CCCCCCCCCCCCCCCCCCCCCCCCCCCCCCCCCCGCCGTTGGGGGCCGCGCGGCCCCCCCCGATGCTCCCGGGCTAAAGCAACTTCCCCGGGTTCATCAGCCCCTTCGGGTCCAGCACCCCCTTGATCCCCCGCATCAAGGCAATCTCCGCCTCCGAACGCACACTGCCCAGCCACGGCTTCTTGACCACCCCGATCCCGAGCTCGGCCGATATCGAACCCTCATGCCGCTCCAGGGTCTCGACCAGCAGCGTCGTCACATGCTCGCACTGCTCGACGAAGGTGGCGTACTCGACGCCGTCCGGCTTAAGTACGTTGATATGCAGGTTCCCGTCGCCGATATGGCCGAACCAGACCACATCGACATCCGGGTAGCCCTCTTCGAGCAAGGCCTGCATCTCGGCCATGAAGGCCGGCACCCGTGAGATCCGCACCGACACGTCGTTCTTGTACGGCTTGTACTTCGCCAGGCTCTCCGTGATGCCTTCGCGCAGCCGCCACAGGGCCGCGGCCTGGGCGTCCGACGAGGAGATCACGCCGTCTACGACCCAGCCCTCCTCCATGCAAAGCTCAAAGAAGCCGAGGGCGTCCGCTTCCGCCTTCTCGTCAGCGGCGTCGAACTCGGTGACCACGTAGAACGGGTGTGTCTCATCAAACGGGGCCTGCGCGCCATGCGCGAGCACGTGGTGCAGCGCCCGGTCGGTAAAGAACTCGAACGCCTCCAGGCGCAGCCGATGACGCGCCTCGGCGAACACCTTCATCAGCGCATCCATGGCCGGCACGGCCAGGAGCATCACCTGGGTCGCAGGCGGCGGCGACGTCAGCGCCAGCGTGGCTTCGACCACGATGCCCAGGGTGCCTTCCGAGCCGATGAACAGGTGGCGCAGGTCGTAGCCCGACGCGTTCTTGATCAGGCCCTTGTTGAGGTCCAGCAACTCGCCGCTGCCGGTCACGACCTTCAGGCCCATGACCCACTGCCGGGTGTTGCCGTAGCGGATGACCCGGATGCCGCCCGCGTTGGTCGCGATATTGCCGCCGACCTGGCAGGAACCGCGTGCGGCGAAATCCACCGGATAGATCAGCCCGTGTTCCTTCGCCGCGTTGTGCACCGCCTCAAGCGCAATGCCGGGCTGGACCGTCAGGGTCCGGTCGACCAGATCGAAGGCCAGCACCTTGTTCATCCGGTCCAGCGAGACGACCAGCTCGCCGTTCGCGGCTACGGCGCCGCCGGAGAGCCCGGTGCGGCCGCCCGACGGCACTATGGCGACCTCATGCTCGTTGGCCCAGCGGACCAGCGCCTGGACCTCTGCGATGTCCGCCGGAAAGGCGATCGCCAGCGGCGCGGGCGTCCAGCGTCGGGTCCAGTCACGGCCATGGTGTTCCAGGTCCCCGGGCTCGGTGGAGAGCTTCAGGCCGGGCAGCTGGCGGGCGAGTTCGGTCAGGCGCGGATCGCTCATGGGTGTCTCGCAAGGGTGGCCACCCGAGGGTGCCCGTGCGAGGCGACCTCGTCCACTGCACTGCAACATCGCGGTCACGTTCTGGCATAGTGGGGCTTCACTTCGCTGGAGACCGGGCTGGCCATGAAGCGCACGTCGTACCCCAAAGAGGACATCAAGGTGCTGCTCCTGGAAGGCGTCAGCCGGAGCGCCCTGGATACCTTCCGCCAGGCCGGTTACACCCAGATCGAGTTCCACGAGAAATCCCTGCCCGAGGACGAGCTGCGCGAACGCATCGCGGACGCGCACATCGTAGGCATCCGCTCACGCACCCACCTGACCGCCGAGGTACTGGCCGAGGCGCGCCGGCTGATCGCCGTGGGCTGCTTCTGCATAGGCACCAACCAGGTCGACACAGCCGAGGCCGAGCGGCTCGGCGTGCCCGTGTTCAACGCGCCCTATTCCAATACGCGCAGCGTGGCCGAGCTGGTGATCGCCGAGGCGATCATGCTGATGCGCCGCATCCCCGAGAAGAACGCGCAGTGCCATCGCGGCGGCTGGTCGAAGTCCGCTGCGGGCAGCTTTGAAGTGCGCGACAAGGTGCTGGGCATCGTCGGTTACGGCCACATCGGCACGCAGGTCGGCGTCCTCGCCGAATCGCTGGGCATGCGGGTGATCTTCCACGATGTCGAGGCGAAGCTTTCGCTGGGCAACGCCCGCCCCGCGTCGAACCTGGAGGACCTGCTCGAGCGCGCCGACGTCGTGACGCTGCACGTGCCGGAAACCCCGCAGACGAAGCTGATGATCGGCGCGGCCGAGATCGGCCGGATGCGCCCCGGCAGCATGCTGATCAACGCATCGCGCGGCACGGTCGTCGACATCGACGCGCTCGCCGCCGCGCTGCATTCGAAGCACCTGGCCGGCGCAGCCATCGATGTCTTCCCGGTTGAACCCAAGGGCAACGACGATCCGTTTGTCTCACCGCTGGTCGGCATGGACAACGTGATCCTGACCCCGCACGTCGGTGGCAGCACCGGCGAAGCGCAGGAGAACATCGGTATCGAGGTGGCCTCCAAACTGGTGCGCTACAGCGACAACGGCAGCACGCTCTCGGCGGTGAATTTCCCCGAGGTCTCGCTCCCCGGCCACGCGACCAGCCGCCGCCTCCTGCACATTCATCGCAACATTCCCGGCGTGCTCTCGCGGGTGAACGACGTCTTCTCGCGCGCCGCCGTCAATATCGACGGCCAGTACCTGCAGACGTCGGGACAGGTGGGTTATGTCGTGATCGATGTGACCACGACGGAAGAGCATGCGGCGGCCCTGCGCAACGAGCTTGCCGCGATCGATGGCACGTTGCGGGCGCGCGCGTTGTATTGAAGTCATCCGTGCTCTGGCATCGCGGGGCAACACCCACACCCACGCGACGGACAGCGGGGTGTGGAACGGCCATGCGCGCGACACCCCCGCCGCCCCCCAATCCG
>NZ_JBQCFT010000353.1:0-14625 GCF_051958795.1 Luteibacter sp. | reverse complement strand
GGCTGGCAGCCAAGAAAGGCCACCACGCCGTTGTGGGAGCGTGCTTGCACGCGATAAACCTACAAGGCAGAAAAGACGAAGGGCCCGCTACGAAAACGGGCCCTTCTTCTTGCGCGTGTTTCGCATGTCCTGCCGCCCATCGCGTGCAAGCACGCTCCCACAAGCACGCTCCCACAAGGGGGGCGGGCGGCGATCAGGCTTTCTGGATCGTCTGCTCGATCGAGCCAAAGATCGAGCGGCCTGCCTTGTCGGTGACATCGATACGGATGCTGTCGCCGAATTTCAGGAACGGCGTGGCCGGCTTGCCATCGCGCAGGGTTTCCACCGTGCGCTGCTCGGCCAGGCACGAGGCGCCCTTGCTGGTGTCTTCGTTCGCGATGGTGCCGGAGCCAACGATGGTGCCAGCGGTGAGCGGGCGCGTCTTCGCGGCATGTGCCACGAGTTGGGCAAAGTTGAACTGCATGTCGACGCCGCACTCGGCTTCGCCGAACCACTTCCCGCTGATCCACGTGCGCATCGCCAGGTGCAGCTTGTCGTCGTGCCAGGCATCGCCGAGTTCATCGGGCGTGACGAACACCGGGGACAGCGCGGAACGCGGCTTCGACTGCAGGAAGCCGAAGCCCTTGGCGAGCTCGTTGGGGATCAGGGCGCGCAGCGACACGTCGTTGACCAGGCCCACGAGCTGGATGTGGCCCGAGGCCACGTCCGCGCTGGCCGCCATCGGCACATCGTCAGTGATCACGACCACTTCGGCTTCGAGGTCGATGCCGTACTCTTCGCTAGGCACCACCACCGGATCGCGCGGGCCGAGGAAGCCGGCGCTGGTCGCCTGGTACATGAGCGGATCGGTGTAGAACGACGCGGGCACTTCCGCGCCGCGGGCGCGGCGGACTCGCTCTACGTGCGGCAGATAGGCGCTGCCATCCACGAATTCATAGGCGCGCGGCAGGGGTGCGGCCAGCGCCGAAATATCCAGCACGAAGGCACCTTCCGCCTTGCCTGCCTCGAGGTCTTCCGCCAGCGCGTTCAGGCGCGGCGCGGCGACGTGCCAGTCATCGAGCGCGGCCTGCATGGTCGCGGCGATGCCGCTGGCCTTCACGGCCTTCGAGAGATCACGGCTGACGACCACCAGGGTACCGTCGCGGCCGCCTTCCTTCAGCGAAGCGAGTTTCATGTGTTTCCTTGATCGATCAGGCGGCGTTCGGGTCGAAGTGCTTCTTCAGCCCGCGCCAGCATTCGTAATAGTTGCCCTGCAAGGCGGCCGATGCCAGCGCCTGCTTGCTGGCATGGATGACCCTGCGGGTTTCGAACATGAAAGCCATCGTACCCGTGATGTGGTCTGGTTTCGTCACATCGGCGTTCGAGGCTTTCTCGAAGCTCGCGTTATCCGGGCCGTGCCCGCTCATGCAGTTGTGCAAGCTGGAACCGCCCGGCACGAAACCACCGGCCTTGGCGTCGTACGCACCGGTGATCAGCCCCATGAATTCGCTGGCGACATTGCGGTGGAAGTACGGCGGCCGGAAGGTGTGCTCGGCGACCAGCCAGCGCGGCGGAAAGATCACGAAATCCATGTTGGCCACGCCCGGCGTATCGCTGGCGGAGGTCAGCACCGTGAAGATGCTCGGGTCCGGGTGATCCACCGCGATGGAGCCGATCGTGTTGAAGCGACGCAGGTCGTACTTGTACGGCGCGTAGTTGCCGTGCCACGCGACCACATCGAGCGGCGAGTGGTTGATGTCGGCCTGCCACAGCTGGCCCTGGAACTTGGCGATGAGGGCGAAATCACCCTCAAGGTCTTCGTAGGCTGCGACCGGCGTGAGGAAATCACGCGGGTGCGCCAGGCCGTTGGCGCCGATGGGGCCGAGATCCGGCAGGTGCAGCGGTGCGCCGAAGTTTTCAGCGATATAGCCGCGCGCTTCGCCATCGGGCAGTTCGACGAGGAACCGGATGCCGCGCGGGACGACGGCGATTTCCAGCGGCTCGACTTCCACGACGCCAAGCTCGGTGCGAAGTCGCAAGCGGCCCTGCTGCGGGACGATCAGCAGCTCGCCATCTGCGTTGTAGAAGTAACGGCCCCCCATGTCGCGGTTGGCCAGGTACTGGTGGATGCCCACCCCGACCTGCTCGCCCGGGCCGCCATTGCCGCCGATGGTGAACAAGCCATCGATGAAATCCGTGCCGGCCGGCGGCATCGGCAGCGGATCCCAGCGCATCTGGTTCGGCGTAGGCGGCGCATCGTTGAACCGGTTGTGGAACGTCGGGTGCGCCAGCTCGCGGAACGGCGAATGCTGTGCCGCCGGCAGGATCCGGTACAGCCAGCTACGCAGGTTGCGATGCCGCGGCGCGGTGAACGCGCTGCCGGAAAGCTGCTCGGCGTACAGGCCCTTCCCCACCTTCTGCGGCGAGTTCTGACCCGTGGGCAGCACGCCCGCGACCGCCTCCGTGGCGAACTCGTTGCCGAAGCCGGTCTGGTAGCCGTTGGTGTCGTCGGTGTGGCTCATCGTGAAGTCCCGAAGCGATGCCAGCCTAATGATGCCGTAGGAGCCCACCTTGTGGGCGACATCTCTCGCGATGGTGCAACAGGCGTTGTTGCGTTTTCGCGAACGGCGTCGCCCACAGGGTGGGCTCCTACAGTGGGGGCCCGGCGCCATATCGGCGCCGGGCGTTCGAGCTCAGATCACGCCGCGGCGCATCTGGTCGCGTTCGATCGACTCGAACAGCGCCTGGAAGTTGCCGTTGCCGAAGCCTTCGTTGCCCTTGCGCTGGATGATCTCGAAGAAGATCGGGCCGATGTTGTTCTGGGTGAAGATCTGCAGCAGGAGCTTCTTGTGCGTCTCCGGGTCCGCGTCGATCAGCAGCTTGTTCTTCTGCAGGCGCGGCACGTCTTCACCGTGGTCCGGGATACGGATGTCGATGACTTCGAAGTACGTGTCCGGCGTATCGAGGAAGGCCACGTTCTTCTCGCGCATGGCTTCGACGGTTTCGTAGATGTTGTCCGTGAACAGCGCGATGTGCTGGATGCCTTCGCCGTTGTACTCGCGGATGTATTCGTTGATCTGCGAACCGTGGTCCGAGCTCTCGTTCAGCGGGATGCGGACCATGCCATCCGGCGCGGTCATCGCCTTCGACACCAGGCCGGTCTTCGCGCCCTTGATGTCGAAATAGCGGATTTCGCGGAAGTTGAACAGGCGCTCGTAGTAATCCGACCACTTCTGCATGTTGCCGAAGTGCAGGTTGTGGGTCAGGTGATCGATGAAGGTGAGGCCAAAGCCCTTCGGGTGCTGATCCACGCCCGGGAAGAAATCGTACTCGGCCTCGAAGCAATCGCCCTTCGCGCCGTACTTGTCGATCAGGTACAGGCAGGCATCGCCGATGCCCTTGATCGTTGGCACGTTGAGCGCGAGCGTCTCGGTCTTGTCGGCGAAGAGCTCGGCACCGTTCGACACGGCGGTCTTCTGCACGTCCGTGGCCGGGCGGTTGAAGCGGATCGCGAAACCGCAGGCCGAGGGGCCGTGCTTCGACACGAAGTCGGCGGCGAACGAGTTGGGCTCTTCGTTGACCAGGAAGTTGCAGGCGCCCTGGCGATACAGGGTGATCGCCTTGGTCTTATGCTTGGCCACGGCGGTGAAGCCAAGGCGGGGGAACAGGTCGTGGAGCAGCTTCGCCTCGGGCGCGGCAAACTCGACGAACTCGAAGCCATCGACACCCTGCGGGTTTTCGAAGGTGGTGACTTCCATACCGATATTGGGCTGGGCGCTCATAAGCGATACTCCTGGCTAAAGGGGCGGCTTGCGCCGTCTACCCACACCTTATAGTTTCACTTGTAACCATTTGCAAGGATCGGCGCAGCATGACCCTCGAAATCGTCCCCGCCCATGCCCCGCTGGAGCTGGAGCACTTCCTGCCCTACCGGCTTTCGATCCTGTCGAACACGGTCAGCCAGTCGATCGCGGACGAGTACCAGGACCGATTCCAGCTCAGCATGACGGAATGGCGCGTGATGACGATCCTGGCCCGCTTCCCGGCCAGTTCGGCGACCCAGGTAGTAGAGCGCACGCGCATGGACAAGGTGGCGGTGAGCCGCGCCGTCGCCCGCCTGGTCGAGGCCGGCCGGATCGATCGCGGCACCTACGACGGCGACAAGCGCCGCTCGGTCCTCAACCTCTCCGAAGCCGGCTGGGCCATCCACGACGAGGTGGCCCCCCTCGCCCGGGCCCATGAGCGCGAGTTGCTGGAAAAGCTCAGCGAAGATGAGAAGGCCTGGCTGGAGAAGATCCTGGACAAGCTGCTGGGCTAAACCTGCCCGCCGCCCGTAGGAGCCCACCCTGTGGGCGACGCCGTTCGCGATGGCGTGCGGGCCTTGCGGCGGTGAGGCGAAATATGTCGCCCACAGGGTGGGCTCCTACGAAAGGGCCACCCGCATTACTTGATCCCGTGCATCAGCTTGTTGATCAGCGGTGCGATCAGGAACAGCAGGATGCCGGCGCCGATCAGCAGCTCGAAGCTGAAGGAGAAGCCGGACAGGGCCGACGCGACGGTCATGCCGCTTTCGCCGCTAATGTGGCCGGCAAGCAGGCCCGACAGGTTGTTGCCGATGGCGGTGGAGAGGAACCAGCCGCCCATGGCTAGGCCGACCACGCGAATCGGTGCCAGCTTGGTCACCATGGAAAGGCCGATCGGCGACAGGCAGTGCTCACCAATGGTCTGGGCCACGTAGCAGGCCGCCAGCGGCCAGACCGGGATGAGGCCGCGGCCGTCGACACGGCTCTTCAGCGCGTACATCAGCACGAGGAAGCCGAGGGCGTTGAAGATGAGGCCAAGGCCGAACTTGCGCGGGATCGAGGGCTCGGCCCGGCGCTTGGCCAGCCACGCCCAGACCAGGGCAACCGGCGGCGCGAAGACCAGGATCGCCGCCGAGTTCACCGACTGGAACCAGCCGACCGGGAATTCCCAGCCGAACATGAGGCGATCGACCAGGTTCTGCGCCAGGAAGTTGAACGAGCTGCCGGCCTGTTCGAAGAACATCCAGAACAGCACGTTGAACGCGAACAGCACCAGCATCGCGATGACGCGGTGGATCTGGATCGTGTCGTGGCGCACGGCCTCGAGCACCAGCATCACGGCCACGCCGACGAACAGCGCACCCAGCAGCCAGGCGATGAAGATGGCACCGGCCTTCGCCATCAGCAGGTACACCAGCGGAATGGCGACCACGATGCCGATGAGCACCGCGAGGAAGCTCTTGCCGGCGTGGCGCTCGGGCGGCGGCACGCCCACGCCCTTCAGCTGCTTGCGGCCGATCAGGAACCAGATGAAGCAGATGACCATGCCGATGCCGGTGGAGGCGAACACGGCGCGGTAGTTCTGCTGCAGCGGCGTGTCGGTGAGCACCGACGCGATCCAGCCGGTCACGAGCGGGGCAAGGAAGCCACCGAGGTTGATGCCCATGTAGAACAGGGTGAAGCCACGATCGCGGCGATCATCGCCGACCGGGTAGATCTGGCCCACGAGCGACGAGATGTTCGGCTTGAACAGGCCGTTGCCGACGATGACCGTGGCGAGGCCGGCCAGGAAAATATCCTGCTGCGGCACCATCACCATGAAGACGCCGAGCCCCCTCCCGGCGGCACCGACGAGGATCGAGCGCTGGTAGCCGAGCACGCGGTCGGCCACGTAGCCGCCGAAGATGGCCGAGGCGTAGACGAGCGCGAGGTACGCGCCATACGTCCGGCTGGCGTAGCCCTGCCCCGAGGCATCGCCGTTATAGAACTCCGCCACGATGTACAGCGCCAGCGCCCAGCGCATGCCGTAGAAGGCGAAGCGCTCCCAGAACTCGGTCATGAACAGCATCCACAACGGACGCGGGTGACCCATGATCTGGGGGTACTCGGGCACGTACTGTGCCTGGCTGGGGGCGGATGAAGTCATGGCTTCCCTTGGCGTGAATCGATGAGGGTGTTTAGCCGGACCCGCCCGTCACGTCAATTCTCACGCCGCCCGCCCTCGTAGGAGCCCACCCTGTGGGCGACGCCTTCCGTACCGCCGCCACAGGATCTACGCGGCTTTCGCGAAAGATGTCGCCCCCAGGGTGGGCTCCTACGAGGCGGTCCGGGTCGTTCGGAAACGGGGATCGTGCGGGTGGGATTCAGGTACCCAGCAGCGTACGGACCTCGATCAGCTCCGGGAAAAAGCTCTGTTCCAGCGCTTTGCGCAGGAAGGCGACGCCGGACGAACCGCCGGTGCCGGGCTTGAAGCCGATGATCCGCTCCACGGTTTTCATGTGGCGGAAGCGCCAGAGCTGGAAGTTCTCTTCGATATCCACCAACAGCTCGCTGAGATGATACTCAGACCAGTACGCGCCCGTATCTTCATAAATACGCTTGAGGATGGGCAGCAGCGCCGGCTGGCTGTGCCAGGGCTGGGTGAAATCGCGCTCGAGCAGTTCCACCGGCACGGGGTGGCCGCGCCGCGACAGGAAGCGCAGGTACTCGTCGTAAAGCCCCGGCGCCTCGTAAACGGCTTTCAGCCGCGCATGGCCGGCGGGGTCGTGTTCGAACACCTTCAGCATGTCGCCATGCTTATTGCCCAACAGGAACTCCACCATCCGGTATTGCAGCGACTGGAAACCGGACGATGGCCCCAGCACGTCGCGGAATTCCAGGTACTCGGCCGGCGTCAGCGTCTCCAGCACGCCCCACTGCTCGTAAAGCTGCCGCTGGATCTGCTTGACGCGGGCAAGCACTTTCTGGGTGCCGCCGAGGTCATCCGCCCGCAGGCGCGCCAGCGCGGCATCGAGCTCGTGGATCATCAGCTTCAGCCACAGCTCGGAGGTCTGGTGCTGGATGATGAAAAGCATCTCGTCGTGGTGCTCGGGCTCGCTCAGCGGGTGCTGGGCGGTGAGCACCTGGTCCAGCCGGAGGTACGAGCCGTAGGTCACCCGCCCTTCCAGATCGGTGCGGATGCCAGGTTCGAGGTCGCGCTGGGGGTGGGCCATGGGCGTCTTCACATATGGGGTGGACAGCGCACGAACGGCGCCACGAAGCCATTTCGGGGCTAAGCGGCGGCCTTGTCATGCTGCGGCGTGCCTTGCCGGGCCATAATACCCCTGATATCTAGTCCGGCTCGCAAGACCTGATAAGCCGTTCGCGCCCCGCTGGATGGGCCCGTCCGCTTCCCCAATCGTGCGTGTCGTTTCTAACCTTCCCCTGGGAGCGAGTCGTGTCCATCGCCGCCAAGTTTGAAATTGAATACCTGCAGTACCTTGACCAGGATGGCAAGGAAACCGGCAAGGAGTTGCCTGCTTTCGCCAAGGATCTCGACCACATGGTCGAGCTCTACAAGCTCATGGTCTCCACCCGCGTATTCGACGCCAAGTCGATCGCGCTGCAGCGTACCGGCAAGCTCGGCACCTACGCCTCGTGCCTGGGCCATGAGGCCGCGCACGTGGGCATCGGCAGCGCCATGCGCCGCGAGGACTCGCTGGCCGTGTCCTACCGCGAGTACGGCGCCCAGCTGTATCGCGGCGTGAAGCCACGCGAGGTCTACACCTACTGGGGTGGCGACGAGCGCGGTAACGACTTCAAGGATGCCCCGGCGCACGATTTCGCCTGGTGCGTGCCCATCGGCACCCAGTGCCTCCACGCGGCCGGTTCGGCGCTGGCCTTCAAGATCCGCAAGGAGCCGCGCGTCGCCGTGTGCACCATCGGTGATGGTGGCTCGTCGAAGGGCGACTTCTACGGCGCGATCAACGTCGCCGGCGCGCAGCAGCTGCCGCTGGTCGCCGTCATCGTGAACAACCAGTGGGCCATCTCGGTCCCGCGCCGCATCCAGAGCGGCTCCGGCACGCTGGCCCAGAAGGGCATCGCGGCCGGCCTGTTCTGCATCCAGGTGGATGGCAACGACATCATCGCCGTGCGCAAGGCCATGGAAGACGCGCTCGAGCGCGCCCGTTCCGGCCAGGGCGGCACGGTGATCGAAGCGGTGACCTACCGCCTCGGCGACCACACCACCGCCGACGATGCCCGCCGCTACCGTGGCGAGCAGGAAGTGAAGGACGCCTGGGAACGTGACCCGGTGCCGCGCCTGCGCAAGTGGCTCGAAGCCAAGGGCAAGTGGGACGACGCGAAGGAAGAGGCCTGGAAGGCCGAGTGCGACGACTGGATGGACAACGAGGTGAACGCGTACCTGGAGACGAAGAACCAGCCGGCGACGGCGATGTTCGACTACCTGTACGCCGAAGTCCCGGCCGACCTCGAAGCGCAGCGCGAGCTCGCCGCTTCCCTCGATCGCAAGTCGTAAGGAGCCTTTCCCATGGCACAAATCACTCTTATCGAAGCGGTGACCCAGGCGCTCGCCTACGAAATGCGCAACGACGATAGCGTCGTCGTGCTCGGCGAAGATGTCGGCGTCAACGGCGGCGTGTTCCGCGCCACCCAGGGCCTGCAGGAGCAGTTCGGCGAAGAGCGCGTCATCGACACGCCGCTGGACGAAGGCACCATCGCCGGCCTGACCATCGGCCTGGCTGTGCAGGGCATGAAGCCGGTCGCCGAAGCGCAGTTCGAAGGCTTCATCTACCCGATGATGGAGCACATCGCCTGCCACGCCGCGCGCATGCGCAACCGCACCCGCGGCCGCATGACCGTGCCGGCCGTGTGGCGCGCCCCGTGGGGCGGCGGCATCCGTGCACCGGAGCATCACTCCGAGGCCAACGAGCACCTGTTCACCAACATCCCGGGCCTGCGCGTCGTCATGCCGTCGTCGCCGGCGCGTGCCTACGGTTTGCTGCTCGCCGCCATCCGCGATCCGGATCCGGTGATCTTCTTTGAGCCGAAGCGCATCTACCGCCAGTACAAGGAAGAAGTGCCCGATGATGGCGAGGCGCTGCCGCTCGACGTCTGCTTCGTCCTGCGCGACGGCACCGACGTCACCCTGGTCACCTGGGGTGCGCAGGTCAAGGAATGCCTTGAAGCCGCCGACGAACTCGCCCAGCAGGGCATCAGCGCCGAAGTCATCGACGTCGCCACGCTGACCCCGCTTGATTTCGACACGATCGCCGAATCGGTCACCAAGACCGGCCGTTGCGTCATCGTGCACGAAGCGCCGAAGACCGCCGGTTTCGGTGCGGAAATCGCCGCGCGCCTGTCGGAAGAATGCCTGTACAGCCTGCTCGCGCCGGTCGAGCGCGTCACCGGCTTCGATACGCACATCCCGCTGTTCCGCCTGGAAATGAAGTACCTGCCCAGCGTCGAACGCATCGTCGAAGCCGCCCAGCGCACGCTGGCCGCCTCCTGAGGAACCCCTAGACATGGCCGATATCAAGACCTTTTTCCTGCCGGACCTCGGCGAAGGCCTGCCCGACGCGACCGTCGTCGAATGGCACGTCAAGGAAGGCGACACGATCAAGCTCGACGCCCCGCTGGTGTCGATGGAAACCGCGAAGGCCGTCGTCGACGTGCCCTCGCCCTACTCCGGTACCGTGAAGAAGCTGCACGGCGCCGTCGGTGACATCATCGAAACCGGCGCCTCGCTCGCCGATTTCGAGATCGACCCGAACGCCCGCCAGCGCGCCGAAGCCGAGTCCACCGGCCACCACCATGGCCCGAAGAAGGGCGTTGGCAGCCCGGCACCGGACGATGCCTCCAAGGTCATCGCCTCGGATGACGGCGGTGAAATCGATTCCAGCAACGGCAAGGCCGACCGCGAAGACGAAGGCACCGTCGTCGGCGCCATGGTCAGCGGCAACGCCGTGCACACCGAGCAGGTCTCCAGCGCCGGTGGCGTCAAGGCCGTGCCGGCCGTGCGCGCCGCCGCCAAGAAGCTCAAGGTCGACCTCACCCGCGTGCAGCCGACCGGCGCCGGTGGTGTCATCACCATGGCCGACGTGAAGAACGCCGCCGCCAATGGCAGCGCCGCGGTGGGTTCCGCCCCGGCCCGTCCGGCCGCCGCCCAGCACCTCGCCCCGACGCTGCCGGAACCGGGCCCCGCCCCGACCCGCACGCCGGTGTCGCTGGCTGGCAAGGCCGTCCGCACCGCGCCCCCGGGCAAGGAAGCGATGGGCCAGCCGGAGCAGCTGAAGGGCGTCCGCCGCAACATGGCGCGCGTCATGGCCGATGCCCACGCCCAGGTCGTCCCGACCACGCTGGTGGATGACGCCGACCTGCACGCCTGGATCGGCAAGCAGGACATCACTGCCCGCCTGATCCGCGCGATCGTCGTGGCGTGCAAGACGGTGCCGGCCCTGAATGCCTGGTTCAACGGCAAGGACCTGACCCGCACGCTGCACCCGCACGTGGATATCGGCATCGCCGTGGATACGGACGACGGCCTGTTCGTGCCGGCCCTGCGTAACGCCGACGTGCTCGACGGCGCGGGCATCCGTGCCGCGATCAAGCGCCTGCGTACGTCGGTCGAAGACCGCAGCATCCCGGCCTCGGAGCTCTCGGGGTACACCATCAGCCTGAGCAACTTCGGCATGTTTGCCGGCCGTTACGCCACCCCGGTGGTCGTGCCGCCGACCGTTGCCATCATCGGCGCCGGCAAGCTCAGCCACGACGTGGTCGCCGTCATGGGCGGTATCGAAGTGCACCGCCGCATGCCGCTGTCGCTCACCTTCGACCACCGCGCCGCCACCGGCGGTGAGGCAGCGCGCTTCCTGAAGGCGCTGATCGACGACCTGGGTTTGCCCAATTAAGCCCTGATCGACAGTGTGAAACCGGAAAGCGCCGCCCCTCACCGGGCGGCGTTTTTCGTAGGAGCCCACCCTGTGGGCGACGCCGTTCGCGGAGAACCCGCATGGCCTGCGGCGTTATCGCGCAAGATGTCGCCCACAGGGTGGGCTCCTACAGTAGATCTTGGCGATTGGCGGTATCCTTGCTGCCATGCTCAACAACGACACCCTCCGTAGCATCCGCTACATGCTCGACCTGGGCGACGTCCACGTCGTCGATATCCTCGCGCTCACCGGCTTCAAGGCCACCCGTGAAGACGTCGAGGCCTGGCTGAAGAAGGACGAGGAAGATCCCGGCTTCGTGGCCATGCCCGACCTGGCCATGGCGCATTTCCTCGATGGCCTGATCGTCCACCGCCGCGGCCGTGACGAAAGCCAGCCGGCCCGCCCGGTCGAAGCCCGGATCAACAACAACACCGTGCTGAAGAAGCTGCGCGTCGCCTTCGAACTGAAGGAAGACGACATCCTCGCGATCATGGGCGATGCGGGTTTCCGCGTCTCCAAGGGCGAGGTCAACGCCCTCTTCCGCCAGCCCAAGCACAGCAACTTCCGCGTCTGCGGCGACCAGTTCCTGCGCAACTTCCTCAAGGGCCTGACCCTGCGCCTGCGCGGCAGCAAGTAGTTCCCGCGCGCTCAGGCCGCACGACACCGCAAGGCCCCATCGCGCGCAACCGGTGGTACGGTCGGGGCTCCTTTCCAGGAGGCTCCGCCATGCATCGCAGCCGTCTCACCGGCATCGTCATCGATTGCCAGGACACCGACCTCGCCACCGCCACGGCTTTCTGGAGCCAGGCACTCGGCAAGCCCATCGACGATGCCGATGAGGACGGGGACGGTAAATATGCGTCCCTCAAGACCGAACCTGACGAGATCCAGGTGATCATCCAGCGCGTGGATCATCCGAGCCGCGTGCACCTCGATATCGAGGCGGATGACCTGGACGCCGAAGCTGACCGCCTCGAAGCACTGGGTGCCAGGCGCGTCGCCTTCATCAAACGCTGGTGGGTGATGGAAGCACCGACAGGCCACCGTTTCTGCATCGTGCGCAAGCAACGAGACGAGTTCGGCCCCCACATCAACACATGGGAACTTCCGTAGGAGCCCACCCTGTGGGCGACATTTTTCGAGACGACCCGGAAGGGCCTGCGGCTCTTTCGCGAACGGCGTCGCCCACAGGGTGGGCTGCTACGATCAGATCGAGCGGCGTTTCCAGATCAGGTGGCGGATGACCAGGGCAACCGCGAGCACGGCGACGAAGGCGCCGTAGCCGTATAGCGCCGGCACGACCTGCTGCCAGATCGCCCCGCTCTTCGGGCCGAATTCATCGGCCGCGGGCAGTTCGACCGCGTCGTACGCCATGAGCGCCGCCTGGATCGAAAGGATCACCGAGCCTACGAGGGCCAGTGCATCGAAGGCGCGCCGCGCGGCGGAGCGCGGCAACGTCTTCGGGTAATGCCAATAGGCCCACCCAAGCACGATGAGCCACGGAGCGAGCAACATCAGTGCGAGGTAGCGCATGGGCGTTTAGTCCTGGTCGGCAGCCAGCGCGTCAAGGGCGGCGCGCAGTCGGAGCATGGCGGCGGCACGCGCCACCTCGTCGGGATAGGGCTGGCCGCTGGCGACCGGCTCGCCGTTGACGAGCAGCACCACGTGGTCACCCTGCGATTCGATGATCGCCGCGGCACCGCCCAGCGTGGAGAGCATCTGGCGCGCGGCACCGGCAGCCTTCGGATCGGCATGGGCCACCGAGAGCAGCAGCTCTTCGCCATCCGCGCCGAACAGGCGGAAGCGGAAGCTGCCATCGGCCTCGCGGAAACTGGCGAAGCGTGGTGGCTTCGCCTTCGCCGCGGGCTTCGCCGCCACCGGCTCAACCTTGGCCGCCGGACGGAACGTGCGCAGGCCGACCGCGTCGCGTAGCTGCTCAAGCAACGGCACGGCGATCGCACGGGCCTTCGCGGCGCCGGCGAGCAGGATGTCTTCCATGTCGTCAGGCCGCGCCATCAGCGAGTCGTAACGCTCACGCATCGGCGCCACATCGGCTTCGATCCGCTCGAACAGCACCTGCTTCGCCTCGCCCCAGCCGATACCGCCATGCAGCGCATCGGCGAAAGCCGCGCTCTCATGCGGCGTGGCGAACGCCTTGAAGATGGTGAACAGCGCGGAATCGTCGGTGTCCTTCGGTTCGCCGGGAGCGCGCGAATCGGTCACGATCTTCATGATCGTGTCGCGCAGCGCCTTCGAACCGCCTTCGAACAGCGGAATGGTGTTGTCGTAGCTCTTGGACATCTTGCGGCCATCGAGACCCGGCAAGGTCGCGACCTGCTCTTCGATCTGCACTTCCGGCAGCACGAAGTAATCACGGCCATAGATGTGGTTGAAGCGCTGCGCGATATCGCGCGCCATCTCGATGTGCTGGATCTGGTCGCGGCCGACCGGCACCTTGTTGGCGTTGAAGGCCAGGATGTCGGCCGCCATGAGCACCGGGTACATGTACAGGCCCGCGGTGACACCGGCATCGGCGTCTTCCTGCTCAGCCACGTTCTTGTCCACGGCCGCCTTGTAGGCATGCGCGCGGTTAAGCAGCCCCTTCGCCGTGACGCAGGCCAGCAGCCACATCAGCTCCGGCACTTCCGGGATATCCGACTGGCGGTAGATCGTCGCCGTGTCCGGGTCCAGGCCGCCGGCCAGCCAGGTAGCCGTGATCTTCATGCGCGAGGCAGCCACGCGGTCGGCGTCATCGGCCTTGATCAACGCGTGGTAGTCGGCCATGAAGTAGAAGGCATCCACGTTGGGATCCTTGCTGGCGACGATGGCGGGACGGATGGCCCCGGCGTAATTGCCGAGGTGCGGCGTGCCGGTGGTGGTGATGCCGGTGAGGACGCGGGTACGCATGGGGACCTTGCTTTGAAACGGACGGAAACCGCCCGAGTGTAGCCCGCGCGCCCGGCCCCGGGCGACCCCTCAGCGCATCTGGGTCGAGTTGCCAAACAGCGACTCCACCAGCTCCACCGCCAGCTTGGCCGTCTGGTTCCGCTTATCGAAGGCCGGGTTCAACTCAACGATGTCCAGCGAACCCACCCGGCCGGTGTCGGCGATCATCTCCATCACCAGCTGTGCCTCGCGGTAGTTCGGGCCCCCGCGCACGGTGGTCCCCACGCCCGGCGCGATGCTCGGGTCGAGGAAGTCGACGTCGAAGCTCACGTGCAGGTGGGTGTCCTCATCGACCCCGGCGAGCGCCTCTTCCATGGCGGCCTTGATGCCGATTTCGTCGATATAGCGCATGTCGTAGATGTCGATGCCCACCTCGTGGACCAGGCGCTTTTCACCCTCATCCACGGAGCGGATACCGATCTGGCGGATCATGTCCGGCGAAATCGCCGGCACGGTGCCACCGATGCCGGTGAGCTCATCGGGCCCGTGGCCGCACAGGCAGGCGACCGGCATGCCGTGGATATTCCCCGATGGCGTGATGTTGCTGGTGTTGAAGTCCGCGTGGGCATCGAGCCACAGGATGCGAAGGTTCTTGCCCTTCTCGCGGCAGTGCCGGGCCACGGCCGATATCGAACCGATCGCCAGGCAGTGATCGCCGCCCAGCATGATCGGCAGGTGCCCGTCGTTCAGAGCGGCATAGATCGCCTCGTGGGTGGCCGTGTTCCAGGCCACTGCCTCGGGCAGGTGGCGGTAGCCGTTGGTGGGCGGCTGCCACGGGTTCAGGGGACCGGCGACATTGCCGCGATCCACGACCAGCATGCCGCGCCTCTCGAGGCGCTCCGCCAGGCGGGCGACGCGCAGGGCCTCGGGGCCCATGGAACTGCCGCGGTGGCCGGCGCCGATATCGGTGGGGACGCCTACGAGGGCGACCGAACGGGTGGTTGGGCTCATGGGGTCTGGCTCAGTGG
>NZ_JBQCFT010000352.1:0-9699 GCF_051958795.1 Luteibacter sp. | reverse complement strand
CGGCGCTCGTAATCTGCGTCGCGCCGCCGAGCGCGAGGTGGTGGTGCGTGAACTCGAGCGGCGAATGGAGCGAAGCAATTCAACGTGCAGTTGCGGATCCGTTCACGTCATGGTGCGCGAAGCCACTCGCTGGCGCTCAGTCCATCAGAGTGAACTAGGTCCGGTTGATCGCTAGCCGCGGTCGCAGGTAGGGGTTTGTGGGTCATCGCCTACGCAAAGCGGGATGACGCCGTAACGCAGGGTCGGCCGTGCCCGATACCGCGTTCTCATCGAAGACGACATGATCGCTTATCGACAATCGATAAGTGATCTGGCATGATTGTTTCGTTCGCGGACAAAGACACCGGGGCCTTGTTTCAGGGCCGCTGCTCACGCCGCTGGGCTCCCATCGGGCGTATTGCTCGACGAAAACTGGCTCAACTGCACGCCGCGGCGACCCTTTCGTTCCTGGCTGCGCCGCCCGGGAACCGGCTCGAATTGCTGAAAGGCGACAGGGCGGGGCAGTTCAGCATTCGAATCAACGATCAGTTCCGCATCTGCTTTCGTTGGGACGACGGCCATGCCCACGCCGTCGAAATCGTCGACTATCACTGAAGGGTCTGCCATGAGCCATCCACTTCCGCCCGTGCATCCCGGGGAAGTCCTCCGCGAGGATTACATGAAGCCGTTTGGCCTCTCCTCGAACGCACTTGCCCTGGCCATTGGGGTGACAGCCGCGCGCGTTAACGAGTTGGTGTCCGGCAAGCGCGGGATCACCGCTGACACTGCGCTGCGTCTGGCCCGGTACTTTGGCACTGACCCACATAGCTGGATGAACCTGCAGCTGCATTATGAGCTGGAACTCGCGGAGCGCCGCATCGGCGATGCATTGGCCCGTATCCAGCCGCGCGCGGCCTGAGCAAATCAGTCAGCCACCCCAGCAGTGGCAAAAGCGGTGTTCCCCTGCTTCACGGCGGGCTCCGAAACCATCGCCTCGACACGATCGCGGCCGGTGCGTTTGGCCTGGTAGAGCGCGGTGTCGGCGGTATCGATCAGGCTCTGGATGTGGGTGCCCGTACCCGTGGCCACGCCCACGCTCGTGGTGAAAAGGATCGGCTCGCCGCCGTAGGTGGCGGGCGAGGACTCGACCAGGGCGCGCAGTGACTCTGCCAGGGCCACGGCCACGTTCGCGCTGGTGCACGGCAAGAGCAGCAGGAATTCCTCGCCGCCATAGCGGGAGAGCAGGGCGCGGCGGGGGATCCCGCCTTCGCGCAGCGTCCGGGTGAAGTGCTTCAGCACTGCGTCGCCACCGGCGTGGCCCCACCGGTCGTTGATCGCCTTGAAATGGTCGAGGTCGAACAGGAGCACCGCATGGGTCTGGTCGCGGTTGGCCTGGAACACGGGCGCCGCAGCCTTGAGCAGGGCGGTGCGGTTGAGCAGCCCGGTGAGGCCGTCGACGTCAGCAGCGACCCGCAGGTCATGGACCAGCCGCTGTGAGAGCATCAGGGTGAAGCCCGTGCTCAGGAGGAAGGTACAGAGGATGCCGAACAGGTAGTTTGAGGTCGTCAGCAGCGAAGCCAGCTCGGGCGTTTCAATCTCAGGATAAATTGAGATCAGGCCTCGGGCGAGGTAGAAGAGGATGTCGATGCTGAACACCAGCGCGGTGAAGAGGCTGCCCGCCCTGATCTCGCGTGGCGCACGCATCAGCAGCACGATCATCCAGGTGTCCCAGAGGATGCTCTTCAACCCGAAAACGGCACTCTCGAGCGGCTGGCTGGGCGGCCAGGCCATGAAAGCCACCTGGATGAGCAGGAACACGCCGATGACCAGGGTCGGCCAGCGCCAGGGCAGGCGGTGGCCCAGGTGCATGGCGATGCCGACCAGCATCGCCGCGTTGGCCAGCGCGATCAGGGCGCTGCCGATGATGGCGGAAAGGAAACTGCCATTTTCGTCGTAACCCTGGGCCAGGCCGGCGAAGGTCAGCAGCCAGAAGGCCGCCGCCCACACGTGCAGCGCGGCCATGCCGCGGAGCACCAGGCTCATCAGCGAGAAGCTCAACGCGATGGCGATGCCAACCGCCAGGCCGATAATGCCTAGCGTGTGGACATCCAGCCCGGTCACCCCATCCATCCGTCCGTATCCCCCCGATCGGCCATGCTCCCATTCTAGGGGCATTAACGCGCCGGATGGCGCGGGGTTACATCCGTCAGCGCACCCCTGGCGAACTTGCGCGTAGCGGGGGATTTGCGATAGAATTCCTGAATCTTAAGCGCCGTTAACCATCGATCGCGTATCGCGGGCCAACGTCGCTTCAGGACCTTTCTTTTTACAAGAAAGCCTCCTCGTGAGGCTTTTTTGTTGGGCGCAGGGAGCGCGTCCCGCGACACTCGTGAGCGCCGTCAGGTTTCTCGCAGGCGCTGTGGAGGGAAGTGTCGGGATACATCGGCGACGAAAGGAATGGGCCGTTCGAGCCCTTTTTTTGTTTCTGGCGACCAGAAAACCGTAGGTAACGTGGACACCAACGCACTAACACAACGCTTCTCGGAGATCGTGGCCGACCTCGGCCTCGAGGTGCTGGGCATCGAATTCCTTCCTGCCGGTGGCGGGCAGAGCACCCTGCGCGTCTTCCTGGATGTGCCGGAGGAGCTTCGCGAGGGCCGCGAGTCGCCGGAAGTCACCGTGGACGACTGCGAATCGGCCAGCCGCGAGTTCTCGGCGTGGCTGGACGTTGAAGATCCGATCCCCGGCAACTATGTACTGGAGGTCTCCTCCCCCGGCATCGACCGGCCCCTGTTCAGCGCCACGCAGTTCGCGCGCGTCACGGGCCAGGAAGTGAAGGTGCTGCTGAAGGCCCCGATCGAGGGCCGCCGCCGTCTGAAAGGCAACGTCGTTGAAGTAAACGGCGAGCACATTGTGCTGGAAGGTGAGGCGGGCAAGTTCGAATTCGAACACGCGGACGTCGAGAGCGCCCGCGTGGTGCCGGATTGGGTGGCGCTGGGCTATGCCCCGCAGCCGAAGCCCAAGCCGGGCGAAAAGAAGAAATCCAAATAACGAAACGACGGGATGCCGCGGGGCATCCTCATGGGAGTAGCGGCAATGAGCAAAGAACTTTTGCTGGTAGTCGACGCGGTCGCCAACGAAAAGGGCGTGCCGCGCGATGTCATTTTTGAAGCCATGGAAGCGGCGCTCGCCTCGGCCGCCAAGAAGCGCTACCCCGAAGAGGATCCGGACATCTACGTCGAGATCGATTCCGACTCGGGCGATTACAAGACGTACCGTCGCTGGGAAGTCATCGCTGACGATGGCGAGATGGAGGATCCGTCCTTCCAGATCCGCCAGATGGACGTGGAAGACGAAGTCGCCGACGGTGGTGAGCTGATCGAGACCGCCGACGAAGGCCGCCTCTACATCCTGCGCCAGATCGAGAACGCCGAGTTCGGCCGCATTGCCGCGCAGGCCGCGAAGCAGGTCATCGTCCAGCGCGTCCGCGAAGCCGAGCGCCAGCAGGTCGTCGATGCCTTCATCGATCGCGTCGGCGAGCTGGTCACCGGCATCGTCAAGCGCGTCGAGCGCGGCAACGTCTACCTCGACCTGGGCAGCAACGCCGAGGCGTTCATTCCGCGCGACAAGACGATTCCCCGCGAATCGCACCGCGTGGGCGACCGCGTCCGTGGCTACCTCTACGAAGTGAAGTCGGAAATCCGTGGCCCGCAGCTGTTCGTCTCGCGCAGCGCACCGGAATTCATGATGGAGCTGTTCAAGCTCGAAGTGCCGGAAGTCGGCCAGGGCCTCGTCGAGATCAAGGGCTGCGCCCGTGATCCGGGCGATCGCGCCAAGATCGCCGTGGTCGCGCACGATACCCGCACCGATCCCATCGGCGCGTGCATCGGCATGCGCGGTTCGCGCGTGCAGGCGGTGTCCAACGAGCTCAATGGCGAGCGCGTCGACATCATCCTGTGGCACGACAACCAGGCCCAGTACGTCATCAACGCCATGGCACCGGCGGAAGTGCAGTCCATCATCATGGATGAAGAAAAGCACTCCATGGACATCGCGGTGGCCGAGGACAAGCTGTCCCAGGCTATCGGCCGCGGTGGCCAGAACGTGCGCCTTGCCAGCAAGCTCACCGGCTGGCAGCTCAACGTGATGACCCAGGACCAGGTCACCGCCAAGAGCGAAGCCGAACAGCAGGCCGCGCTGGCGCTGTTCCAGGACAAGCTCGAGGTCGACGCGGAAATCGCCGGCATCCTCGTGCAGGAAGGCTTCTCGTCGGTGGAAGAAATCGCCTACGTGCCGAGCGCCGAGCTGCTCGCCATCGAAGGTTTCGACGAAGACATCGTTGAAGAGCTCCGTGCCCGCGCCCGCGACGCACTGCTCACCCAGGCGCTGGCCGTCGAAGAGAACGTGGAAGGCCCGGACCAGGAACTCCTGGATCTGGAAGGTATGGATGAGGGTACGGCTTACGCGCTCGTCGAGCGCGGCATCCGCACGCTGGACGACCTGGGCGACCTGGCCGTCGATGAACTCATCGATATCGAAGGCATGACCGAGGAGCGCGCTTCGCAGCTGATCATGGCTGCGCGCGCCCCGATGATCGCCCGACTGGAGAAGGGCGGCTAAGCGCGTCACCGGAAGCGCCCCGGAGGGGCGCCCCGAGGGAGGCCACACGGCCTCCCACCAGGGACGGAGGCAGCCTGAGATCGCATCGATGGCACGGGTTACGCGCGGGAACGGCGGAGAATGAAGAACGATGTCGGACGTCACTATTAAACAACTCGCCCAGGTACTGGGTATGCCGGTCGACAAGCTGCTTTCGCAGCTTGGCGAGGCCGGAATGAATTTCTCCACGGCGGAGCAGATCATCAGCAGCACCGAGAAGGTGAAGCTGCTGGGCTTCCTGCGCCGTACGCACGGCAAGAACGAACCCGCTCCCGAAGCGGAAGACAGCTCGCCGCGCCAGATCACGCTGAAGCGCCGCACCGTGGGTGAGCTGAAGGTCAGCTCCGGCTCCGGCCGTGGTGCGGGCCCGGCGAAGACGGTGAACGTGGAAGTGCGCGCCAAGCGCACCTACGTGAAGCGCAGCGCCATCGCTGACGAAGCACCGGTCGATAACGAGCGGGACGAAGCCGCGCGCCGGCTGGCCGAGTCGCAGGCCCAGCGCGAGCACGACGAAAACCAGCGCCGGGAAGAAGCCGAGCGTCGCGAGCAGGCCGAAGCCGAGCGTCGCGAAGCCGAGGCTGAGGCACGCCGCCAGGAAGAGGCTGCCATCGAGGCGCGCCGCCAGGCCGAGGAGCATGCCGAGGCTGAACGCGCACGCGCCGAGGAAGCCTCGCGCGCCGCCGCTGCAGCCGCCGACCAGGCAGCCCCCGTGGCCGCCACGCCGGCGGCACCGGCTGACGTCGCGGAGGCCGCGCCGGCCGCCGCTGGCGATGAGCCGGGCCACCAGACCGCCAAGCTCGATACGCGCTCGCTCGGCATGATCCTGCCGCGCATCCATGAGCCGCGTAAGCGTGAGCGCATTGTTTCCAAGCCGACGCCGCCGCCGGCGCCCGCACCGGCCCCGGCACCTGCGGCGGCCCGTCCGGCTGCGCCTGCTGCTCGTCCGGCCACGCCGGCCGCCGGTGCCGCACGTCCGGCGCCTGGCGCCGTCGCCGCTGCCAACGATCCGCGCGGCAACGCGCGCCCGAAGCACGGCGGTGGCGGCGGTGCAGGCGCGGGCAACGGTCGCGGTGGTGATCGCGAGCCGGGTGGCAAGCGCTTCGCCGCTGGCGAAATGCACCTCTCCGATGCCGATCGCGCCCGCCGTTCCAGCGGCAAGGGTGGTCGCGGCAAGCCGGCGCGTGGTGGTCGTTCGGAGCCGTCGCGTGGCGCCGGCGCATCGAGCGGTCCGCACGGCTTCACCCGCCCGACGGCGGCTGTCGTTCGTGACGTGATCATCGGCGATAACAACCTCGTCGCCGACCTCGCCCAGAAGATGGCGGTGAAGGGTGCCGAGGTGGTGAAGGCCCTGTTCAAGATGGGCGTCATGGCCACGATCAACCAGACGATCGACCAGGACACCGCGACGCTCGTCATCGAAGAGCTGGGCCACAACCCGGTTCGCGCGACGGACAACAACGCCGAAGCGGCTCTCGCCTCGCACACCAGCGCAGCGGAACTCGAAGGCGACAAGGTCACGCGTCCGCCGGTCGTCACCATCATGGGCCATGTCGACCACGGCAAGACCTCGCTGCTCGACTACATCCGTCGCACCAAGGTCGCGTCGGGCGAAGCCGGTGGCATCACGCAGCACATCGGCGCATACCACGTCGAAACCAGCCGCGGCGTCATCACGTTCCTGGATACCCCGGGCCACGCGGCGTTCACCGCCATGCGTGCGCGTGGTGCGCAGTCCACCGATATCGTGGTGCTGGTCGTGGCCGGCGATGACGGCGTCATGCCGCAGACCGTCGAAGCGGTGAAGCATGCGCGCGCCGCCAAGGTGCCGCTGATCGTCGCGCTGACCAAGATGGACAAGTCGGACACCAACGTCGACCACGTCAAGCAGGGCCTCGGCAACCTCGAGGTCATCCCGGAAGAGTGGGGTGGCGATACGCCGTTCGTGCCGGTGTCCGCGAAGACGGGCATGGGCATCGACGACCTGCTCGACGCGATCTCGATCCAGGCCGAAGTGATGGAGCTCAAGGCCGTGGCCGATGGCCGCGCCTCGGGTGTCGTCATCGAATCCAGTCTCGATCGTGGCCGCGGCCCGGTTGCCACCGTGCTGGTCCAGCAGGGCACGCTGAAGAAGGGCGACTTCGTCGTCTGCGGCGTGGAATACGGCCGCATGCGTGCGCTGATCGACGAAACCGGCAAGCAGGTCAACGAAGCCGGCCCGTCGATCCCCGTGCAGGTGCTGGGCCGTTCCGGCGTGCCGGAATCGGGTGACGACTTCGTCGCTGTCGAAGACGAGCGCCTGGCGCGCCAGGTGGCCGCCGAGCGTCAGCAGAAGCGTCGCGAGACCCGCCTGGTCACCAAGTCGAACCGCCTCGAAGACATCATGGCCCAGATGGGCCAGGGCGAAGGCCAGCAGACCCTCAACATCCTGGTCAAGGCCGATGTTCAGGGTTCGGTCGAAGCCCTGCGCGATTCGCTGACGCAGATTGGCAACGACCGGGTCAAGGTCAACGTCATCTCGTCCGGCGTCGGTGGCATCACCGAATCGGAAGCCCAGCTGGCCGCCGCCTCGAAGGCGCTGGTCATCGGCTTCAACGTCCGTGCCGATGCCTCGGCGCGCAAGGTGATCGATACGGCGGGCCTCGATGTCCGTTACTTCTCGATCATCTACGACGTCATCGACCAGGTGAAGCAGGCCGCGTCGGGTCTCCTCGGCATGGAAGTGCGTGAAGAGATCATCGGCGTTGCCCAGGTCCGCGACGTGTTCCGTTCGTCGAAGTTCGGCGCGGTGGCCGGTTGCATGGTCATCGAAGGCATCGTCAAGCGTTCCAAGCCGATCCGCGTGCTGCGCGACAACGTTGTCGTGTTCCAGGGTGAACTGGAATCGCTGCGCCGCTTCAAGGAGCTGGTGGACGAAGTCCGCAACGGCACCGAATGCGGTATCGCGGTGAAGCAGTACAACGATGTGAAGGTGGGCGACCAGATCGAGTGCTTCGAGCGCATCGAAGTGGCCCGCACGCTGTAATTGGAAGACCCTGCCTCCCCGGTTCGCCGGGGAGGCTTTTCTCGTTTATAGGAGGCGGATATGCCGTCCCGTGATTTCAAGCGAACCGACCGCGTCTCCGCCGAGCTGCGCCGTGAAATCGGCCTGCTGGTGCACGCCGCCGTGCGCGAGCATGCGCTGCCCTCGGTCAGCGTCTCTGACGTGGAGACCACCAAGGACCTGGACGTGGCTACCGTATGGGTCACCGCGCTCATGCCGGAGAAGTCGGCCGAGGCCGTGAAGGCGCTCAAGGAGCTTGCCAAGGAATTCCGCCGCGAGCTCTCGCGCTCCATGCGTTTGCGTCGCGTACCCGAGCTGCGCTTCAAGTACGACGAGTCGGTCGACCGCGCCGAGCGCATCGAAACGCTGCTGCGCGAGAACCCGGTCCCGCCGGCCGACAAGGCCGAAGACGAATAGGGCCGTAGGAGCCCACCCTGTGGGCGACATCTGTCGCGATGGCGCCACAGGACTGCGGCTCTCCCGCGAACGGCGTCGCCCACAGGGTGGGCTCCTACGAAGGGCATTCCCTCTTTAATGAACCGTCGCTCATTCCGTGACATCCACGGCATCCTCCTGCTCGACAAGCCGCTCGGCCTGAGTTCCAACCAGGCCTTGCAGACGGCGCGTCGACTGGTGGGCGCGGCCAAGGGCGGGCACACCGGCAGCCTCGATCCGCTGGCCACCGGCCTGCTACCGCTTTGCTTTGGCGAAGCCACCAAGATCGCCGGCTGGCTGCTGGGTTCGCGCAAGGCCTACGAGGCCGAGGTGAAACTGGGTGCCACCACGACCACGGCCGACCTCGAAGGCGAGATCGAGGAAACCCGGCCGGTACCGGCCCTCGACGATGCGTTGGTCGAAGCGGCACTGGCGCCCCTGCGCGGCCGCATCACCCAGGTCCCGCCGGCCTATTCGGCCATCAAGCAGGATGGCGTGCCTCTCTATGTGCGCGCCCGGCGCGGCGAGGCGGTCGACGTGCCGTCGCGTGAGGTCGAGGTTTACCGGCTCGAGGTGATCGAGCGGGCAGGGGATACCCTCCGCCTGCACGTGGAATGCGGTTCGGGTACCTATGTCCGCAGCCTGGCGGTCGACCTGGGGGCCAACCTCGGTTGTGGCGCACACCTCACGGGCCTGCGCCGGCTGTGGGTCGAACCGTTCATGGCGCCGGCCATGGTCACGCTGGATGAACTGCGTGCGGCCGCTGAAACCGGGCCGGACCCGCTCGAAGCCTGCCTGCTTCCGGTCGATGCCGGGCTCGCCCATATTCCCCGGGTGGAACTCGAGACCGACCAGACCCGTGTGCTCGGCTTCGGCCAGCCGGTACCCCTCGGCGCCGGTGCCGCCACCGGCCGGTGCGGCGTCTGGGGTGCCGACGGGCGCCTGATGGCGCTCGGCGAGGTCGGTGAAGACGGTATTTTGAGGGTTCTCAGGGGCTTCAACCTCCCAACCCCCTGACCGGGCTTGTTGCCGCTACGCGCAGGACGTTACAATTACGTGCTCGTTTAACAGCTTTCATCAAAGCGAGGCTTGCGCAACTTCATCGGTGGCCGTTGAGGTTGCGCAAGTCTCGCATCCGCTTTTTTAAGGAATCGATACACATGTCGCTCACCGTCGAACAGACCAGCCAGATCATCAAGGACTACGGTCGCAAGGATAACGACACCGGCTCGACCGAAGTCCAGGTCGCGCTGCTGTCCGCGAACATCACCGCGCTGCAGGATCACTTCCAGGCGCACAAGCAGGACCACCACTCGCGTCGCGGTCTGCTGAAGATGGTCAACAAGCGCAAGACGCTGCTGGCCTACCTCAAGAAGAGCGACCTCGCTCGCTACCAGACCCTCATCGAACGCCTCGGCCTGCGCCGCTAAACCACCGGATCAGGACGAGGAGACAACGAAGTGGCGAAAGTAACCAAGTCATTCCAGTACGGTAGTCACGAAGTCACGCTGGAGACGGGCGAAATCGCCCGCCAGGCGTCCGGTGCGGTCATGGTCAGCATGGGCGGCACCGTCGTCCTGGTGACC
>NZ_JBQCFT010000351.1:0-11923 GCF_051958795.1 Luteibacter sp. | reverse complement strand
CGCTGCGCGACCACCAGCGACTGGAAGGCCTGCACCGAATCGAGCTGGCCGTTGGTCGCGACCTGCAGCGCGCGGTCGCCCGCCTCCACCACGCCTGTCGGCTGGTTGGACACCGCGGATGCGAGCGCGCGCCGCACGTCTTCAAAACCGACACCGCGCTGGCTCATGGCCTGCGGATCCAGCGCGATGCGGAACGCCGGCACGGAGCCGCCGACGAGTTCCACATCGCCGACGCCATCCACCTGGGCCAGGGTCTGGCTGAAGGTGGTCGACGCCACGTCGTACATCTGGCCCGGCGTCGCCTGGCGCGAGGTCAGCGCGAGGACCAGCACGGGCGCATCGGCCGAGCTCACCTCGCGGTAGCGTGGGCTAGCCGGCATATCGGGCGGCAGGTCGCTGCGCGCCGCGTTAATCGCACCCTGGACATCACGAGCCGCCGCCGTGGTGTCGCGCGACAGGTCGAAGGTGAGGCGGATGTCGGTCTGCCCTTCCGAGTTCACCGAAGTCATCTCGGTGAGCCCGGCGATACGGCCAAGCGAGCGCTCCAGCGGCGTCGCCACCGCCGCGACCATCGTGGCCGGGCTCGCGCCGGGCAGTGCCGCCGACACCTTGATCGTCGGCACGTTCACTTCCGGCATCGAGGCGGTGGGCAGCAACCGCCACGCGAACGCCCCGGCGATCACCAGACCCAGGCACAGCAGCGTGGTCGCTACCGGTCGATCGATGAAGGGCCGGGACACGTTCATGCCGCGCGCCTGCGTCCGACCACGCGCTCGAAGGCGAGGTAGATCACCGGGGTGGTGAACAGCGTGAGCAACTGGCTGACCAGCAGGCCCCAGAAGATACCCACGCCGAGCGGATGGCGCAGCTCGGCGCCCATGCCGCCACCCAGCATCAGCGGCAACGCGCCGAGCATGGCCGCCAGCGTCGTCATGATGATCGGGCGGAAGCGCAGCAGGCTGGCCTGCACGATCGCATCGCGGGGCGCGAGGCCCTGCTGCCGCTGCGCATCGATCGCGAAGTCGATCAGCATGATCGCGTTCTTCTGCACGATGCCTATCAACAGGATGATACCGATCAGCGAGATCACATCCAGTTCGAAGCCGCCGACCCACAGCGCCAGCAGCGCACCGATGCCCGCCGACGGCAGCGTCGAAAGGATGGTCAGCGGGTGGATCGCGCTCTCATAGAGCACGCCAAGCACGATATACACGGTGATAAGCGTTGCAAGGATCAGCCAGGGCTGCCCTTCACGCGACTCCTCGAAGGCCCCGGCCGCACCTTCCCAGCGCAGCTGCGTGCTGGCCGGGAGATTGAGCTGCTTGTGCAGCTTGTCCACCGTGGCCATCGCGCTATCCAGCGCCACGCCGTGTGCCAGGTTGAACGACACGGTGGCGGCGGGAAGCTGGTCGAGGCGGGTGACGACTAGCGGTGCCGTCCGCTCGCTCACGCGGGCGATCGACGCGAGCGGCACCAGCGAGCCGGAGGCATCCGTCGAGCCTGGAGCGAGATACACACCGCCGATCGCACTGGCAGGGTTCTCGGCATTCGGCAGCGCCTGCAGGATCACCCGACGCGGATTGGCCAGCGAGAGCACGGTACCCACCTGGCGCTGGCCGAAGGCGTTATACAAGGCATCGCCAACCGCGGCCGAGGTGATTCCGTAGCGGCTCGCCAGGTCATGATCGAGCTCGACGTACGCCTCCAGGCCCAGCTCATCCTGGTCCGTCGTGACCCCCGTAACATCACGCACGCCACGCAGCGGCTCGACCACGCGGGACACCGCCTGCGCGAGCTGGGCGGGGTCGGCGTTTTCGATCGAGAACTGGTACTGGCCGCGGCTCACCCGGTCATCGATGGTGAGGTCCGGTACCGGCTGCATGTGCAGCGTGATGCCATCGACCTTGCGTACCGCTTCCGCGAGGCGCGCCATCACCGCCGGCACGCGTTCGCGATGCGCCAGCGGCTTGAGGTGGATGAGCAGCTGTCCCGTGTTGATCGCGGCCGCGGCGCCTTCGCCACCGATGAACGATGCGACGCTGGCTACGGCAGGATCCTGCAGGATGACTTTCGTCAGCGCCTGCTGGTGTCGGGTCATCGCTGCGAACGACACCGTCGGCGGTGCTTCGGTGATGGCCTGGATATCGCCCGAATCCTGTGCGGGGAAAAGGCCGCGCGGCATGACCACGTAAAGGCCCACTGCCAGTACAGCCATCAGGCCGACAGCCACAAGCGTAGCCGTCTGGCGCGCCAGCACCCAGTGCAGCCCGCGGCCGTAGCGCGCGAGCAGTGCATCAAGCCACGCGCGACCATCGCGAGCACTGCGCGCGGGCTTCGACGCGGGAACACGGCGCAGCATGCGCGCGCACATCATCGGGGTCAGGGTCAGCGAGACCACGCCGGAGATCAGGATCGCCACCGCCAGCGTGACCGCGAACTCGCGGAACAGCCGGCCGACCAGGCCGCCCATGAACAGCAGCGGGATGAGCACCGCGACGAGCGACACGGTCAGCGACACGATGGTGAAGGCGATCTGGCGGGCACCGCTCAGCGCGGCCGCCATGGGTTCTTCGCCGGCTTCGATATGGCGCGAGATGTTTTCGATCATCACGATCGCATCGTCGACCATGAAGCCGGTCGCGACGATCAGCGCCATCAACGTGAGGTTGTTGATCGAGAAACCCGCGAGGTACATCACGGCGAACGTGCCGATCAGCGAGAGCGGCACCACGATGCCCGGGATGAAGGTCGCCGTGCCGCTGCCGAGGAACAGGTAGATCACCAGCACGACGAGCGCGATGGCGAACAGCAGTTCGATCTGCACATCGCGCACGGCGGCGCGCACGGTCTCGGTGCGGTCGCTCAGCGTCGCGATATCGACCGCGGCGGGCAGCGTCGCGCTGAGCTGCGGCAGCACCGCGCGGATGCGGTCGACCACTTCGACGACATTGGCGCCCGGCTGCCGGCGGATGCGCAGGACGATCGCAGGCTCGTCGCCCGACCACGCGGCCTGGCGGGTGTTCTCGACGCCATCGACGATGCGCGCGACATCGCCCAGTCGCACGACCGCGCCATCGCCGTGGCTGACGACCAGGTCGCGGAAGCCTTCCGCGCTGTCGATCGGGTGGTTCAGGGCGACGTTCGACGTCCGCTCGGGGCCTTCGAGCGAACCCTTGGCCTGGTTTGAATTCGCATCGCGGATCGCGGTACGCAGGTTATCCAGGGTCAGGCCCTGCGAGCGGAGCCGCGACGGATCGGCCTGGACGACGATCGCCGGCTGTTGGCCGCCGTCGATGCTGACGAGGCCGACGCCCGATACCTGGGAAAGCTTCGGGACCAGGCGCGTATCGGCCAGCTCGCGCAATGTGCGCAACGGCAGCGTCCGCGAGGTCAGCGCCAGCGTCATCACCGGCGCATCGGCCGGATTCACCTTGCGGTACAGCGGCGGCTGCGACATGTCGGGCGGCAACGCCGGCGCGACCGCATTGATCGCGGCCTGCACTTCCTGCTCCGCCACATCGAGCGGCAGCGCAAGATTGAAGCGCAGCGTGATCGTGGAGCTGCCGGACGCGCTCGTCGAAGCCATCTGGCTCAGGCCGGGCATCTGGCCGAGCTGGCGCTCCAGCGGCGCGGTGATCGACGACGCCACGACCTGCGGGCCGGCACCGGGGTACGCGCTCACGACCTCGATGGTGGGGAAATCCACCTCGGGCAACGCCGAGACCGACAGGAAGCGGTAGCCGAACAGGCCCACCAGCAACACCGCCACGGCCAGCAGCGATGTCGCCACCGGCCTCAGGATGAAGATGCGGGAAGGGTTCACGGGCGTGCGGACGGCGCGGAGGTGGCGGCGGCCTCGCTGGGACAGTCGGTCGAGACCACCGGTGCGGCAGCCGCGGTTACGGGCGCGGCCGTCGCGTTGACGACCGTGCCGGCGCGCAGGCGGTCGGCGCCCTGGACGACGACGCGTGCGCCCGCATTCAGGCCCGAGCGGATCACCGTGGTCGCGTTATCGGCAGGACCCGTCACGACCGGGACGGCGGTCGCGGTCTTGTCGTCGCCGATCACATAAACGAACGCGCCCTGGGCACCCTGCTGGACGGCGGCGGTGGGCACGAGCGTCGCGCTGGACAACACATCCACCGGCAGCCGTGCGGTCACGAACTGGTTAGGCAGGAGCTCGGTGTTGGCGTTGGCGAACTGCGCCTCGAGCTTGACCGTGCCGGTGGCCGGATCGACCTCGTTATTGGCGGCCAGCAGGCGGCCGGTGGCCAGCGGCTGGGCCGGGTCGTCGCCGTACGCGGTGACCGGGATGCAGATGCCGCCACGCAGGCGCTCCAGCACATGCGGCGCATCCTGCACGGACACCGAGAACAGCACCTTGCTCGGCTGCGACTGGGTGACGACCGTGATGCCACGCGCATCGCCAGGGCCCACCAGGTTGCCGGGATCCACCCGACGCAGGCCCACCGTACCCGTGATCGGCGAGGTAATGCGGGTGCTCGACAGTTGCAGGTTCGCAGTGCCGATACGGCCCTGCTCCGACTTCACTTCGCCGGCGTACTGGTTCACCAGCGCCTGCTGGTCGGCCACGCGCTGGCGCGAGATCGAATCCTGGGTCAGCAGCGCCTGGTAATGCTTCAGGGTCTCCTGCGCGTTGCTCAGCTGCGCCTGGCTGCGCGCCAGGTCGCCGTTGGCGAGCTGCAGCTGCGCCTGGAACGACCGCGGGTCGACCTCGGCCAGCACATCACCCTGCTTCACCTGCTGGCCGCCGGTGAAATTCACCTTCGTCAGCTCACCATCCACCCGGCTGCGGACCACCACGCTGTTCGCAGGGGTCACGGTACCCGGCTGCGAACGCGTCACCGCGAAGCTGCCCTGCCGGGCGACCGCGGTGACCACGGCGACCGGCTGGCCCTCCGCCGCGGTGTCGGCGGCCTTCCGGTGGCCAAGCCACCAGACCAGCGCCACCACGATGATGATGACGACGATGACGACGCCGGCCCGGGATGATGGCTTGCTCATGAAATGGTCTTCTCGTAGACGCGATAGCGCTTGTAGTCACGGCCGCCGATGGTCTCGACGATGTTACGCATGCCTTCATTGTCCTCGAGGATCCAGGACAGCTCCACCTGCTCCACGCCACGCGCCACGAGATGATGCCGCACGGCATCGATGACGAGGAAGGCGAGGCCGGGACCCAGCGGCGTGTTGTGGAACTCGCGGCGCACACCCATCAGCGGCACGCGCGACGACTTCGGGAACTTCTTCTTCAGACCCCAGAGCAGCTTGATCCAGTTGAACGGAAGCAGCTTGCCGTTGAAACCCTTGATCACTTCGTTGATGTTGGGCAGCGCCGCGATGAAGGCGGCCGGCTTGCCATCGACTTCGGCGATCTGGATCAGCTCCGGTGCGATCAGGAGCTTGAGCGTGTGCCCCAGGTCCTTGAACTCCGCCTCGGTGAACGGCACGAAGCCCCAGTTATCCGCCCACGCGTCGTTGAAGATCTCGCGCAGCGTCGCCAGCTCCTCGTCGTAACGCTTGGCGTCCAGCGGGCGCACGCGCACCGGCTTCTTCGAGCTGCGCAGCAGGCGGTCCATGACCTTCGGCGCGGGGAAGTCCGGCGCGATCATGTAGGCCAGCATATCCTTGGCCTTCGTATAGCCCGCCTTTTCGATCTGGGTGGCGTAGTACGGGTAGGAGTGGCCCATCATGAAGACCGGCGGCGTATCGAACCCGTCGACGAGCAGGCCGACCTCGTCGTTGATCGACAGGCTGAGCGGGCCACGCACGCGCTTGACGCCCTCGCTGCGCAGCCAGGTTTCGGCGGCGTCGAACAACGCGGCGAACGTTTCCGCATTGTCCTCGGATTCAAGCATGCCGAAGAAGCCGGTGGCGTCTTCGTAGCGCTCCAGGTGCAGGTAATCGATCTGGGCGGTGATCCGGCCCACGAGCCTGTCGCCGCGGTAGGCCACCCAGCCCTTCCAGCGGGCGTGCTCGAACCAGGGGTTGGTCTTGGCGCCGAGGTGCAGGCGGCGTTCCAGCAGTAGGGGGGAAATCCAGTTCGGATCCGAACCCATGATGGCGCCAGGCACCTTGAGGAAGCGCCCCAGTTCCGCCTTGTTATCCAGCGGGACGATGCGCAGCGATGCGGAAGTATTCAAGGTCGCGGTTCCGTGAAGCGGTTACGAAAAATCTGAAAGAGAAGTGTAATGAGGGTCGCAAGGATTTGGTATACCCATGGGTATAGAAAAGTGGAGGCCCTACGTGACCTTAGCTACCCCGATGCGACTGGTATTGCTTGAAGATGACGACCTGGTGCGGGACCGGATCCTTGCGCCGAAATTAGTGCAGTTCGGCTTCGAGGTGGTGGCGACGGGCACCGTGGCAGGGCTGCGGGAAGCGATCCAGCAAGGGCCGCCCGACCTGTTCGTGCTCGACATCGGGCTGCCGGACGGCGATGGCTTCAGCCTGGCCCGCGAACTCCGCGCCACCCATGCCGGCACCGGCATCATCATGCTGACAGGCCGGAGCGATACCGTCGATCGCGTACGCGGCCTGTTCGAGGGCGCGGATGCCTACCTGGCCAAGCCGGTGGAGATCGACGTGCTGGTGGCCACCCTCTATAGCGTGGCCCGGCGTCTCCAGCCGTCCACCGCGCCGCGGCCCCGTGGCCGCTGGGCGCTCAGCCCGGATGAGTGGTTCCTGCTCTCGCCCGGCGGCGCCCAGGTCATGCTTACCCGGGGCGAACGCCGCCTGCTCGAGGTCATGTTCCAGCACGTTGGCGAGGTGGTGGCCCGCGACGCGCTGATCGCCGCACTCACGGACGACGTGCTGGCCTTCGACCCGCACCGGCTCGATTCCATGGTGCACCGCCTGCGGCGCAAGGTGCTCGCGGCCCTCGGCGAACCCCTGCCGCTCAACGCGGTACACGGCGCAGGCTACGTCATCGAGGCCTGAGTTCAGGCCACGGCACGCTGGCTCGCCGCATCGAGCGGCAGGTATAGCCGGACGACCGTGCCCTGGCCAGGTGAGCTTTCGACACGCGTGTCGCCGCCCGCCTGCAGCACCAGGCCATGGACCACGCTGAGGCCCAGGCCGGTGCCCTGCCCTTCGGGCTTGGTCGTGAAGAACGGCTCGAAGGCCTGCGCGAGCGTCGTTGCATCCATGCCGATGCCGGTATCGCGAACCGAAAGCAGTACATAGCCATCCGCATCTTCCAGTGCGATCGTGCAGGCTCCGCCGCCAGGCATCGCATCACGCGCGTTGGTGACGAGGTTGATGACCGCCAGTTCGAACTGGCTGCGATCGAAATGGATCAGGCGCGGGGTCGATGGCGCCTCGAGCCTCAGCTCGCAGCGGGCCGGCAACGACTGCCGCGCAAGGGGACGCAGTTCGTGCAACGCCTCCACGACATCGAAGGTTTCCGCCTGGGCCACGCCAGGCTTGCTGAAGTTGAGCAACTTGCGACACACCGCGGTGCCGCGCCGCGCGGCCAGTTCGATGCCCTCGAGCGCATCGGCTACCGCGCGCATGTCGCCGTCCGGCGCTTCGTCATCGACCAGCAGGCGGTCGCGCTCGGTCGAGAAGCCGAGGATGATGTCGAACACGTTGTTCACGTCGTGCGCCACCCCGCTGGCGAACTTGCCGACGGCATCCATCTTCTGCGCATGCAGCAGTTGCGCCTGGGTGCGCTCCCGCTCAGCGATCTCGTGCGCCAGCTGCTGCCGCTGCTGGTGCGATTCGCGCAGGCTGTCGCGCAATGCATGCAGGCTCCGGTCGACGACGAGGGCGATCAGCAGGTAACTGGTCAGCGCACGCATGGGCAGCACGTTGTACATGCCGAGCAGGAACGCGGGCAGGTGCCCCGCATCGGCCAGCTTCAGCGGCTCCATGTCCACGCTCATCACCAGGATCAGGGCTTCCGCGGCGTAGGTGATCCACAACGCACGACGGCCGAGCATCAGCCCGCTCAACGCAAGGATCAGGATGAGCGTGAGATTGCCATCGGTGGCGTGGTAGCCGAAGGCGGCGTAGGCCACCGCGCCCGAGACAAGCATCGTGCCGACGAACTGCGCCACCGCGAGCGGAAACCGCCCCATGCGCACCAGCACGAAGCCCAGCCATGCGGAGATCGTCATGGCGACATCCGTACCGATGTCGATCGCCATTGCCGCCGGCGCGCCGATGCGCGCCCTGCCGTAGAAATGCTCGCTCAGGTATCCCCAGTGGCCAGCGAAAAGATAAAGCTTGGTCGCCGGGATGCGCAGCCCTTCGAACACCAGCAGCAACTGCATGAAGGTCGCGTTGCGCCGGTCGACGGGATCGTCGATGGGTGTGTTGCCAAGCCATGCACGGATGCGGGACATCATCACGCGTTTCCCCTGGTAAGCCCGGTGGCGACGGTGAGGAATCGGTGAGAACCGGGCCAGTGGAGCGTGTGTGACTTTCCCGCGGATGTAAAGCTAGTCTGGCCCGTCCGCACGAACTTGTGTCGCGGGGGCGCGCGCCGAGGGGCAGTTTCTTACGAAGCTGGGCGCGAGGAATAACGGGCCAACCTGATTCCTTTTCCTTCGGGGGTTTTATGTCACCAAGCATCTCTCGTCCATGGCGGGTGGGTGTCGCCGTGCTGTTCGCGGCTGGCGCCACCTGCACGACCCACGCGGCCACGCGCGCCGCACCCGGCAGCACCACCGCCACGCCGTTGCTGACCAAAGCGGTCGATACCCGCCAGATGACGACGCTGAAAGGCAGCGTGCCAGTCCATGTCGCCACGAGCACCGATAGCGGCCCGATGGGCACCGCCGAGGTGATCCCTTCGATGACGCTGGTGCTCAAGCGCGGTGCCGACCAGCAGAAGCGTTTCGATGCGTACCTCGCTTCGCTGGATAACCCCGCTTCCCCGAACTACCACAAGTGGCTCACCGCGCAGCAGGTGGGCGAGCAGTTCGGCCCGAGCACGAAAGATATTGCGGCGGTAAAGCAGTGGCTCGGCGGCCAGGGGCTTGGCGTGAAGAGCGTTTCCGCCGATGGCATGCTGATCCGCTTCTCCGGCTCCGTCGGTGCCGTGCAGCAGGCGTTCGGTACGTCGATGCACCGCTACCGCGCCGAGGGCAAGCTGCACTTCGCCAACGCCACGGAGCAGAAGCTGCCTACCGACCTCATCCCGGTCGTGCGCGGCGTCGCGTCGCTGACCGACTTCTTCCCGAAGCCGCAGATGCGTAATGCGCTGCCGGTACGGCGCAACGCCAAGGGCGCATGGGTCGCGGCCGGCGCGCCGTCCAGCGACTTCAATTTCGTCTACCAGGGCTCGGTGCAGTACGACGTGGTCCCGGCGGATTTCGGGACGATCTATAACGTCAATCCGCTGTGGACCCAGGCGAACCCGGTACGCGGCTCCGGGCAGACCGTGACCGTGCTCGAACGCACGAACGTGCTGGATGCCGACGTCGCGACATTCCGCAACACCTTCCTGCCGAAGGATGCCAAAGGCATCTTCAGCCAGGTGCATCCCACCGGCGACGCGGGGTGCTCGGATCCCGGCACCAACGCCGACGAAGGCGAAGCCGCCCTCGACGCGGAATGGGCCGGTGCCGCTGCGCCGGATGCGAATGTCACGCTCGCATCGTGCGCCGATACCGGTGCCGACTTCGGCGCCTTCCTTGCCGCGGAGAACGTGCTTGAGCAGGCCGCACCGCCGCAGATCCTGAGCCTCAGCTACGGCGAATGCGAAGTCATCAGTGAAGCCATCGGCGATAGCGACGTGGTCACGGCCCTCTGGTCGACCGCGGCGGCCGAGGGCATTTCGGTGTTCGTCTCCACGGGCGATGCCGGTGTCGCCGGCTGTGACCAGAACCAGATTGCATCCTCCTTCGGCATCGCGGTGAATGGCCTGGGCAGCACGCCGTACAACATCGCCGTCGGCGGTACCGACTTCGATGATTTCAAGAAGAACAGCAAGTACTGGCTCCCGGGTAACGGCGAGCTCGGCGCGAGCGCGATCAGCTACATCCCCGAGCAGACCTGGAACGATTCCTGCGCCAGCGCCCAGCTCTACGCCGTGCTCGGCTTCAAGGATCCGAACACCGCCTGCAACTCGCCCACGGGCGAGGAGTTCCTGAACACTGCAGGCGGTAGCGGCGGCCCGAGTTACCTGTTTACCCAGCCCACCTGGCAACAGGGCCTCGCCGGCATGGACCAGAACGTGACACGCGCCACGCCGGACGTCTCGCTGTTCGCCGCCAATGGCATCTACGGCCACGCGCTGATCTTCTGCATGTCCGATGCCGACCAGGGTGGCTCACCCTGCAACTACCTCGACCCCACCGATTCGATCTTCAACAGCGCCGGCGGCACGTCGTTCGCCGCACCGGCGATGGCGGGCGTGCAGGCCCTGCTTAACCAGGCCAGCGCCGATCGCCTCGGCAATGTCGGCCCCACCCTGTATGACCTGGCCCGCGCCCAGTACGGCACGGTGGCTTCGCCGGCCGCGGGGTGCAAGGCAAAGGACACGACCTGCGTGTTCCATGACGTGGCGGTGGGCGACATCGATGTGCCCTGCTTCGCAGGTACCGCCGACTGCTACGTGAAGAAGAACCAGGCGTATGGCGTCGTCAGCGACGGCGGGCGCGCATCCCTGGTGACGGCGTGGAAGGCGACGAAGGGCTATGACTACGCCACGGGCCTCGGCTCGATCGATGTCACCAACCTTACCAACGCGGTCGCCGCGAAACAGGCACGCGGCAAGCTGATCCCGCGCACGTGGGATCTCGCCGGCTTCAATGACAGCGGCAACCCGGGCGAAGGCCTGAACTCGATCCTCGATGGCAAGAGCACGCTGTTGCTGGTCGCACCGAAGACAGGCAGCGCCACGCTCGTACGCATGAATGGCAGCACGGTGCTTTCCACGGATACGTGGAACTCGGGCATGCAGGGTGACCACTGGGTCGATGGCTTCCAGCCGGGCGACCAGGTGAAGGCGATCCCGTACGACATCTTCGATGGCGTGCTGGCCGGCCAGACCGTGATGGAAAGCGACAACCCGACCAACAACACGCTGAACCTCGCGATCTACAGCTACGGCTGGGTCGACTTCACCTTCCCGTATGCCGCGGGCTGGAGCCTGGTTGGTTCGGGCCTGGTCGACGGTTCGGGCAAGTCGCAGGAAGTGTGGGTCAACAGCAGCACGGGCAAGCTCGGGTTTTGGACCATCGCCTGCAGCGGCACCATCCACTTCGGACGGCTCGACCAGCTCGACTGCTCGCAGGGTGTGAACAAGACAGTGAACGCGCCGGCGGGCTTCACGCCGTTCCTTGCCGACCTCAACGGCGACGGCATCGTCGACATCGTCTGGACCGGGCCGAAGCGTGCGATCCAGTACTGGATCAACAACGGGGATGGCACGTTCAGCAAGACCGATGGCGGCACGGCGGCACCGGCGGGCTTCGACCTGGTGGGCGCGGGTGAAATCGTCGGCAGCGGCAAGACCGACCTCATCTGGGCGAATGTCAGCACCGGCAAGGTCCGCTGGTGGGTGATGGATGGCACGAACGTGGTGAGCGACAACACCATGGCCGCGCCCTCGGGCTACAGCATCGCCACCATCGAGGATTTCAACGGCGACGGCTTCGCCGACCTGCTGTTCACCAACGCCAAGGGCGCCGCCACGCTGTGGCAGGGCACGGGCAACGGCTTCATCAGCCAGCAGGTCGCCGATGGCACCGGCACCGCGTTCAAGGTACCGAAGGGCTACACGGTTCAGTTCAACCGCTTGCAGGGCGTGGTGAACACCACGACCCCACAAGTGGCCTCCAACTGACACCAGGAAACTGTGGGAGCGGGGGGGGGGGGGCGGGGGGGGGGAGCCCCCGCCCAGCGCGGCCCCGCGCCCCCCCCCCGGGGGGGGGGGCGATTGTTGGGGGGG
>NZ_JBQCFT010000350.1:0-16237 GCF_051958795.1 Luteibacter sp. | reverse complement strand
TGGAAAGGCGCCGAAGGGTGTGGTGTGGCCCGATATGATGCCACAGGCGGCCTTTGGGCAGGCTTACCCCCTCCCCTTGTGGCGAATCGCCGCGCCCCTCTGGCGCTGCAACACAACCCGGCGGACCATTTGTATTACGCTTGAACGGTTGTGGCCCCGTTCAGGGTCATGGCAACGGGAACGGCCATTTTTGGCCGTTCGCTGTTTCCAATGTGTCCGGAAAATACATGGCAATTCAGAATCCACCCGTTTCACAGACCAAGTCGTTCAGCACGGTCTTCCTTATCGAAATGTGGGAGCGCTTCGGCTTCTACGGCATGCAGGTGCTCATGGTCACCTACATGGTCAAGAAGCTCGGCTTCGCCGAAGCCGACTCCAACCTGGTCTGGGGCGCCGCCGCTGCCCTGATCTACGCCACCCCCGCCATCGGCGGCTGGATCGGCGACAAATTCCTCGGTACGCGCCGCACCATGCTCACCGGCGCTGTCGTGCTGATGGTCGGTTACGCGTTGCTTTGGGTCCCCACCGATAACGCCATCTTCCTGTACGTCGCGCTGGGCGTGATCGTCCTCGGCAACGGCCTGTTCAAGCCGAACGCCGGCAACCTCGTGCGCAAGATCTACGAAGGTGATGCGGTAAAGATCGATAGCGCGTTCACCATTTACTACATGGCGGTGAACGTCGGCTCGACGATCTCGATGCTGCTCACCCCGTGGATCCGCGACTACGTGGGCGAGCACTACGGCGATGCGCTGGGCTGGCATACCGCTTTCGGCGTGTGCTCGATCGGCCTCATCCTCGGCCTGGTCAACTACTTCTTCATGCGCCACACCCTGGCGCACATCGGGTCGGTGCCGGACGAAACCCGTCCGCCGATCAAGAACGTCCTCGGCGTGGTTGTCGGTGGCCTCGCCATCATTGGTGTGTCGGCCGCCATCCTGCAGAACCAGACCATCGCCAAGATGTGCGTTTATGCGGCGGGCGTGTTGATCCTGTGCATCTTCGCCCACCTCATCCGCTCGGTTGAGCGGAGCGAACGGGCCGGCCTGATCGCCGCGCTGGTGCTCACCATCCAGACGATTTTCTTCTTCATCTTCTACCAGCAGATGTCGACCTCGCTGAACCTGTTCGCACAGCGCAACGTGGACCTCTCGTTCGGCATCTTCGGCTTCGAGATCTTCCGCTGGATCCCCGAGCAGTTCCAGTCGCTCAACGCGATCTGGATCGTGATCCTCTCGCCGATCCTCGTGTGGCTGTACAACACGCTGGGCAAGCACGGCAAGGATTTCCCGGTCGCCGCCAAGTTCGCGCTGGGTTTCGTCGCCGTGGCCGCGGGCTTCTTCATGTACGGCCTGGGTGCGCACACCGCCGTGAATGGCCTGATCTCCTCCTGGTACATGGTGTGGGGTTATGGCCTGTACTCGCTCGGCGAGATCCTGGTGAGCGGCCTGGGCCTGGCCATGATCGCCCGCTACGTGCCGGCGCGCATGGGCGGCTTCATGATGGGCGCTTACTACGTCGCGGTCGGCGTCTCCCAGTACCTGGGTAGCGTGGTCGCGAACTACGCCGCCATCCCCAGCGACATCAACGATCCGCTGCAGTCGCTGCCGATTTATACCAGCCTGTTCAACAAGCTCGGCTTCGTCGGCGTCGGCTGCACCGTGCTGGCCGTCCTGATGCTGCCGCTGATGCGCAAGCTCTCGCTCGACCACGCGCTGGCGGATGTCCCGCCGGTACCGCCGGTGCATAACGAAGACCTGTAACCCGACAAGGGCCGCCCTGACCGGGGCGGCCCTTCGTTCTAAGAGACCATGAGCGATCACCTGCACAGCACCTCCTCCCGCTCCGGTCCGTTCGTCCTTGCACGCACCCTGGCCTGGCTGCGCCTGTGCGCCATCGCCGGCCAGAGCGTCGCGATCCTTTCCTGCGTCACGCTGCTCAAGCTGGACGTCCCTCTCCTCCCGCTGATGATCGGCGTCTGCGTGCTGGCGGTGTTCGCCGCCGCGGCATCGTTCCGGCTGGGCATGCCGTGGAAGATCAGCGAGGGCGAAGCGATCGTGCACATCGCTTTCGACACGCTGGTGCTTGGCTACCTGCTGTACTTCACCGGCGGCGCGGCGAATCCGTTCGTCAGCCTGCTGCTGGTTCCCATCGCGCTTTCCGCAGCCGCCCTTTCCATCGTCGGCGTCGCGCTGGTCTCGATCCTCACCGGCGTGGCCTACGTGTTGCTGGTGCCGTACCACCTGCCGCTGCCCACGCTGGGTAACAAGAGCCTCGACTTCGACCTCTATGTGGCTGGCCTGGGCGTGAACTTCGTCATCATGGCCATCCTGCTGGGCGTCTTCATCAGCAACCTGGCCAAGGCCATCCGCACCCAGCAAGGCGAGGTGCAACGCGTGCGCGAACGCGCCCTGCGCGATTAGGGCATCCTTGCCATCGCGACGCAGGCGGCGGGCGCCGCGCACGAACTGAACACCCCGCTTTCGACCATGCGCACGCTGCTGCCGGAGATCCGCCGCGAGCACGCCGGCGATAACGCGCTGGGCGATGATCTCGACCTGCTGGAAGGCCAGGTGCAGCGCTGCCGCACGATCCTGCGCGAGATGGTGGCCTTTGGCCAGGCGCAGCTTTCGCAGGTGCCCGAGCGCCTTACCGTGGGGCAGTTCGTGCATGTCTGCATGGAACGCTTCCAGCTCCTGCGCCCCGAAGCCGATGTGGCGCTGAGCGTGGAGCCCGGCGCCGAACGCCTGGCGCTGCGCTCGCCACCCGGGCTGCGCCACGCGTTGATCAACCTGCTGAACAACGCCGTCGAGGCCTCGTCGCTCAACGGCAGTGCGTTCGTCGGCTTCGATATCCGCGTCGAAGGGCCGTGGCTGGTGCTAACGGTGACCGACGAAGGCCCCGGTTTTGACGAAGCGGATGAACTGGGGACGTTAGGCTTGTCCCAGAAGGCGACCGGGCTTGGTATTGGCCTCGCCCTCGCCGAAGCCACGGCGGAGCGCCTCGATGGCGAGCTGGCCGCGAGCAATACCGGGCATGGCGCGCAGATGCGCCTGCGCCTGCCCCTTTCGGTCATTGGAGACCACGCATGAACGAACTGATCCCGCCCGGCGGCCGCCCGCTGCTGATCGTCGATGACGACCCGACCTTCGCCCGCGTCCTTGGCCGTGCCCTGGGCTCGCGCGGCTTCGAGGTGATCACCACCGACAATGCCGACGACGCGCGCGCCCTCACTCGCCGCCACCAGCCGCGCTATTGCGTCCTGGACCTGAAGCTCGGCGATGAGAATGGCCTGCGCCTGATCCCGGAGCTGCAGTCGCTGGTGCCCGATATCCGCGTGCTTCTGCTCACGGGCTACGCCTCGATCGCCACGGCTGTCGAAGCGATCAAGCGCGGCGCGCACGATTACCTGGCCAAGCCCGTCGATGCCGACGCCGTCGTGCGTGCGCTGCTCGATGGTGATGCGGGCCCCGCGGATGGCGATGATTTTGCCGACGCACCGGACGCGCCGCTGCCGCTGCGCCGGCTCGAGTGGGAGCATATCCAGCGCGTGCTGACCGAGTGCGAGGGCAATATCTCCGAGACGGCCCGCCGGCTCGGCATGCACCGCCGCACGCTGCAGCGCAAGCTGAGCAAGCACCCCGTGCGCGAGCGGCCGGACGAGAACTGATGAACGCCTGGTTGAGAGCCATCGCGCGCAAGCGCGCTCCCACGGGGGGTGTCTCGGGGCTTGTGGGAGCGCGCTTGCGCGCGATGCTCCTGCTCCTGGCGGTAACCATCCCGGCCGCCCATGCCCACGACATGGCAGGCATGGCCAACGAAGCCCCGCTCGGCTTCGATGCGGCCATGGATAACGCAGGCCACCTCTGGGTCGTCGACACGGTCGGCGAACATGTGCGCGTCCGCCGCTCCGACGACATGGGCCGCGACTTCGCGCTCTCGACCATCGTGAACCCCACCGGCGAGCGGATCTACGCCGAGGGCGAAAACCGCCCGAAGATCGCGCTTGGTCCGAAGGGCGAGCTCTACGTGACGTGGTCGCAACCACGCAAGGCGCCGTGGACCGGCTTCGTCCGGTTCTCGCGTTCACTGGATGGCGGCGCGCACTTCGACGCGCCGAAAACGGTACATACGGACACCGCCGAGATCACCCACCGCTTCGATTCGCTGGCGGTGGATGGCAAGGGCAACGTGATCGTGGCCTGGATCGACAAGCGCGACCTCGAGGCGGCGACCAGGGCGCACAAGCCTTACCTTGGCGCGGCCACGTATTACAGCTGGTCGACCGACCGCGGCGCGACGTTCGCACCCGAGCAGAAGATCATCGACCAGAGCTGCGAGTGCTGCCGCATTGCCCTCGCCCGCGCGCCGGACGGAAGCATCGATGCGTTCTTCCGTGCGATCTATGGCGACAACATCCGCGACCACGCGTACGCCACGCTCCCGATCGGCGGGAAGGTCGACGTGCAACGCGCCACGTTCACCCAGTGGCACATCGAAGGTTGCCCGCACCATGGGCCTTCGCTAGCGATCGATGCGGCGGGGACCCGCCACGCCGTCTGGTTCAGCGCGGCCGATGGCAAGCCGCAGATCACCTATGGCCAGCTCCAGCCAGGCAAGCGGCCCGCGCATCAGGCCATCGTCGCGGGGAACGGGGCATCGCATGCCGACCTCGCCGTCGACGGCAGGCATGTATGGATCGCCTGGCACCAGATGACCGCGAACGGTCTCGAGCTGATGCTGCGCGAATCCGACGACGGTGGCGCGACCTTTGGCGAGCCGCGCGCGATCGCGAACACGGCAGGTGCCTCGGGCTGGCCGAAGCTGGTGCTGCACGATCACCGTGCATTCGTGGCCTGGAATCCGGGCGGGCAGTTCAGGATGGTGCCGACGGAGGCATTGCAGTGATCGCCTGGTTGCGCCGTCGCCGCGCGTCGGCGGTGCTGTGTGCTCTCGCGGTGTTCTCGCTGGCAGCACCCGCGCGTGCGGCAGCGCCCACGCCCCTCGCGGCGGCCGATGTGGGCGCGCTCGTGGCAGCACCGGCGAAAGGCAGCAAGGTGCTGGCGTTGTGGTCGCTCGACTGCGCCTACTGCGAAGAAAACCTGGCCGCGCTGCGCACCTACCAGCGCCAGCATGCGGACGTGGAACTGATCTACGTCGCTACCGATCCCATGGCCCAGCGTGATGCGCTGGCGCAGCGGTTGAAAGACGCGAAGCTCGATGACGTACCGGCACGCGCCTATACGGACGCAACGCCCGACCGCCTCAACTTCATGATCGACCCGACCTGGGGCGGCGAGACGCCGCGCACCCTGGTGATCCGCGCGGATGGTTCGCGCGAGGCGTTTAGCGGAGCGCTGACGCCAGAACGCGTAGCAAAGCTGCTCGGTCAACGATAGGCCAGCTGCCGCCGCCATCTTGTGGGAGTGAGCTTGCGAACGATGCCCTTGCGCGGGACGATCGATCGCAAGCTCACTCCCACATGCGATGTATCGCCCACAGGGTGGGCTCCTACGACGGCGAACGTCAGGCTTCGATGGGCTGGGGGTTCGGGAAACGTACGCTGGCGACGCGTGACGCACCGGGTAGTGCGCGCAGTTCCAGGGGCCACTGGAAGCGATCCGAGAGGCGCCGCGCGATGGCGAGATCGAAACCGTGCCGATCCACGGATGCGTGGCGGCGGCTCCCAGGCTCGGGTACGTCCACGGCCGGGTTGATGACGCTCACACTGCCCGGCATCACGGTGACGACGATCGTGCCCTGGTCGGTTTGTTGCAGGGCATGGCGGATGAGCTGGCCGCACAGCACGGCGAACACTCGCGGCGACGCATGCAACGCGAACGCCGCCGGTTCGTCGAGGATCAGCTCGACCGGACGGCCGGCGATGAGCTCGCGGGCGTAGTCCACTTCCTGGCGCAGTACCTTGTTGACGATGAAGTCTTCCTCGGCGAGCCCCTGGTCGGACTCCCGCGACAGGATGAGGAAGGCTTCCACCAGCGATTCCAGCTCGCGCGTGGAACGGCGGATGCGCTCCAGCGAGCGATGGCCGAACTCGGACAGGTCCGTTTCGTCCGCCAGCATGTCCGACGACATCTTGATGACGGTGAGCGGGCTGCGTAGCTCATGGCTGGCATCGCGGGTGAAGTTGCGCTCGCGCTCGCCGAACCCTTCGATACGGGACGCCAGTCCATGCAGTCCGCGGACCAGCGACGAAATATCGTTGTCACCGCCCCTGCCGCGCCCCTCTTCGGCAGCCAGGCCTTCCATGTCAGGGTGGTCGGGATCCCAGCCGTTCAACAGACGGGCCAGGGCCGCGATCGGCAGCCAGGCGCGCGAGACCGCCAGCCAGGACAGCGCGCCCGAGCACAACATGATCGCCAGCGCCGCGCCCAGGGGCGCGACGTCGTAGGCGGTCATCAACGAAGCGATGACCACCACGAGCGTCTGCAAGGAGAAGACGATGGCGATGCGGGCGCGGAACGATCCGCGCCAGCCCCGCCCAGTCCCCTGCGATGTCCTGCCTTCCATCGATTACTTCCAGCCCCGCACCTTTGCTCAGGCCGTCTGTGAAGCGGCAACCTCGGAATCGAGGTCGGCGAGGCGGTAGCCCGCCGAGTGGATGGTGTGGAGCAACGGCCGGTCGAACGGCTTGTCGATGACCCGGCGGAGGTTATAGAGGTGCGAACGCAGGGTGTCCGAATCGGGCAGCGTATCGCCCCAGATCTCGCGCTCGATATCGCGGCGGCTCACCACGCGCGGCGATTCGCGCATGAGGATCGCCAGCAGCTTGAGGCCGATCGGCGAGACGGTCAGCTCCTGGCCGCCACGGGTCAGGCGCAGCGTCGCCGTGTCGAGGGTCATGTCGCCGACCGTGAGGACTTCGGACGACACCTGGCGACGGTCACGGCGGATCAGGGCGCGCAGGCGCGCTTCGAGTTCGCGCACTTCGAACGGCTTGACCAGGTAATCGTCGGCGCCTGCCTCCAGGCCCACCAGCTTGTCTTCCAGCGTGTCGCGCGCCGTCAGCATCAGCACCGGCGTGGACTTCTTTCCGTCCTTGCGCAGCTTGCGGCACACATCCAGGCCGTCCATGCCCGGCAGCATCAGGTCGAGCACGATCACGTCGTAGCTGTTGGACACGGCCAGGTGCAGCCCGCTCACGCCGTCGGCGGCGTAGTCGACGGAGTAGCCCCGGCGCTCAAGGAATTCGCCCACCATCTCGGCAATCTGACGGTTGTCCTCGACGAGGAGGATCAGGCCTGCTTGTTCGTCGCGGTTGCTCATCGCTCCACTCTCCTTCTCGTGATTCACAAATGTGAAGAGTTAACGGCCGGACCGGTGAGAACAGCGTGAAGACCGAAAACAGGTATTCATTCTGGGTAGGTGAACGTCGACGTTTCGTCGTTTACCTGAGTAGGGGTGCAAGCGCTTTCCATACATTCTCCGCCACGCGGGACTCGCCCTTCGCGGTGGGATGCAGCCCGTCGTCCTGCATCAGCGCCGGATCCAGGGCCACGCCATCGAGGAGAAAGGGCACGAGGGCGACGCCGTGCTTCTTCGCGGCATCGGCATATACCTTGCGCAGCCCGTCCCTGTACTGCGGGCCATAGTTCACCGGCAGTTCGATGCCCAGCAGCAGCACCTTTGCCCCGGCGCCCTGCGCCGCGGTGACCATGGCATCGAGGTTTTCAGCCAGCTTGCCCAGCGGAAGCCCCTGCAGGCCATCGTTCGCGCCCAGTTCGATCACCACCACGCCAGGCTTTTCCCGGCCCAATAGCGCGGGCAGGCGGTTCCGGCCACTCAGCGAGGTCTCGCCACTGATGCTGGCATTGACCATTGCCCATGGTGGCGCCATGTTCGAAGTGCGCGCGTCCAGCAAACGCACCCAGCCGGCCTCCACCGGGATGTTGTGCGCCGCCGACAGTGAGTCCCCGAGCACCAGCACCTTGCGTGGCGAGCCCGCCGCGTGGGCCACGGCGCAGAAAACCATAAGCAGCAACAGGACCAGGCTACGACGCATGAGCGATTCTTCCCGAGTTCTTCTTGAAGTGGCGGATGTTAGCAAGTCGGTTTTCGGTCCGGAGGGCCAGCTGGATATCCTGTCGGGCGTGAACCTGGCGGTGGCCGCAGGCGAAAGTTTCGCCATCGTCGGGGCATCGGGCTCGGGCAAGACCACCCTGCTCGGGCTGCTGGCGGGGCTGGACGTGCCCACCGCGGGGACGATCCGCCTCGACGGCCAATCGCTCGGCGGCATGGATGAGGAAGCACGCGCGGCCGTGCGCCGCCGTCTGGTCGGCTTTGTATTCCAGTCGTTCCACCTGCTCCCCGCGCTCACCGCGGAAGAAAACGTCATGCTCCCGCTGGAACTGGAGGGCGACGACAACGCCCGTGACCGCGCGCACGCGGCACTGGATGCCGTCGGCCTTGCCGCCCGCCGTCGCCATTACCCCGCGCAGCTTTCCGGCGGCGAACAACAGCGCGTCGCGCTGGCCCGCGCCTTCGTCCACCGGCCGCGCATCCTGTTCGCCGACGAGCCCACCGGCAACCTCGACCAGCACACCGGCGAGCACGTCGGCGACCTGTTGTTCGACATGAACCGCCAGCACCAGACGACGCTGATCCTGGTCACGCACGATCCGCGCCTCGCCGCACGATGCGCGCGCCAGGCCGAGCTGCGCGAAGGGCGCCTCGGGGTGGCTGCATGAACGTGACGCGGCTGGCGCTGCGCACGCTGCGTCGCGAAGGGCACCTCGGCGAGCTGCGCACCCTGGCCGCGTCGCTCGTGCTGGCCGTGGTCGCGCTGGGCGTCGTCGCCACCCTCTCCACGCGCATCGAGCGCGGCATCCTCGCGAGCGCGGCCGAACTGATCGGCGGTGACATCGGCGTATCGGCGCCCGCACCGTTACCCGAGGCGATGGCCACGTCCGCCCGCGACGATGGGCTCCAGCTGACCCGCGGCGCGCAATTCCGCAGCGTCGCTTTCGTGGGTGAGCACAGCCAGTTGCTCGACGTGCTCGCCAGCGATGCGGCCTATCCATTGCGCGGGACCCTGGAAGTCGGCGGTGCCGATGGCCGCACCCGCGTCGCACACGGCCCTCCGCGTGGCGAGGTCTATCTCGACCATCGGGCCATGGTCGGCCTGGGCATCCACGCCGGGCAACGCGTCCAGATCGGCGGGCAGGATCTGGTGGCCTCCGCGGAACTGGTGCGCCAACCCGACGGCGGCGAACTCTTCGCGCTCGCACCGCGCGCGGTCATGAACCTCGACGATGCCAATGCCGCCGGCCTGCTCGGCGTAGGCAGCCGCGCGCGCCACCGCCTGCTCGTATCGGGGCCGCCCGCCGCCGTGGCGCGCTGGCGTACCGCCGTGGAAGAAGGCAGCCTGCCCGCCGGCGCGGACCTGATCACCCCGGAGAAGATGCAGGAGCGCATGCGCAGCGCCTTCGACCGCGCGAGTGCGTTCCTGCGCCTCACCGCGCTGCTTTCGGCATTGCTCTCCGGCGTGGCCATCGCCCTCGCCTCCGCCCGCTACGCGCGGCGCAAGGCCGGTGAAGTCGCCCTGCTACGCGCGTTGGGGACGCCACGGCGCAAGGTGGCGTCGCTGCTGGTCATGACCCTGGCGGCGCTTGCGCTACCTGCGGCCGCGGTCGGCGTCGTGATCGCGCTGGGGCTGACCGAAGGTGCGTGGTACTTCGCGCGCCAGCTCTTCGACAACATCCCCACGACCTTGCCACTCGCACCGGCGTTCGCGGCGGCAGCGATGGGCCTGGCGGTGCTTGCCGGCTTCGCCCTCCCGCCACTCGTACGCCTGGCCGAGGTGCCGCCGGTCGCGGTCTTCCGCGAATCGATGCAGCGCCGCCTCCGTCGCTTCGACGTGCTGTACCTCGTGCCGCTCGCCACCGCGATCGGCCTGCTCTGGTTGCAAAGTGATTCGGCGAAGCTGGCGGGCATCCTCGCGGCGAGCCTTGCTGGCGTCGCGGCCGTCGCCGCGTTGCTGGCCGCCTTGCTGCTGGTCGTTGCCCGGCGCGTCGCACCGGGAGCGCATCCCGCGTTGCGCATTGGCCTGGCCGCGCTCGCGCGCCGTCGCGGGCTGTCGCTGGTCCAGGCCACGGCGTTGTCGCTGGGTCTCTGTGCATTGCTGCTGCTCGCCGTCATTGCCCCTTCCCTGCTGGAGGGCTGGCGTCGTGAGCTGCCGGCCGATACGCCCAACTGGTTCGCGCTGAACCTGCAGGAAGACCAGCGCACCGCATTCGCCGAACAGTTGCAACGCATCGGTGCGACCAAGACGAACATGATGCCGCTCGCGGTGGGCAAGCTCACGGCGATCAACGGCACGCCGGTCGACAAGCTGCCCTTCCTCGCGAATGACGAAGCGCGTGATGCCGCGGATCGGCAGCTGCGGCTTTCATGGACGGCAGACCTGCCGCCTTCCAACGAAGTGGTGGCCGGCACCTGGCCAGGTGCTTCGCCAGCGCAGGCTGAAGTCTCCGTCGACACCTCATGGCGCGACCGCTTCCACCTGAAGCTGGGCGACACGCTGCGCTTCGAGGTCGGCGAAGGTGCGCTCGATGCGCGCGTCACCAGCGTACGCAAGGTCGACTGGACCTCGTTCCGCGTGAACTTCTTCCTCATGCTGGACCCGGCCCATGCAGGCGACATCCCGCATACGTGGCTCACGAGCTTCTACCTGCCACGCGGCCACGGCGACCAGCTTTCGAAGCTCTCGCGCGACTACGGCAACCTGAGCCTGATCGATGTCGACGCTTTGCTCGACCGCGTGCGCGAAATCGTGGATCGCGTCGGCGGTGCCGTGCGCTGGGTGCTCGGCTTCAGCCTGCTTGCCGGCGCGCTGGTGCTCACCGCCGCACTTGCGGCGAGCGCACAGGAACGACGTAAGGAGGCCGCGTTGTTGCGCACGCTCGGCGCCACGCGTGCGCAGTTGCGCGCGGCTGCCGCATGCGAGTTCGCATTGCTGGGCCTGGTCGCTGGACTCACGGCCGGCCTCGGCGCCGCCGGTGCCGGCTGGTGGCTCGGCAAGGCGGTGTTCCGCCTGGAGGACTTCGTCCCGCCGCTGTGGCCGTTGCTTGGCGCCGCCGCCATCGCCGCGTTCGTCGTGATGCTGATCGGCCTCTTCGGCACGCGCCGCGTGTTGCGCACCTCGCCGATGGCGTTGTTGCGGGAGTAATGCGCGCCGGTCAGTCGGTGATATGCATCTCGAGCGCCATCACGATCGCCTCTTCCCGGCCGTTCTTCGCCGGGTAGTAGGCAGGGCGGCGGCCGATCTCGGCAAAGCCCATCGACTCGTACAGTGCGTGCGCCACGGGGTTGGAAGGGCGCACCTCGAGGAAGATGCGCTCCGCCCCGTACCAGCGGGCGAGGTCGACCAGGCGGCGCATCATGCGCCGGCCATAGCCGAGGCCACGGTGCGCGTCGCCGATGCAGACATTCAGCACGTGGGCTTCGCCCGCGGCGACGGAGAGGATGCCGTAACCTGCGATCTCGCCTTCGTGGATGATGACCCAGCAGTTATGCCCGGCCTGCAGGCAGTCGCGAAAGATGCCAGCGCTCCACGGGAACTCATACGACGCGTGCTCGATGGCCACCACCGCATCGAGGTCTTCGCGGCGCATGGCGCGCACCTCGGTGGATGGGCGGGCGACGGCGACCATGGCTCAGCGCCTGCCCAGCGAACGGCCCAGTGCACGCAGCCCGTTCCACAGGCGACGCTTTGCCGCGGCATCGGCGAGAAGCACGGAAGGCGGATCCACGAGGACGATCTGCGCGGCGCTCATGACGGCGGCGGGCAACTCGTGGCCCAGTGCGCGCGCCTGTGCCTCGCCGAAGACCAGGTAATGCGCGGCCACCGGCACGTGGCCCAGGCCACGCTCGCCGGCTTCAAGCCGCGCGGCCCGACCCATGACGGGACCGAACGCGCGTAGCGCGCGGCCGACCAGATCCAGCTCGCGCTCGCTCGCGCCGGCCGGGAGCACGACAACGCAAGGTATCCGCTCGCCAGGACCGGCATCGTTCACGGCAGCCTGGTCGTCGACCGCCACGGCCGCTTCCGACCCGCGCAGGCGCCACGGGGTGACTCCCATGGCCTTGAGCAGGTGCGCGCGGCGCTCGGGCGAGACGGCGGACATGCTTATTCCGGTGCCTTGGCGTGGCGGCGCACGCGGCGGCGATGGGCGGCACGCCCCCACAAGGTCATGACCGGACCCGAGACGACGTAGACCAGCGTACCGATGAAGAGCACGCGCGGCGGGTCGATCACCAGCAACACGACGATGAGTACCGCCGCAATGAGCCAGATGAAGGGGACCCGATCGCTCCTGGGCCACGCCTTGAAACTGAAGTAGCGGACGTTGCTGACCATGAGCAGGCCGGCGATCACTGCCAGCGGCATGGCGAAGAACGCGACATCCGGCCCCGGCACGTCGAACCGGGTCATGGTCCAGACGAACGACATGCACAACACCGCCGCGGCCGGGCTCGCCAGGCCCTGAAAGTAGCGCTTGTCGGCGACACCCACCTGGGTATTGAAGCGAGCCAGGCGCAGGGCCGCGCATACGGCGTAGATGAAGGCCGCCGCCCAACCGATCTTCCCCCAGGTACGGCCGTAGTCGGCCAGGGAGGAGAGCGACCAGGTGTACATGACCAGCGCCGGCGCCAGGCCAAAGCTGACCAGGTCGGACAGCGAGTCGTACTGGACGCCGAATTCGCTCTGCGTATTGGTGAGCCGGGCAACGCGGCCATCCATCCCATCCAGGATGCCGGCGACGAAGACGGCCAGGGCGGCGGTGCCGAAATTCCCGTGGATCGCGGACACGATCGCGTAGAAACCGGCGAACATGGCGCCCGTCGTGAACAGGTTCGGCAGGAGGTAGATACCGCGGTGGCGCGGCCCCCGGGCTTGGATCGGATCGCTCATCGGCTCAGTCGTCACTTGGGCCTCCAGTTTAGCCCAGCCGCCGTGAAGCGTCAGTCCGTGCATTCCCGGCAGAAAGCGCGAAGCAGTCGCTTGCGTGCCCCGGGGGCGGGTGATAGATGTGTCCGCCACATTCATCTTCGCCTGGGATACCCCCACATGCGCCGCTGCCTCGCCCTGGTCCTGCTCGTCGCCGTCTGCCCGCTCGCCTTCGCCCAGGCCTACAAATGGAAGGATGCCCAGGGCGTCACCCATTACTCCGACTCCCCGCCTCCTGGTCAGGGCGCCAAGGTCGAAAAGATCCAGATGAAGGGGGGCGTATCGACGCCGTCGTCGTCCACGCCCGCGCCTGCCCCCGCGGCCAGCGCCCCCAAACCCGCGGCCGGCACGCCGGTGGCCGACAACCCGGCCAACCGCAAGGCACTCTGCAGCCAGCTGAGCAAGAACATGGAGGTCCTGCAGAAGGAGGCCATCGTTTCCGTCGATGACGGCAAGGGCGGTACGCAACAGCTGGATGCCGCCGGCCGCCAGCGCCAGGTGGAAACCACCCAGGCCCAGATGACCCTCTACTGCAAGTCGTAACGCCCTATAATTCCGCTTTTCCCCGACGAACTCCGCCCGATGCGCCTCAGCCAGTACCACCTCGCCACCGTCAAGGAAGTTCCCGCCGACGCGGATATCGCCAGCCAGCAGCTCATGCTGCGCGCCGGCATGATCCGCAAGCTGGCCTCGGGCCTCTACACGTGGTCGCCGCTGGGCCTGCGCGTGCTGCGCAAGGTGGAGGCCGTGGTCCGTGAGGAAATGGTGCGCGCCGGCGCGATCGAGATGCTGATGCCGTCGGTGCAGCCGCGCGACCTGTGGGAAGAGACGGGCCGCTGGGAGAAGTTCGGCGGCCAGCTCCTGAAGATGAAGGATCGCAAGGAGCAGGAGTTCTGCTACGGCCCGACGCACGAGGAAGTCATCACCGACTTCGCACGCAACGAGCTGAAGAGCTACAAGCAGCTGCCGCTCAATTTCTTCCAGATCCAGACCAAGTTCCGCGACGAGATCCGTCCGCGCTTTGGCGTGATGCGTGCGCGCGAGTTCCTGATGAAGGACGCCTACTCGTTCCACCTCACCCCGGAATCGCTCGACGAGACCTACCGGGTGATGTACGACGCGTACTCGCGCATCTTCACCCGCCTGGGCCTGGAGTTCCGCGCGGTCGATGCCGACACCGGCGCCATTGGCGGCAGCGCCAGCAACGAGTTCCAGGTCCTGGCCGATTCCGGCGAAGACCACATCGCCTTCTCCGATGCCTCGCCTTACGCGGCGAACATCGAGAAGGCCCAGTCGCTCGCCCCGGCCGGTGAGCGCCCTGCCCTGTCGGCCTCGCTGCAGCGCGTGGATACGCCCACGCAGCGCACGATCGATGAGGTCACGGCGTTCCTCAAGGTGCCGGCCACGCAGGCGGTGAAGACGATCCTCGTCCGTGGCGTCGAGGGCCTCGTCGCCCTGTGCCTGCGCGGCGACCATGAGATCAACGAAGTGAAGGTGTCGCACCTGGCCGAGCTGGCAGGTGAGCCCGAACTGGCCAGCGAGGAAGAGATCCTTGCCGCCACGGGCACGCGCCCGGGCTTCATCGGCCCCGTGGGCCTGCCCGCGAACATCCCGGTCATCGTCGATCGCGACGCGGGCCTGCTCGCCGACTTCGTCTGCGGCGGCAATCAGGATGGCACGCATTACATCGGTGCCAACTGGGACCGCGATGCGCGCGTCACCCGCGTGGAAGACATCCGCAAGGTAGTGGACGGCGATGCCTCGCCCGATGGCAAGGGCACGCTGCGGCTTGCCCGTGGCATCGAGGTGGGTCACATCTTCCAGCTCGGCCAGAAGTATGCGGAGGCCATGGGCGCCAGCGTGCTCGATGGCAACGGCAAGATGAGCACCATGTACATGGGCTGCTACGGCATCGGCGTCAGCCGCATCGTGGCGGCGGCGATCGAACAGCGCCACGACGAGAACGGCATGATCTGGACCGACGCGATGGCGCCGTGGCGCGTGGCGGTCTGCGTCATCAACCCGAAGAACGACGCCACGGTAGCCGAGGCGGCCGAGTCGCTGTACGCGGAACTCTCGCAGGCCGGCATCGATACGGTGCTGGACGATCGTGGCCTGCGCCCGGGCTCGATGTTCGCCGACATCGAACTGATCGGCATCCCGCACCGTGTCGTGGTGAGCGGCCGCGGCCTCGAGGCTGGCACGTTCGAATACCGTGCCCGTACGGATGCGGAATCGCGCAACGTTACGCGTGAGGAACTGCTGGCTTTGCTGAAGGGCTAAGCGGCCGCATCTGCTGCGTCGAAAAAGCCCGGCTCCGGCCGGGCTTTTTTCTAAGCGGTTCATTCGCTGGCGCGAATGCATGTACTGAGCGGCTAGCGCCGCCTCGCGCTCGGACGTCTCTGGAAAGAGGCCTTGGGGCCCACCCTCGCTGCTCAGACAGGTCCTCCGCGTTCGTGCCGGAGTGCGCCTCCGGCGCAAATGTACTTATTGGCCTACGGCCGCTCTCTTGTGCGGAACTCGCCTCGAGGGTGGGCCCCAAGGCCTCCCGGACGCACTGAGATTGATTGTTGGCGAGCCTCGCACTCTGGTCGTGCCAGGGTCTTCATGCGACCGCCGCCTTGTAGGAGGCCACCCTGTGGCCGACAGCATTCGCCTCGATGCAGCAGGACCTGTGGCTCTGTCCGCGAAAGATGTCGCGATAAGGCCGTATCGATCAACGAGCCGCAGCGATCGTGGTCACCGGCAGTTGCGGGCCACTGGTCGTCACCATCGCACCCATCGTCAACACGCTCAGCAGCACGGCGGCGGCGAAGAAGGTCTTCAGCAGGAAGGTTTCGGTTTTCATGGCAGGTCTCCGTGAGTAGGAAGGTGAGCCCGAGGGCCCTTGCCATGGAGATTGCATCCACCGTGCCAACCTCGAAGTTGCTTCGCAAACCGCGCTGCGAAGCCATCTCGCCATGACTATGCGACGCGCGCCTTGCTGTCCGCGGACGAAGACGTGTCCGCCCAGACCTGTCCGGACACGGACACGAAGCGAGCTGCGGCTCTCCCATCATGAACCTCAGTGCGTCCGGGAGGCCTTGGGGCCCACCCTCGAGGCGAGTTCCGCACAAGAGAGCGGCCGTAGGCCAATAAGGACATTTGCGCCGGAGGCGCACTCCGGTACGAACGCGGAGGACCTGTCTGAGCAGCGAGGGTGGGTGAGGTGGTCAAGTCTTTCTAGACAGCCGATAGGGTGTTTTTTCGACTCATCAACATTTCGTGGAT
>NZ_JBQCFT010000349.1:0-4765 GCF_051958795.1 Luteibacter sp. | reverse complement strand
CAGGCCCTGGAGCTTGAGCATCGTGCCGTCCTTGTTCACCCAGCCGTACTGGGAGTGGCCGGTCCACGGCGGCGCGGTCGTGTCCTTGGTCGGGGGCAGCACGAAATTCGGCGCATTGATGTACAGCGATTCATCGCCCTCGCGGCGCTCCAGGTGGGGCGCGATGAGCTTGAAGGCGGGCTTGCCTTCCTCGTTGTACGAATCGAGATCGAAGTTGGTCAGCACATAGCCCGAACGTGGCGGACCCACGAAGTCCTCAACCTTCTTCGCTGGGGCCACCCAGTAGTAGATCAGCACGCTGGCACCCAGGACGACGGCAAGGATGGCCGAGGTGCCGGTGGCGCTGCGGTCCTTGAACAGGATGAAGACGCTCACAACCAGCGGTCCCGCTCGGCTTCGGCCTTGCCCTGCGCGGCCAGGATCATGTCGGCCACTTCGCGGGCGGCGCCGTAGCCGCCGGTCAGGCGGGTGCGCCAGTGGGCGCGTTCGGCGACCCAGGGGTGGGCGTTGGCGACCGCCACGGCGAGGCCGGCGATACCCATGGCCGGCAGGTCGGGCAGGTCATCGCCGACGAACGCGGCTTCGGCCGGCTCCAGGCGCAGGGCCTCGAGCAGCGCATTGAGCGTGGCGCGCTTGTCCTTCTGGCCCTGGTAGACGTGCTGGATGCCCAGCTCCTCGGCACGGAGCGAAACGGGGTGGCTGATGCGCGCCGTGATGATCGCGACCTTGATGCCGTTCTCCTGCAGCCGCTTCAGGCCCAGGCCGTCATGCACATGGAAGACCTTGGTCTCGCGGCCATCCTCGGCGTACCAGAGGCGCCCATCGGTCAGCGTGCCATCCACGTCGAAAACGACCACGCGGATGCGTGCGGCGCGCTCGGCGACGTCGGCGGGGATCTCGGTGTAGTGCGTGTAAGCCATGGCGTGAAGGATACAGGGGTGGTGCCGGCGCGGCGGGGACGCGCGCGGCGCGGCGTCAGACGACGCGCGCGCGGAGCAGGTCGTGGATGTTCAGGGCACCGACCACGCAGCCGTCGGCATCGGTGACAAGAAGGGCATGGATTTCGTGCTTCTCCATCAACTGGGCGGCCTCGACGGCGAGCTTGTCCGATCCAATGGTCTTCGGGCCGCGGGTCATCAGCTGGGCGACGGTGGCGCCGCGAAGGTCCACGCCATCGTCATCGAGCGCGCGGCGAAGATCGCCGTCGGTGAACACGCCGAGCAGGCGGCCTTCGGCGTCGACCACGGCGGTCATGCCCAGGTGCTTGCGGGTCATTTCGACCAGCGCTTCGCTTAGCGAGGCCGTGACCGGCACACGCGGGACGTCGTCGCCCTTGTGCATGACATCGCCGATATGCAGGAGCAGGCGGCGCCCCAGGCTGCCGGCCGGGTGCGAGCGGGCGAAATCATCCGAGGTGAATCCGCGCGCATCGAGCAGGGCCACGGCCAGCGCATCGCCAAGGACCAGGGCCGCCGTGGTGCTGGCGGTCGGCGCGAGCCCATGCGGGCAGGCCTCGGAGGCGACATTGCCGTCGATGTTCACGTCGGCCTGGCTGGCCAGCGAGGAGCGGGGGTTGCCGGTGATCGAGATCAGCGGGATGCCCTGGCGCTTGATCGCCGGCAGGATGAAGAGCAGTTCGTCGGTTTCGCCCGAGTACGAGATGGCCAGGACGATGTCGGAGGGCTGGATCATGCCCAGGTCGCCATGGCTCGCCTCGCCCGGGTGGACGAAGAACGAGGGGGTCCCGGTGGAGGCCAGCGTCGCCGCGATCTTCCGGGCGATATGGCCCGATTTGCCCATGCCGGAAACCACCACGCGGCCCTTGCACTCCAGGATCATCTGGCAGGCCTGGACGAACGAGGCGTCCACGCGGCGCTCCAGCGCCCGGATGGCGGCCGCCTCGGTGGCGATGACGGTGCGTGCGCTACGCACGATGGTATCGGCGTTCACGGTCGTCTGGCTGGCGGGCGGGGCGGTGCGGGCGTTCATTCGGCCTTGGGGTCCGGGTTGGGGGCTGTCCCTGGGCAACCCGGAATGTCCATTTCTGCGACACCGGATTTCCATTACCATTACATATTCTCATTTTATCGTCGCTGCCATCGACCGGTGATTCAGGGTCCGTTTCGGAACCCCCGGCCGCGGCGACTTTCCCATCCCACGGAGACCCCATGGACGCTGCCCGCATCCAGGCATTGATCGAAGCCGGCCTGCCCGGCGCCCGGGTGGACGTGCGCGGTGATGACGGCGTCCATTTCGAAGCCGAGGTCATCTCGGCACAGTTCGCCGGCAAGCTGCCGCTCGCCCGCCACCGCCTCGTTTACGCCACCCTTGGCGACCTCATGGGCGGTGCCATCCACGCCCTGGGCCTGAAAACCCTTACCCCGGAAGAAGCCGCCGGCCGCCCCTGATCGCGCCGCGCCCTGTATTCCGCATCCCGAAGGCATAAAAAGAAATCATGGCAAAGATCCTTATCAGTGGCGGTCAGCCGCTTCACGGTGAGGTGAGCATCAGCGGCGCCAAGAACGCCGTGCTCCCGATCCTCGCTTCCTGCCTGCTCGCCGATGAGCCGGTAAGCATCGGCAACGTGCCGCACCTGCACGATGTCACCACCTTTATTGAACTGCTGGGCCGCATGGGTGTGCGCGTCGTCCTCGACGACCGCATGAAGATGCACATCGACCCGCGCCCGGAAAACAGCTGCGTCGCGCCGTACGAACTGGTTCGCACCATGCGTGCGTCGATCCTCGTGCTCGGCCCGCTGGTCGCGCGCTACGGCAAGGCCGAAGTGTCGCTGCCCGGCGGTTGCGCCATCGGTTCGCGTCCGGTCGACCAGCACATCCGTGGCCTGCAGGCGCTGGGCGCCGAGATCACGGTGGAGAATGGCTTCATCAAGGCGAAGGCCGGCCGCCTCAAGGGTGCGCGCATCGTCATGGATATGGTCACCGTCACCGGTACCGAGAACATCCTGATGGCCGCGACGCTCGCTTCGGGCACCACGATCATCGAGAACGCCGCGCAGGAGCCGGAAGTCGTCGACCTTGCCCACTGCCTGATGGCGATGGGTGCGAAGATCGATGGCGTCGGTACTTCCACGCTTATCGTCGAGGGTGTCGAGCGCCTCCATGGCGCCCATTACGAAGTGCTGCCGGATCGCATCGAGACCGGCACCTTCCTCGTCGGCGCCGCCATGACCGGTGGCAAGGTGCGTGCGCGTGGCGCGCGCGCCGATACGCTGGATGCCGTGCTGCAGAAGCTCGAGGAATCGGGCGCGCACATCAGCACCGGCAGCGACTGGATCGAGCTGGACATGCAGGGCCGCCGCCCGAAGGCCGTGAACCTGGTGACCGCACCGTACCCGGCGTTCCCGACCGACATGCAGGCGCAGTTCACCGCGCTCAACTGCGTGGCCGAGGGCGTGGGCGTCATCACCGAAACGGTGTTCGAAAACCGCTTCATGCATGCGCTGGAACTGCAGCGCCTGGGTGCGGACATCCGCCTTGAAGGCAACACCGCCATCATCACCGGCGTGCCGAAGATGAGCGGTGCGCCGATCATGGCTACCGACCTGCGCGCCTCGGCGTGCCTCGTGCTCGCCGGCCTCGTGGCCGAAGGCGATACCACGGTCGATCGCGTGTACCACATCGATCGCGGCTACGAGAACATCGAAGAGAAGCTCGGCGTGCTGGGTGCCCGCATCCGCCGCCTGCCGGGCTGACTATCGGACTGTAGGAGCCCACCCTGTGGGCGACATCTTTCGCAAAGGCGTTGCAGGTCGTGCGGCTCGTCCGCGAACGGCGGCGCTCCCAGGGGGAGCTCCTACGTAACAAAACCCGCCAATCGGCGGGTTTCTTTTTACTTGCCTTCGAACTTCACCAGTTCGAGCGTCAGGTCGCCGCCATCCTTCTGTGCCAGCTTCACCGGCACCGGGAATTTCGCGGGGACGTACCAGGCGTTGAAGCCGCGATCCTGGTCGGTGCGGTCGACGCGTTCGGCCTGGAACGAGCCGGCTGGCACGGTGACCTTCTCGCTGGCGGCCACCTTGAAGGTCTGCGTTTCGATCGCCTGCTTCACGCCGACCGGGAAGGTCGCTTCCTTCGCGCCGCCGTGCAGGGCGACACCCAGGGCGAGCGGCAGCGTGTTGCGGTCGACCATGCCGGGCTGATGCGGGTAGGAAAACGACTTGCTGTTGTCCTGCACCTGGACGGTGTTGCCGTTGACGGTCAGCGTGCGGCTCTTCGGCTTGAACGCGTTCTGCAGGTCGTACTTATAGGAGACCGCCTGGGGCACTTTGCCGGCCCAGGTGAAACGCGACACTTCGGAGCTGCTGGCGCCGATGGCCGCGGCGAGACCCGACGTGCCGGTGACCTTGTTGCTGTATTCGAACTGGCCGTTGCCGGCCGGCTTCAGCGTGAGCGTGGCGTTACCCAGCGGCGAGCCACCCTGGAGGACGTTGTAGGTGGCGGTGAACGACTGCGGCACGTCCGCGGCGAACGCGGCGGCGGGCAGGGCGAGGGCCAGGCCAAGGCTGGCGCGGAGTAGGGTGGTCTTCATGCCCCCGAGTTTAAACGCGGTGGCTGAATGCCGGGTCACCTGGCTGCGGTGTCGTGGGGGGGGGGGGGGGGGGGCGGGGGGGGGGGGGGCGCGGCCCCCCCCCCCCCCCCCCCCCCCCCCCGCGGCGGCCGGCCTCACGTCAGCGTGACGCTGGTCAGGAACTCGGCGTTCGTCTTGTGCTTGCCGATCTGCTTGATCAGCAGCTCCATCGCCT
>NZ_JBQCFT010000348.1:0-45303 GCF_051958795.1 Luteibacter sp. | reverse complement strand
CGGCCCGCCGGGGGGGGGGGCGCCCCACCCCCCCTATCCTTGCGTTTGTCTCGTGGTGGGGGGGGGGCGGGGCGGGGCGTGGTTCGCCCCCCCCCAAACCCCCCCCCCCCCCCCCCCCCGCTCCCACAGGCAAGGTGCGCGGGTACCGTGGCCGCTACGGGCCGAGGACCCGCGCCAGGTACGGTGCGGTCACGCTGCCCGCCACCTTGGCGACATCCCGGGGCGGCCCGCTCGCAACGATCTCGCCGCCCTGGGTACCGGCGCCGGGGCCGACATCGATTACCCAGTCGCTTCCCGCGACGACACGCATTTCGTGTTCGATGACGATGACGCTGTTTCCCGCCTCGACCAGTCCCTGCAGCTGTGCGACCAGCTTGTCGACGTCGGAGGGATGTAGCCCCGTGGTCGGCTCGTCGAGCACGTAGAGCGTGGCGCCGCGCTGCGGACGCTGCAGTTCCGTAGCCAGCTTGATCCGCTGGGCCTCGCCACCCGACAGCTCGGTGGCGGGCTGCCCGAGCCGGAGATAGCCCAGGCCGATATCACGCAGGAGCTGCAGCGGCTTCAGGATCGCTGGCTCGGTGGCGAAGAACGCGCAGGCATCATCGACCGTGAGGCGCAGCACCTCGGCGATATTCTTCCCGTTCCACTGCACCTTGAGTGTCTGCTCGTTGTACCGCGCACCATGGCAGGTCGGGCAGGGCGCATACACGCTCGGCATGAAGAGCAGTTCGACGCTGACGAAGCCTTCGCCCTCGCAGGTATCGCAGCGGCCCTTCGGCAGGTTGAACGAAAAACGCCCCGCGTCAAACCGCTTCGATCGCGCCATCTTCGTCGCGGCGAAGAGTTTCCTTACGTGGTCGAAGAGCCCGGTATACGTGGCGAGATTCGAGCGCGGCGTCCGGCCGATCGGCTTCTGGTCGACCTGCACGAGGCGCTTGATGCCTTCCGCACCGGCGTGGAGGCGCCCGCCCGTACGGACGATGACACTGGGGCCCGGCTCGTCGGTCTCCTCCGGTGCGGCCGCGACATCCTGGCCGAGATGCTCGCCGAGCAGTTCGACAAGCGCCTGGCTCACCAGGCTGGACTTGCCGGAGCCCGACACACCGGTGATGGCGGTGAACACGCCCAGCGGGAAATCCACGTCGAGGCGGTGCAGGTTGTTGCGCGTGATGCCGCGAAGTTGCAGCCAGCCGACCGGTTTGCGCGGCTGGCGCGCGGGTACGCGATCCTTGCCGAACAGATAACGCGCCGTGTGCGAAGCCGCGACGCCCTTCAAGCCCGCGGGCGGTCCGCTATAGAGCACTTCACCACCGCGTTCACCCGCATCGGGCCCGACATCGACCAGCCAGTCGGCGCGCCGCATCATGTCGAGATCGTGCTCGACCACGAAGATCGAATTACCTGCCTGCTTGAGTTGCAGCAACGCCGACATCAGCGCTTCGCCATCGGCAGGGTGCAGGCCGGCGGAAGGCTCGTCCAGCACATACACCACGCCAAACAGGTTCGAACGAATCTGCGTGGCCAGGCGCAGCCGTTGCAGCTCGCCGGGCGAAAGCGTAGGGCTGGCGCGATCCATCGAGAGGTAACCGAGGCCCAGGTCACGCAAAGTCCCAAGGCGCGCAAGCAGGTCCTGCGCGATGCGCTGGGCCGCGATCCGCTTCTCCTCGGAGAGGTTGGGTGTGCGCCGTACATCGGATGAACCTTCATGCGACAGGCCGCCTTCGGCCACCCGGCGCTCCAGGTCCTTCTTGCCCTCGGCACGGCTGCGGGTGCGCGAAACCGGCGTGGCGTCGAAGCGGCCTTCCGCCACAGGCTGCAGCACCTCTGCCATCTGGTCGAACGACAACGCCGAAAGCGCACCGATATCGAGACCAGCAAACGTGACCGACAGGGCAGCCTTCTTCAGCCGCTTTCCATCGCATACGGGGCACACGCTGCCGATCATGTAACGCGACACGCGCTTCTTCATCAGCGCGCTTTGCGTCGTCGCGAACGTGTGCAGCACGTAGCGCCGGGCACCCATGTAGGTGCCCATGTAGCTCGGCTCGGTCTTGCGCTTCAGTGCGGCTCGCGTTTCCGCCGGTGAGAAGCCCGCATAGACCGGTGCGACCGGCTGTTCCTCGGTGAACAGGATCCACTCGCGCTGCTTCTTCGGCAGGTCACGCCATGGGATGTCCACGTCGTAGCCCAGCGTGACCAGGATGTCGCGGAGGTTCTGCCCGTGCCAGGCCGGCGGCCACGACGCGATGGCGCGCTCGCGGATCGTCAGTGACGGGTCGGGCACCATGGAGGCTTCGGTCACTTCATAGACGTGGCCGAGCCCATGGCAGTGCGGGCAGGCGCCTTGCGGCGTATTGGGCGAGAAATCCTCGGCGAACAGCATGGGCTGGTTCGCCGGGTAGTTGCCGGCGCGCGAGTAAAGCATCCGGACCATGCTCGACAGCGTGGTGACGCTGCCGACCGATGACCGTGCGCCCGGCGTCCCGCGCTGCTGCTGCAGCGCGACCGCCGGTGGCAGGGCGTCGATGTCATCGACGTCGGGCACGCCGACCTGGTCGATCAGGCGGCGGGCGTACGGCGCGACGGATTCGAGATATCGGCGCTGTGCTTCCGCGTAGAGCGTGCCGAAAGCCAGCGACGACTTGCCGGATCCGGAGATCCCGGAAAAGACGACCAGCGCATCGCGCGGGAGGTCGACGTCGACGTTCTTGAGGTTGTGTTCGCGTGCCCCGCGGACCTTGACGTGGTGGTCCGGGATGGTCCGGCGGTTCGGCCTGGATGGTTTCATGGGCCGATTATCGCCGCTCGGGCCATCGTCGGCTCGTGACTAGAGCATCATGCCGCCGGAAACCTCGATGCGCTGGCCGTTCACCCAGCGGTTTTCCTCGGCGAGGAGGCTCGCGATCATGGGGCCGATATCGTCGGGTACGCCGACGCGTCCCAGGGCCGTGAACTCAGCCACGCGCTTGTTCACCTCGGGGTTGTCGCGCACCATGCCGCCGCTGAAATCGGTGGCGATGGCGCCCGGAGCCACCGTGTTCGCGGTGATGCCACGCGCGGCGAACTCCTTGGCGAAGTAGCGCGTGAGCACCTCGATCGCGCCCTTCATCGCCGCGTACGGCGCGCTACCGGGCATGGCGAAGCGGGTGAGGCCGCTGGACAGGTTGATGATGCGGCCACCGTCGTTGATCAAGGGCAGCAGCTTCTGGGTGAGGAAGAACACGCCCTTGAAGTGCACGTTGTACAGCGCATCCACCTGCGCTTCCGTCGTCTCGGCGATGGGCGTGTGGTGCGAGGTGCCCGCGTTGTTCACGAGGTAGTCGAAGCGCTCGGCGCCGAGGCTGGCGAGGGCCTGGCGCACCTGGCCGACGAAGCCGTCGAACGCGGCGGCGTCACCGGTATCGAGCTGGATGGCCACCGCCTTCGCGCCCTCTGCCGCGACCGCGTCGGCGGCGGCGCGCGCCTCTGCCTCGTTCGAGTGGTACGTGAAGATGCTGCCCACGCCACGGCGGGCAAGATTGACGATGGTGTTGCGGCCAAGGCCGCGGCTGCCGCCGGTCACGATGGCGATCCGGCGGGTGGTGTCCTGGGAAGCGGTCATGCGAGGTAACTCCGGTGGGGAAGGGGGTGACGGAAAAGGTAGGGCCTGGCGTGGCGGGGCCGAATGCCGGAAGGCAGCCGCTTCTTGCCTGATCCTGCCTGCACCCCCATCAAGGCAGCGTAGGCTGGGTACGATGCCAGCCGTTCTTCGTGGAGGCCGCCCATGCACCCGTCCCTCATCGACCTCGTCCGGCGCTATACCGAGTCGCATCCCGGCGATAACCCGTGGATGACCGCCATCGACAACGTCGGCATCCTCCGCTCGGACCTCCCGAAGCGGCCCGGTGCGCTGCTGTTCCAGCCCTCGCTGTGCGTGGTGGCGCAAGGTAGCAAGCAAAGCGTGTTCGGCCACCGCCGGTATGAGTACGGCCCGGGCCAGGCGCTCGTGGTGAGCGTGGAGATGCCCGCCTTCAGCCGCGTCGTGGCGGCCAGCCCGGACGAGCCATTCCTTGGGGTCGTCATCGGCCTCGATCGCAAGCTGATGAGCGAAGTGCTGGATAGCCTGGCCACGCCGGTGAAGGTATCGGCGCAGGTGCCGCGTGGCGTGTTCGTCACCGATTACGATGGCCCGCTGGCCGACTGCGTGATCCGCCTGATGCGCCTGCTCGAGACGCCGGACGCCATTCCGCACGTGGCCCCACTGGTGATGCGCGAGATCGCTTACTGGCTGTTGAGCGGGCCCCACGCGGCGGATGTGGCAAAGGTGGCACTGGCCGATGGCCGCACCCATCGCGTCCTCAGCGCGGTGCATGCGCTGCGCGCGAACTTTGCGGAAGCCATGCGCATCGACGAACTCGCGGCCATCGCGCAGCTGAGCCCGTCTGCCTTCCATCGCCAGTTCAAAGCGCTCACTTCGATGACGCCCGTGCAGTTCCAGAAGCAGCTGCGCCTGCTCGAGGCGCGGCACCTGCTCGTCTCTGGCACGGCGAACGCTGAGACCGCCGCGTTTCGCGTGGGCTACGAGAGCGCCTCGCAGTTCAGTCGCGAATACGCGCGCATGTTCGGCGCGCCGCCGCGCCGCGATGCCGAAGCGCTGCGTGGGGCGTTGCCGGAGTAGTGGGTTCCGTGTGACGCTCCGCGCACCACAGCGAAGGGAAGGGCGTCCATGGTCAGTCGTCGTGAGTTCCTCCAGGCGGTGCCGCTAGGCGCCCTTTCGCTGGCCGCGGGGGCCGCGCCACTGGCCCTTGCCGCGGCTCCCGCCCCGGCCGCCGAGAAGCCGATACCTGTCGAAAAGGTCGTCGCCCTGGTCGGCGATGACATCCCGACGCGCTCCATCTATCTTCCGCACCGGCTAGAGGAGGCGATCGCGGGCGATACCGAGGTCGGCGATATCTACCTGCACGAGGGATCGGTCGGAAAGCTGGAGAAGCGTTTCGCCGAACTGCTCGGCAAGGAGGATGCGGCGTTCATGCCGACGGGCACCATGGCCAACCAGATCGCCGTGCGCATCCTGTGCGGCGATCGCCGCCACCTGCTGCTGCAGAAGGAGAGCCATGTCTACCGCGATGAGGAAGATGCGACGCCGGTGCTGAGCGGGATCAACCCGGTGCCGATCGAAGGCGGTACCGGGGAGGCGCTCGTCGCGTCGGTCGAGGCGGCATATCAGCAGCGCTCGGAAGACCCTTACCCCCTGGAGATCGGTGCCATTTCGCTGGAGAGCCCTGTGCGTCGGTTGGATGGTTCGACCGTCGCGCTCGATTCGATCCTGCGCATTGCGGATATCGCGAAGAAGAACGGCACCGGCATGCATCTGGACGGCGCGCGGCTGCTCTTGATGTCAGGCATGGAAGGGTTCGATCCGAAGCGTTACGCGGCGCCGTTCGATACCGTGTATGTCTCGCTCTACAAGTACCTCGGCGCACCGTTCGGTGCGATCCTCGCGGGCGATAAGGCCCGCATCGATCGCGCGCGGCACGTGCGCCACATCTTCGGCGGCACGTTGTTCCGCGGCTTCCCGGCGGCCGTGCTCGCGCTACAGCGTCTCGAGGGATTTAGTGAGCGCTTTGCCCGCGTGCGCACCGCTGGTGACGCGTTGTTGACGAAGCTGGCCGGCATGCCGGGCATCCGCATCGAGCGCGTGGAGCGCGCGAGCAACATCGCTATCGCGGTGCTCGAGCCGAAGATTGCCGAGGGGCTGCGCGAGCGCGCGCGCCACGCGGATATCCTCGTCGGGAAGCCGGATGACGGCCGCCTGCATCTCGCATTCAACGAGACCCTGCTGCGCAAACCGGTCGACGCGATCGCCCGCGTGTTCGCTAGCTGATGCTTGCACGCGCGCGCACCGGCCTTTAGGCTCGTGCGTGATGGGAATGGGGCTTCCCGATAACCGCCGTCTGGCTGATAGCTCCTGCCGTAGTGGCCGCGACGCGGTGCCACGGCAGGCGTTTGCCTGTCCCACGAGCGTCGCCCTTTCTCAATGACGCGAGGTTTTCGTGGGTTATCTCCTGGTATTCATCGGTGGCGGCCTGGGCTCCATGGCCCGTTATGGCATCAGCGTGTTCGGCATGCGCCTGCTCGGGCAGGGCTTTCCGTGGCCCACGCTGCTCATCAACATCGTCGGCTCGGCGCTGATGGGGCTGCTTACCGGCTGGCTCGCGGCCCAGGGCACGTCGCCCCAGTCGCTGCGCCTGTTCGTCGCCACGGGCATCCTCGGCGGCTTCACCACCTTCTCGACCTTCTCGCTGGAAACGGTGCTGCTCTATGAGCGCGGCCAGCTGGGCCTGGCCGTGGCCTACGTGGCGGCCTCGGTCGGCGTGGGCGTGGGCGCCCTGGTCCTCGCCATGAAGCTCGCCCGCGGCATGGGGTGAGCGGGATGGGGGAGGGGGCTTGCGAATCTCCTCCCGATCCCTATAATGGCCGGCTCACGACGCGGGAATAGCTCAGTTGGTAGAGCACGACCTTGCCAAGGTCGGGGTCGCGAGTTCGAGTCTCGTTTCCCGCTCCAGTTTTCTGCAAAACCCCGGCCTTGCGCCGGGGTTTTGTTTTTTCACGGCGCCCGAAATTCCGCATGAGCCGAGAAGGCTCCCGCAGTCAGTTCGATATCGGCGTTGCTGATGCGCATTCGTCGCGCGACCTCCCGCCAGTCGTCGACCGCGTTCACGACCTCGTCCAGGGTCTGCCGGGCTTCCGCTTCGGAAAGGCCATAGAACACCGCAGTGTTCAGTACCGTCTCGAGACTCGGGCGGTTGTCAGCGTCGTCCAGGTTCAAGACGTGTTCTGCCTTGTCGATGTTTGGATTGACGTCGAAGGCGGGTGCCAGTCGCCAACCGGTTTCGCCCAGTACGAAACCGTGGTTGCGCAGATGGTCGTCCCGATTACCGACCGCCACGTTGAAGGCAACGCGGCGGAATAACTGAGCAAGATCTGCATCCGCGTTGGCGGCATCGCCCTGGGCGCGAAGGAACTGAGCAAGTTCAAGATAGCTCGTGCCTTCGCTCTGGTCCCTGCGCAGCAGCGTCATGGCGGATGCATAGAATCGCCGTTTGCCTTCGATGCGATCGAAGCGTTGCACGCAGAAGGTATGAAAGTCGTTGTTCAGTCGGATCAGCCTGGCGGGAGGAACATCGATGCCAGCTTTCCGGGCCAGCGTATGCACCACATATTCCCAAGCCCCGATGTCCCGGTCGTCGTCCCGTGCGGGAAACTTGCCGATCCAGAGTGAGCCGTCGGTTTCCGTGAAGTTGGCTTTTGGACGAGCGCCGCCGAGGGAGGCGCCGGGGGCTACGAGGACCACGAGCCATTTCCGCAACGCGTCCAGATCATCGATCCGGCGGTTGCTGAGCTGGTACGCCACGGCTTCAAGCTCGCGCAACGTAGTGACGGGTGGTGCTGCCATCTTGTCGCTACCGAGGAAGACTTCCGTTCCCGCAAGGCGAAATCGCAGTGCACCCTGGCGAGTGAAGTCCTGCACGCCGATCAGGAAGTCCCATGCGTAGAGTGTGCGCGGCACCCGCTGTTCGTCCTTGGCTTGTAGGGCCTCGCGGCGTTTCATAAGCGTTTGGCCCCATCGATCGGGCGAGGAGTCCAGGAAGATCCCGAAATTTCCAAGCTCCGGTTTCGGAAAGAAGGGGTGCTCGTCGAGCGACAGATCGGGGTCGAGTGCGAACGCGCGTGGGTCGCCGAGCCACGCGCGGTCGTAGTGAAAGCGGATCTGGCCGCGATCATGGGCCAGCGTGCCGACACGACAGGCGGGGCCGAGATCACCGTCGAGCCAGACTTCCAGCGCTTTATCTGGGGGACTCATGACTTGCCTTCCGTATCGGAAGGCATGCGCGTCGGCCTCGCGATGTGCTTGCCCGCACGACCGGCACGCGTTGGCGTCATAGCCAGATCCTGCAGCTTGCGTCCCACCTTGTCATCGGCAGCCAGCGTCTCGAGGTCGTTCTCGAGCCCGAGCACGGCGAGTACCCGGACATAGGAACCCAGCGTGGCCCCGGGATCGCCGCCTTCCACCTTGTATAGCGTCGTTCGCGAGATACCGGCGCGTTGCGCTACGACGGCGTTGCTTAGCTTCCGCCGGAGTCTGGCGAGGCGCAGCCGCTCTCCCAGCGCGGAGAGAAGGCGCTGTTCTTGCGGAAAAACGACTGGCGGCTTTCTTGGCATGTTCGCTATTATAGACATAATGTGGCTATGTGTCCAATATAGCTTAAAATTTCCTTGCCTTGGTGGGTGAATGAACCTCCCAGTTGCGCTTTTTGGGGGGGGGCTACCCGCTGGCGACGATCAGGTTGGCCTCTTTGCGCAGGATGCCAACGAACGCGTTACGCGCATCGCGCACTTCTTCGGGACGGTCGTTGTTCGTCAGGATGACGATGACGGTGTCCTGATCCGGCAGGACGGTGAGGTTGCTTGCGAAGCCCTCCCATCGCCCATCCTGCGAGACGCGTGCGTCACCCATCACGTCACGCCATGCTTCCTTCGGGACCACCTTGCCCGCCTGCAGGGCACGAGCCCATAGCAGCAGGTCGCCGGTCGTCGAATAGGTACCATGGAGGCCTTTGCTGTCGCATCCTGTCGTGTCGTCCATCGGCTTCAGCGAGCCATTCCTTGTCATGCGCATCCCATGCGCGCGTTGGGCATCATCGTCCGCGCCACTCGTCGCGGTGCGTATCCAGCTGTGCCGCATGTCCAATGGCTCGAAGAACTGCTCGCGCACGAAATCGGCATAGCTCTGTCCCGCGATGCTCGCGACAAGGCCGCGCAGCTGCCTCTCGCTCGCACCATCCGGAATCCCCGAGGTGCGGGTCAGCAGCTGACGGATCGTCACGGTGGGGTCGGGAAAACCTGGCGGGTATTTGCTCACCGCGTCATCGAGTGCGAGCTGGTGCCGCTCGGCAAGCCGCAACACCGCAGCAACCGTGAACTGTTCGCCGATCGCGCCGATGTCGAAAGCCGACCCTGGTAGCAGGCGCGACCTGCGATCAGCGGATGCCTTGCCGACGGTCCCGTCGTAGACGACATCGCCCGAACGCGCGACCAGGTAGGAGCCGTTGCAGGCAAGGGCGGCGGCGCACTGGCGCACGTAAAGCGCGATGTCGGCGCTGGCCCGGCCCTCCGCGGCCACGGCCGATGTGAATAGCGCGGCGCACAGGCAGGCGCCAAGGCAGCCCAGGCGAGCGTAGCGGGTCCGTTCCATGCTTACCTCCGCAGACCATCGTCATTGAGTGAGCGGAGTGTCCGTCCCGCGCCCCGCGAAGTGGCGCGATTTCCGATGAATGCGGGAATGACCGGGATGGAAGGCGATTCCCGGCCCCTGGGCATGCCGGGCTATGCTGATACGCGAGGCATTCAGGATGGGAGCATCGATGAGCGAGAGCGACATGACCAGGCACGGCCTGGCGCGCAGCCTGGCCTTTGCGGCCGCGCTTCTTTGCGTGGCCGGGCCCACCTCGGCACAGCAGGCCGCGACGGGCCGATTCGGATTCGACGAGGCCGGCATGGATCGCACGGTCAGGCCTGGCGATGATTTCTACGCCTACGCGAACGGTACCTGGGCGAAAAAGACGCCCATCGCGCCGGATCGGTCGACGGTCTCGCTGTTCACCCGCATGGCCGACGAAAACACGGCGCGGGTGCGCGAGATCCTGGAAGCGGCGAGACGCGACCCATCGAGCCGGATGGGCGCCGCGTATGCGAGCTACCTCGATCACGAGCGCGTCGAGCAACGCGGCATGGCACCCATCAAGCCCTGGCTCGATCGCGTGCACGCCATCCACGACCTCGCCAGCTACCGGGCGCTGCTGCCGCAGGCATTGCGGCTGGGCATTGGCCTGCCCATAGCCGTCGATGTACAGCCCGATGATGGCAATCCCGAGGTCTATACGGCGATCGTTTCGCAGGCGGGCCTGGGCATGCCGGATCGCTCGTATTACCTCGACGATGCTGCGCCCATGCGCGAAACGCGCACGAAGTACCTCGCATGGCTGGCCCACATGCTTGCCCAGGCCGATGGCAAGACCGGCACGGAGAAGCGTGCCGACGCTGTCATGGCATTCGAAACGGCCATCGCGAAGGCCAGCTGGACACCGCTGCAGAACCGCGATGCGACGCGTACGTATAACCCGGTGAACCTCGGCGCGCTGCAGGCGGCGTCGCCGAATCTCGGCTTCGACCGGCTGCTTGGCGCACCGGCGGATGCCTCCACGCGCATCGTCGTGATGCAGCCGGACGCCGTTGCCGCCATCGACCGGCTCGTGGCGACCACGCCCGTTCCCGTGCTTCGCGACGCGCTGCTAGTGGCATCGCTCCATGCATACGCCGACCTCTTGCCCGATGACGTCGCCGACGCGGACTTCGCTTTCCATGGCAAGGTGCTCGAGGGCAGCGAACAGCGTGAGCCGCGCGAACAACGGGCTGCACAGTTCGCCGTGGATGCGGTGCCCGACGATGTGAGCAAGGCCTATGTCGCGCGCTGGTTCACGCCTGAAACGAAGGCGGCGGCGCTCGCGATGGTGCGCAACATCATCGCGGCCATGGATCGCCGTCTCGATAAGCTGGACTGGATGGCGCCGGCGACGAAGCAGCGCGCGCACGCCAAGCTGCGCAACTTCAGTCCGCGCATCGGCTACCCCGATCGCTGGCACGACTACGGCACGCTGGCCATGCGCGCGGATGACCTGCTCGGTAACGCCATGCGGGCCCGCGAATGGAAGCATGCGTGGGATCTCGGCCGCGTCGGCAAGCCCGTCGATCGTTGGGAGTGGACGACGACGCCCATGACGGTCGATGCGTTCGCCAACTATCCGACCGTGGCCATCACGTTCCCGGCGGCCATCCTGCAACGGCCGTTCTTTGATCCCCATGCCGATGCGGCCGTGAACTATGGTGGTATCGGTGCGGTGATCGGCCACGAGCTCAGCCATCAGTTCGACGACCAGGGCGCGAAGTACGACGAACACGGGCGGTTGGCCACCTGGTGGACGCCCGCCGACGTGGCGGCGTTCAAGGAGCGGACCGGGGCGCTGGTGCGGCAGTTCGACCAGTACGAGCCGTTGCCCGGCACGCACGTGAATGGAGGCCTGACCCTCGGCGAGAATATCGCGGACCTCGCCGGCCTCACCGTCGCCTACGACGCCTACAAGGCTTCACCGGAAGGGCAGCGCGCGGTCGTCATCGACGGATTCAGCGGCGACCAGCGCTTCTTCCTGGGCTGGGCCCAGTTGTGGCGCTACCGTTACCGTGACGCGGACCTGCGCCGCCGGCTGCTGACCAACGGCCACGCTCCCGGGACGCAACGCGTGTGGACCATGCGCAACCTGGACAGCTGGAACACGGCCTGGCGGGTTAACCCTGACATGCGTTTATACCTGCCGCCAGGGCAGCGCGTACGCATCTGGTGAGGCACGCGAAGGCGGTCTCGCCGCCAGCTTCACATCGCACGAATGTGCGCTTGGCGAGGCTGGTGTCCACCGATGCTGGGGAGATCGCTCATGGCCACGGCGCAAACGAGCAACCACGCGAGCACGATCGGCGCCATGGCCGCCGGTAAGCTGCTGGCGAAGGCCACGGGCGGGCGCTTGTGGCCGACCCTGCTGATCCTGGCTGGCATCGTGCTGGTGCGTCGCTATATCGATGCCCAGGCCTCGAAGAAGGCGCACGCGAAAGCGTTGCTCGATGCACCGGACTGAGAAGCGTCTCAGGGGCGCTTAATGAAGAAGCGAATTCGTGCGGCGTCGTGGCGAGCTGCGCACGGGTTTCGTGTGCGTGATCAATAAAGGCGTCACGATCGCCAGCCATCCTTCCGTAAAGGCACGCAGATCCGTGGCGAGATGGCTTGGCGCGGGGCGTGCCATGGCCTGGCATAGCGCGAGCGTCAACACCCGGGGCTCGGGATGGGCCGAGATGGCGGCTTCCAATGCGATCTCCAGCGCGGCGAGCTTGCCGAGCAGATAGGTACGATCATCCATGATGCTTCCTTGGCCTACACACTTTCGCGTCGGACGATGACACGAAGACCGGGCACTGTCACCTCACCTGGGACGGCGAAAGCCGCTACAGCGCCGTTTGTCCGTGCCTGATGATATGGCTGCGCTGGTTGTCACGCCTGCACATCTGGCATTGTATGCGTTCGCAGGCCGCGCGCAGTGGGCGCGCAAAGAAGTAAAGTCGGCCCAGGGAGGGCAATGAATGATTAGTGTTGTTTTGGTCGACGACCATGAACTGGTCAGGACCGGCTTCCGGATGATCCTGCAGCAGCAGGCTGACCTCCGGATCAGGGGTGAGGCCGGGACCGCGGAGGAGGGACTGCGCCTCATCCGTGCGCAGTCACCGGATATCGCCCTCGTCGATGTGCACATGCCGGGCATGAGTGGCGTGGAGCTCACCGAGCGCGTTATCCGTGCCAAGTTACGCACCAATATCGTCATCCTCACCGTGGTGGATGACGCGCGGTTTCCCAAGCGGCTGCTAGACGCTGGCGCGCTGGGATACCTCACGAAGGGTTGTTCCGCGGACGAACTGCTGACGGCCGTGCGTTCCGTCGCCGGCGGGCGGCGTTACCTTGCCCCGACGGTGGCCCAGCAGCTGGCGCTGGCGACGCTTGATGGCTCCGATTCGCCATTCGATTCGCTATCCACCCGTGAGATGGAGGTATCGATGATGCTGGTGCGCGGCATGCCGCTCACTTCCATCGGCGAGCGGCTGAACCTCAGCCCGAAGACCGTCTCCACCTACAAGCAGCGCCTGATGGAGAAGCTGCACGTGGACCACGTGGTAGGCCTTGCCCACCTTATGACCGTCCACGGCCTGCTCGATACGCACAACCACCAGGTCGGCAGCTAGGCCGCCAGTCCGCTCCGGGGAATTCGATGCCATGAACGCAACGGGGAGGCACCTGGCCTCCCCGTCGCTTCGTCGTGCTTAGTGCTGGCCGTCGTGCGGCTCGTGGCGAGGCCGCGTCAGCAGGTCGCCCTGGGTCGGCGGCGTCCAGCCCGGCTGTTCCGTGGGGGCAGCCGGGGCGTGGGACACGTGCGAGACGTTGGACGCCTCCGGCGACTTCGGCGTGACCGGTTCAGCCGGGGCCGCTACCGCGGCGGGTGCAGGGGTCGGGGCCGGAGCGGGCGTCGGCACGGGAACCGGAGCCGGTGCCGGATTCGGCGCCTCCGCAACCGGGGCCGGAGCGGCGACGGGCTTCACGGCTTCGGCTGCTTTTGCAGCTTCCTCAGCGTCCACCACCGGCGCAGCCGCGGCGTCTTCCGGGGCGATGCCGTCGTCCTTCGGTGCTTCGACCGGCTTAACCGGCTCAGCCACCGGAGCAGCGGGCTCGACCACGGGAGCGGCTTCGGCCTTCACGGGCTCGACCGCAGGCGTGGCGGGCACGTCGTCGATGGGCAGGCCACGCGCCGGCGCGTCGAGCACCGATTCACCCGCGGCAGCGGCCGGGACCGGCGTATGCGAAGGGGCGGCCGGAGCCGTCTTCAGCGGCGCATCCGATTCCGTCTGGCGGCGCTCGCTGGTGCGGACCTCGACCGAGTCGGCCGGGCTGACGGGTTCATGCGACGGCTGTGCCTGGGCGGCCGGTGCAGCCGTGCCCGGGATGGGTGGCAGCTTGGGCAGCGAGGGCAGGGTAAGTGCCGACGGCACGTGCTCGTCATCGCCCGGCTCGGACGGCCGGGTGGCCTCCGTGCGCGGCGCCTCGAGCTTGATGGCGTTCTCGGCGGCCTCCGGCGTATCGAGCACCGGCGGCACGCTGGCGCTGTCGCGACCGGTGCCGGCCTCGTCGTCACCCTCGTCATCGTCCATGTCGGCATCGGCGCCGCCCTCGAGCGCGCCTGCCTGGGCGCCATCTTCCTGGCGACGGCGGCGACGGCCGCCACGACGGCCGCGGCGGCGGCGCTGGCCGCCTTCACCGGCCTCGCGGTTGGCTTCAGCCTGGGCACCATCGGCGCCTTCGGCCTTGACGGACTCATCTGCCGCGACCGGCAGCTCGGCGACCGGTGCGGTCAGCAGCGTTTCGTCGGCGACAGGGGCGACGGCCGGTGCTGCCGGCTTTTCTGCCTGCGCGCGCTGCGGCTGTGCCTGTGCGGCGGCCTTTTCGACCTTCTCGACCTTCTCACCCTGCGGCTGGCGCTCACCGCGCGGCTGTTGCTGGCGGCGGTTCTCGTTGGCCTGGGCCTTCTCCGGCTGGTCCTGGCGACCCTGGCGGCCACCCTTCTCCTGCTGGCTGTCCTTCTGGCGGTTCTTCTCTTCGCCCTGGCGCTGCTGGCCCTTTTCCTGCTTCTGCTTGGGCTGCTGCTGCTGGCCCTGGCGGGCCTGGCCTTCGGCCTTGTCCTTGCGGTTCTGGCCCTGGCGCTGCTCGCCCTTGCCACGACCCTCGCCACGGCCTTCGCCGCGGCGATCGTCACGGCGGTTGCGGTCGTTGCGGTCGTTGCGATCGTTACGGCCGCCCGAGCGCGACTCCTCGCGGCGCGAGGTGGGGGCGGGCGCGGGTGCTGCCGGCTCCGGCTTGGCGCCGCCACCGAACAGGCCGCTGAACAGGCGCGAGAAGAATCCGCCGGTGGGTGCGGCAGGAGCGGCCGGGCGGGTCGCCTGGACCGGCGCGGCGGCCGTTTCCGGCTCGTCGTCACGGATGGGTGCGGGCGAGGAGGGGACCACGCCGGTCACCAGCGGCTGCTCGCCGCTGCCCAGCATCTGGCCCATCTTCGGCAGGGCCGTCGCGACCACTGGGGTGGTGCGCTCGTAGCTCGGCTTGCTGTGCTCGCCCATGTCCGCCTCGCGGATACGGGTGATCTCGAGGTGCGGGGTTTCCAGCTTGTCGTCCGCGACGACCACGACGTGGACGTTATGGCGCAGCTCGATCTCGACGATGCTGGCGCGCTTTTCGTTGAGCATGAAGTTGGCGACCGACGGCGGGGCCTGCACCAGGACCTGCCCGGTGTTTTCCTTCATCGCGTGCTCTTCGATAAGCCGCAGGGTCGACAGGCCCAGCGACTCGACGCTGCGGATGTGGCCGTGGCCTTCACAACGCGGGCAGACGTTCTGGGTGGCTTCGCCCAGGCTCGGGCGCAGGCGCTGGCGCGACATTTCGAGCAGGCCGAAGCGGCTGATGCGGCCGATCTGGACGCGGGCGCGGTCGGCCTTGAGGGCGTCCTTCAGGCGCTCTTCCACCTCGCGCTGGTGGCGCGGGCTGTCCATGTCGATGAAGTCGATGACGATGAGGCCGCCGGCGTCGCGGATGCGCAGCTGGCGGGCGATCTCGGTGGCGGCTTCAAGGTTGGTATTGAATGCCGTCTCTTCGATATCGCTGCCCTTGGTGGCCTTCGACGAGTTGATGTCGATGGCGGTCAGGGCTTCGGTCTGGTCGATGACGATGGAACCGCCCGAGGGGAGGCGGACATTGCGTTCGAAGATGGACTCGATCTGGGTCTCGATCTGGTAGCGCGAGAACAGCGGGGTCGGGTCCTGGTACAGCTTGAGCTTGCGCAGGTTGTTCGGCATGACCTGCTGGACGAAGTCGCGCGCGTCCTTGAACAACGATTCCTCGTCGACCAGGATCTCGCCGATGTCGTTACGCAGGTAATCGCGCAGGGCGCGGATGAACAGCTTCGATTCCTGGTAGATCAGGAACGGCGCCTTCTGCGACGTCGCGGCGGCCGAAATCGACTTCCACAACTGGAGCAGGTAATCCAGGTCCCACTGGAGTTCTTCGGCGTCGCGGCCCATGCCGGCGGTACGCACGATCAGGCCCATCTCATCGGGCACCGAGAGGTGCTCCATCGCTTCCTTGAGGGCCTGGCGGTCTTCGCCCTCGATGCGACGCGACACACCACCCGCACGCGGGTTGTTCGGCATCAGCACCATGTAACGGCCGGCAAGGCTGATGAACGTGGTGAGGGCCGCGCCCTTGTTACCGCGTTCTTCCTTCTCGACCTGGACGATGATCTCCTGGCCTTCCTTCAGGAGCTCGCGGATATTCGATTTACCTTCCGCGTTCGGATTGAAGTAATCGCGGGAGATTTCCTTCAGCGGCAGGAAGCCGTGGCGTTCGGCGCCGTAATCGACGAAGCAGGCTTCGAGGGAGGGTTCGACGCGGGTGATGCGGCCTTTGTAGATATTGGCCTTTTTCTGTTCCCGGGACGGGATTTCGATGTCGAGATCGTAAAGGTTCTGGCCGTCGACGATGGCCACGCGCAACTCTTCGCGCTGAGTCGCGTTGATCAACATACGCTTCATTGTAGATTCCTCGGCCTTGCCGCGCGGCCGCGCGCCGCGGTGGCGCCCATGTGGCGGCCTGCCGGGGATCGCGCCGCAGCGGTAAGGCTTTAAGCGGCATGGTTTCCGGGGCCGATACCTGGCCTCGGCGTGATTCGTGAATAAGCGCCTTGCAGCCATCCCGTTTCTTACAGATAACCGGACAACTGCAACCCGAACCATTACGATATGGGGTGTCTTCCACCTCCCGACCCCTCGGACGGGATAGCGTGACACTCGCCTTACGCGACGGAACCGGCACCCCGCGAGAGATAAGTCTTCAGCGGAGCCTGACGCTCGCCGAGTATCCTATCAATTTCGAGTTTTATCAATGCAGACGGCAACTTCCCTCGACGGCGGCCAAGGTGTACGGCTGGTCGAAATCGGCCCCGAGAGGGACGGGCAGCGTGTGGATAACGCGCTTATGACCCTGTGCAAAGGGGTGCCGAAGAGCCTGGTCTACCGCATCCTGAGAACGGGCCAGGTTCGCATTAACGGCAAGCGGGCCAAACCGGATACCCGGCTGGCCGCCGGCGACATGCTGCGGATCCCGCCGATCCGGGTTGCCGAAAGGGAAGAGGGTGTCGCGCCGAGCGGCATGGTCAAGGCCGTCACGGACTCGATCATCTTTGAAGACAAGCACTTCCTGGTCATCGACAAGCCGGTCGGCATTGCAGCCCACGGTGGCAGCGGGGTCAGCCATGGGGCGATCGAGCTGCTCCGCGCCGCCCGCCCCAATGAGCACCTTGAGCTGGTCCATCGCCTCGACCGGGATACCAGTGGCGTCCTGGTGTTTTCGAAGAGCCGGGCCGGCCTTACCGGGCTCCAGGCGCTCATCCGCGACAACCAGGTGGTGAAGCAGTACCTCTGCCTGATGACCGGCACCCCCCGCAAGGCGAAGTTGGACGTGAACGCGCCGCTGCTGAAGTCGGTCATGCACGGCGGTGAACGGATGGTCCGGGTCGATGACGCGGGCAAGCCGTCGCTCACCTTCTTCCAGGAAGTGGAGCAGTACCCGGGCAGCCGCCTGATGCGGGCGACCCTCGGTACCGGCCGTACCCACCAGATCCGCGTCCACGCCCAGTACATCGGCCACCCGCTCGCCGGCGACCCCAAGTACGGCGACCCCGAGGCCAACAAGCGCATGCGCGCCAAGGGCCTGAAGCGGATGTTCCTCCACGCGGCCCGGATGAGCTTCGACCTCGACGGCAAGAACTACGACTTTTCGGCGCCGTTGCCCGACGATCTGAAGACGTTCCTGGACAATCTGCGCAGTTGACAGCCCGCGGGCGGTAGGAGCCCACCGGGGGGGCGACGCCGTTCGTATCGACCAAACAGGCCCCGAAGGCCCTCGCGAAAGAGGTCCCCCCCAGGGTGGGCTCCCACGACAGGAACCGCGCGCTGACTTCCAGCGAGCGCAGCACCCCGCCGGCCATGCAGGCCTGCATGATCACCGCCGCGGCCGCGTGGGCGACGGCCACCGGCAGCAATGACCGGTGATGCAGGTACCACCACGCCCAGCCCAGTTCGGCGACGAAGCACAGTTGCATCAGCAGGCCGTTGGGCGTGTGGAGCAGGGCGAAGGACAGCGCCGCCAGCAGCACGGCGACCGGACGCGGCAAAGCCCGGGCCAGCAGGGCGGCCACCACGGCTAGCATCAGCCACTGCTGGAAGAACGCCCAGCCTACATAGAGCAGGATGCGGCCGGTCGGCGGCCACACCGGCGCATGGCCGGCCACCGCGGCGATGCCGATGGCCACGGGGATCGCCAGCAAGGGCCACCCGGCCATGTGCCATCCTCGCGTCCAGTGCCAGCGGGGCACGGCTCGAATCCAGGTAAGGAAGACGGCGTAAGCCACACCGCCCGCGAACATTGATACGGCCTGCGCCGCGGGGGCATGGATGGTCAGGCCCAGGCTGGCGATGAACCAGACGGGTCCGGCCAGGACAAGGGCCGCGTTCGCCAGATCGCCCGCCGGGGTGGTTGACGCCCGGCGCCGGGTGACAAGGGCGCCCGCGCCCAACAGCAGCCCATAGAGACACGGGATGGCCCAGCGGGCTGGCGTCGGCCAGGGCGTGGCGGTCACGGCGTCGCCAAACGTGACAAGTGGGTTGCCCGCACGCTGGCGGTCGCGCCAGCGCAAAAGACCTTCGGCGGTCATGTCGTGGGGAAGGGCAACTCCGGCTTCGGGCGGTCGACCATCGGCCTGGGCAAGGCTCGCGTCACGCAGGATCAGGGTCGCCCCGGGCGGGAGCACAAAGGCCAGCCGGAGCATCGCAGCCCGTTCAGGGGGAGGAGCCGGCCTCCCCGCGGGATCATGCCAGGCGAGTTGATCCAGCCTGATGGGGTTCGCCAGCTCCGGGATGCTGGCACGGACGAGCGGCGCAGCGAGGGTCGGGCGCACCACGACGCTGAAGTCGCCGTCGTGGGCGATCGCGTCCAGGCGAAGGAGGTTGAGCCGCCGGAGGTCGGCCTGGCGGCTGAGTGGAAACCCGATCTCGCCGCGACCCGTTCGGTAGGGCGAGACCATCAGGCCGCTATCATCCGCCGCCGCCTTCGCATCACCGAAGACCTTCCCGGCGACGATGTCGTCCGGACCGCGGAAACGCCACGACCAGGGCGATGCCCCGCTGGCGTAGGCGGCACGGTCTGCCGCGCCATCCGCTTCCATCGCCGCGCGCACCACGGAGGCGGCCAGCAGCGGCAGAAGGAAAAACGCGCCCACGGCCAGGGCGGCCATGGCCAGCCCAGGCACGCGATAGTGGCGCGGTGGCACGTCAGCGATCGAGCAGGGCCTCGACGCGTGCGGCGCAGATGAAATCGTTCAGCGACAGGCCGCCCACATCGTGGGTGGACCAGAGGATGTGGCAATGGCCGTAACCCGCTTCCAGGTCAGGGTGGTGGTCTTCCTGGTTGGCCATGAAGCCCACCGCATTGATGAAGCCCAGGGTGTGGTGGAAGTCCTTGAACGGGAAGTCCTTCACGATCGCCTTGCCGTCCTCGCTCACTTTCCAGCCCGGCAGGTCCTTCAGGTAACCGTCGATGGCGGCGCTGTCCAGCGCATGTTCGGCGCCCTTGCGCGGCTGGCAGTGCTGGGTGGCGAGCGGTGAAAGCGACATGGCGGGGTGTCCATCCGGGGAAAGGTGCGAAGCGTCGATGGTCGCGGTTGAATTGTCAAAAGGGCGCGCCCAGATCGAAACCGTACTAAAATGGTCTTGTTTCCCAGCGATCCCCGCGCCGGGCAGGTATTCCGGAGTCACCATGATCGATATCACGGAACGCGCCCAGGCGCATTTCCAGCGGCTGATCGCCCAGCAGGGCGAAGATGGGCTTGGCGTACGCCTGCGCGTCGTCGCGGCCGGCACCCCTTCGGCCCAGTGCGAACTGGAGTTCTGCGCCCCGGGCGAACTCACCGGCGATGAATGGACCATCGAATGCCAGGGCTTCAACCTGTATGTCGACGGCGAGAGCATGCCCTGGCTCGATCCGGCGAACATCGACTACGAGATGACCCCCACGGGAAGCCAGCTCAACATTCGCGCCCCGCGGATCAAGGGCGAGGCCCCGGGTGAGGGCGCAGGCGTGGTCGAGCGGGTGAAGTACGTGCTCGAGACTGAAATCGCCCCCGGCATCGCCTCGCATGGCGGCCGCATTTCGCTGGTCGAGGTCACTGCCGAGGGCGTCGTCGTGCTGCGCTTCGGCGGCGGCTGCCACGGCTGTGGCATGGTCGACGTGACCCTGAAGAACGGCGTCGAGAAGACCCTGCGCGAGCGCGTGCCCGAAGTGACCGAGGTGCGCGACGTCACCGACCACGCCACCGGCGAGAAGCCTTACTTCGAACGCAAGGCGGGCTAGCCGCTGCTTGCGTTCCCCTCGTAGGAGCCCACCCTGTGGGCGACGCCGTTCGCGATAGGGCAACAGGGCCTGTAGCGTCGCCGCGAAAGATGTCGCCCACAGGGTGGGCTCCTGCGACGGCCACAAAAAAGCCCGCGTGAGCGGGCTTATTTGCGCGTGAGCGTAGCGACAGGGTGGCTTAGTCGCCCTGCACGTGGTGCTCGAGCCCGCTCAGCTTGGTCGGCATCGTATGGAAATACGCGGAGATATCCTCGATGTCCTGGTCGGACAGCGTGGCCGCGAAGCCCTTCATGACCAGGTTATCGCGCTTGCCATTCTTGTACTCGTGCAGCGCCTGGGCGAGGTAGTCGGCGTACTGGCCGGCAAGCCGCGGGTACTGCGGGTCGACCGAGTTGCCATCCTTGCCGTGGCAGGCCACGCAGGTGGCGATCTTCTTGCCGCCCGCAGCGGGGTCGCCAGAGGCAAGCGTGGCGGTAGCGGTCAGCGCCAGCGCGGCGCCGATGAGTGTCAGGGTGAACCCACGGATCATCATGCGTCCTCGGCGGCTTACTGGGCGAGACTGGAAAGGTAGGCGGCGATGTCGGCGATGTCCTTGTCCGACAGGCTAGCGGCCTGGGCACCCATGGAGGGATGCGTGCGGCCCGTGCCAGGCGCCTTGAAGCCCTTCTGGTAGTCCTTCAGCGCGTTGACGATGTACTGCTCGTTCTGGCCGGCGATGTGCGGCACGTGGTACGAGGGGTAGACGTTGGAGTAACCGGGTACGCCGTGACAACCCTGGCAGGTGTACACGAGCTGGCGTCCCCTCGTTTTATCCCCTTCTGCGTGCGCGGCGTTGGCGCACATGGCTACAGCGATCAGACCGTACAGATACAGACGCTTCATCAATGGTTCCCTGGGTACCGGGCGGGGCCGGGGGTGGAAAGTAGCCATTGGAGTATAGAGGCGCCTTCCGGCGGCCGACAACCGGCGGGGTCAAAGCAACGACCGGATGATATGGATGCCCGCGATGTACTCGCCGGCGATCGTCCCGATGCAGACCAGGAAGAAATTCAGCAGGGTCCGCGCCACGCGGTTCTTCCACCAGCCGGTCCAGTGCGTGATGTCATCGCGCAGCTGCTCGAAGTCGACCACGCGGGGCTTGCGGATCCACGCCTCGACCATGGCGCTGACGGCGCCGGAGGGAATGCCCGGGCGGAACGGCTTGACCGGGCCCGCGACGAACGCGGCGATGATGCTCAGCGGATGCCCGCCGGCGATCAGTGCGCCCAGTGCCGAGAGGCCACCCGTGAGCAGCACCCAGTTGAGCAGCGCCTCCTTGCCCAGGCTCGGGTTGCGATAGAACGCGTAGCCGATGACGGCGAAGATCGCCAGCACGATGCCCACGGCAAGGTACTTCGGCCACTTCGCCGGCGGTGGCGTCACCGCCAGCTCGTCGGCGAGTGCCGATGGCACACCGTGCTGGTGGCCCAGCTCGTGGCTCATGCCCTTGAGGTGGCCCGCGCCGATCACGACCAGCACCTTGCGGCTCGGAGCGGCTTCGTCCATCCGGTCGCCGTTCTCGCGCAGCTTCGCGGCCATGAACTCATCGCGCTCGGCGATCAGCGCGCGGTAGAGCGGGGCCGAATCCTTGGCGAAATCGCTGAACGCGCTCTCGAGCAGGTCGGATTGCTTGAGCTTCTCGATATCCGCCTCGGCGATATCCTCGCGCTCGAACACGCTGCCAAGCATGCCGGCCAGCAGGCCGAAGCGCTGGAAGAAACCGACGCTGCGCCACGCACGCTTGAGCGTGGTACCGACCTCGCGGTCGACCAGCCACACGGGGATGCCGCGCGTATCCGCGCCATCCATCGCCGCCTTCATTTCCGCACCCGGCTCGATGCCGTACTGCGCCGCCAGGCGCTTCTGGAACGAGCCAAGCACCAGGCTGGCCGCGACCATGCCGGCCTTGCCCTGGCGGATGACCTGGAACAGGTCCATCTGCTTGAAGGCTTCCGGGTCGCGGATACCGTGCGCACGGCTTTCGCAGAGCTCCACCGCCACGGCGTCGAAGTGCTCGGTCTCGAGCAACGCGTTGACCGCATCGACACTGGCGCGCGAAACATGCGCCGTGCCGAGGATGACGTAGTCGACCCCGTCGCGCCGCATGCGCTCGATGGGCTGGCCTTCCAGGGCCGCGGGGAGGGGGGCGTCGTGCTCGGCGGGCTGCATGCGCGTCGGTGGTCCTTAGGGGTTAATCGCGGTAACGCTTGGTGAGGTCGCCGTACGCATCGATGCGGCGATCGCGCAGGAACGGCCAGATGCGGCGTACGTGCTCGCTGCGCTCCATGTCGATATCGACGATGAGCAGCTCACGCCCGTCCGTGCCGGCCTGGGCGAGGAACTCGCCCTGCGGACCCGCGACGAAGCTGGAGCCCCAGAACTGGATGCCGCTGCCGACGCCCGACGGATCCGCCTCGTAACCCGTGCGGTTGCACGAGAGCAGGGGCAGGCCATTGGCCACGGCGTGGCCGCGCTGCACGGTGATCCATGCCTCGCGCTGGCGCGCCTTCTCGGCGTCGTCGTCGTTCGGATCCCAGCCGATCGCGGTGGGATAGAACAGGATATCGGCGCCGGCCAGCGCCATCAGGCGCGCGGCTTCCGGATACCACTGGTCCCAGCACACGAGCACGCCGAGCTTGCCGACCGAGGTCTGGATCGGGTCGAAGCCGAGGTCGCCCGGGGTGAAGTAGAACTTCTCGTAGAACGCCGGATCATCCGGGATGTGCATCTTGCGGTACTTGCCCGCGATGACGGCCGAGCGGTCGAAGACCACGGCGGTGTTGTGGTACAGGCCGGTGGCGCGCTTCTCGAAGATGGAAGCGACGACCACCAGCTTCAGCTCCCCGGCGAGCTTGCCGATGCGGTCGGTGCCCGGGCCGGGGATCGTCTCGGCGCGATCGAATTCCGCCACGCTCTCGTGCTGGCAGAAGTACGGGCCGTTATGCAGCTCCTGCAGCAGCACGAGCTCGACGCCGGCTTTCGCAGCCTCGCGCAGGCCAGCCTCGATCGCATCGAGGTTGGCATCGCGGCTGCCGCGGTCGGTTTCCTGGAGGAGGGCGACCTTGAGGGTCTTGCGGGTCATGGTTGTCTGTCCTCGGAATAACTTACTTGGCGATATCGGCGGGCAACTGCATGGTGATGCAGTGCAGGCTGCCGTTCTGCCAGATGAGCGGGCGGCACGGCACCTGCACCACTTCGCGGCCCGGGTGGGCCAGCCCGATGATCCGGGCCGCTTCCGCGTCGACGCGGTCGCCATAGGCCGGCACCAGCACTGCGCCATTCACGATCAGGTAGTTCGCGTAGGACGCTGCCAGGCGGCGGCCTTCGTCGATGATCGGCTGGGCCCAGGGCAGGGGGTGCAGCACATAGGGCTTACCTTCCGGCGAACGCAGCTCGGCGAGTTCGGTGGCCATCTGGCCCAGTTCCTCGAAGTGCGGATCGCTGGCGTCGTCGCAGGCCTGGAAGACGATGCCGCCATCCGGGCTGAAGCGCGCGAGCGTATCGATATGGGCGTCGGTGTCGTCGCCTTCAAGATAGCCATGCTCCAGCCACAGCACGCGGTCGGCGTGCAGGGTGGTAGCCAGCGTGTCGGTCATGGATTCGCGGGAGAGATCCGGGTGGCGCTGCACCAGGCACTTCCAGGTGGTCAGGATCGTGCCCTTGCCGTCGCTCTCGATGCCGCCGCCTTCCAGTGCCCAGTCGATACGCTTGTGCGGCAGGCCGCTGAGCACGCCGCGCTGGAGCAGGCCGGCGATGATCGCGTCATCCTGCTCGGCGCCGAACTTGCCGCCCCAGCCGGTGAAGCGGTAATCGTTGAGCAGCACGCCGTTGGGGCCGGTCAGGGTGATCGGGCCGGAATCGCGCAGCCAGGTGTCGTCGTAGGGCAGCTCGATGAAGTGCACGCGCGACATGTCGGCGCCGGCTTCCTCGATCGCCAGCCGCGCGCGTTCGCGCAGCCCGGCATCGGCCACGATGATATGCAGCGGCTCGAAGCGGGTAACCGCGGCGGCCAGGGCGATATAGGTGGTCTCGACGCCTTCGAGGCGATCGGCCCAGTCAGTACCGGCATGCGGCCAGGCGATGAGTACGCCGGCCTGCGGCTCCCATTCGGCGGGCAGGCGGTAAGAAGCGGGGTTCGTCATGGCGGGCGGGGTCGGGAAAGGGAAGCCCGCTATTGTAAGGCTTCCCGATGACCGCTGCCCGACCGGGTTATTTCGGGTTCTGCGGGTTGGTGTTGTTGCCCGCCGGCGTATTGAGCACCGTGTGGATCACGTGGCTCTTCTCGAAATAGACGATATAGCCCGGATACATCCAGCGGTTGATGACCGGCTGCTTGTGGCTGCCGCCACCGCGGGCATCGAGCTTCGAGGTCGGCGCACCGAAACGGCGCTCCACTTCGGCCATGCTCATGCCCTTGCTCGGCAGGTTCATGCCCTTCTCCTGCTGCACGCGCTGCATCAGGAGGGTATCGCCGGCACGGGCGGTCGGAGCCGCGGCAACGGCCACGAGGGCCAGGGCGATCGCGGTGAAAACAGGCTTGATGGTGTTCATGATGGCTCCGTCGCGCTCCCCATGCGGCGCAGGACAGCGTTTTAACAGATCGCCCGAAATCGCGCCATGGGCGGCGCGTGGCCATCTTCACGGCTGTGCCCCAAGTCGCATTCGGGCGACGCCAGCGGGCAGGGCAGCTATCATGCGCAGTCGCCTTTCGCCTTCTTCGGCCCGCCATGATCTCGTTTCGTAACCTCGCCCTGCGCCGGGGCACCCGTACCCTGCTCGACAAGATGGACCTCACCATCCAGACCGGGTGGAGCCTGGCCGTCATCGGCCGCAACGGCTGTGGCAAATCCACCCTGTTCGCCGCGCTGAAGGGCGAACTGGAACCGGAGAAGGGCGACCTCGACATGCCGTCGAAGGTGCGCATGGCCTCGGTGGCCCAGGAAACCCCGGCCCTGCCCGATGCCGCGATCGACTACGTGCTGGGTGGCGACGTCGAGGTGGCCGCGGCCCTGAAGGCCGAGCAGGACGCCTACGATGCCGGTGATCTCGAGGCGGTGGCCATGGCCCACCTGCGCATCGAGGAGGTCAACGGCTACGACGGCCGCGCCCGCGCCGGGCGCCTGTTGCACGGCCTGGGCTTCAGCCCGGAAACCCATGAGCAGGCCGTTGCCTCGTTCTCGGGCGGCTGGCGCGTGCGCCTCAACCTGGCCCGCGCGCTCATGGCGCCCTCCGACCTGCTCCTGCTCGATGAGCCGACCAACCATCTCGATCTCGATGCGGTGCTGTGGCTGGAAGAGTGGCTACGCCGCTACCAGGGCACCCTGCTGATCATCTCGCATGACCGCGAGTTCCTCGACGCGGTGACGACGCACACCCTGCACCTGCACGACGGCACCGCGAAGCTGTACACCGGCAACTACTCGCAGTTCGAGCGCCAGCGCGCCGAGCACCTGCGCCAGCAGCAGATCGCGCACGTGCGCGAGCAGGCCGAGCGCGCCCACCTGCAGTCCTTCATCGACCGCTTCAAGGCAAAGGCCAGCAAGGCGAAGCAGGCCCAGTCGCGCATGAAGCGCCTGGAAAAGATGAGCGGCACGGAAGCGGTGCGCGCCGAGCGTCCCTTCAGCTTCAGCTTCCCCAAGCCGGAGCGCCTGCCGACCTCGATGCTGCGCCTGGACCATGTGGATGCAGGCTACGGCGACCGCGTGGTGCTGAAAGACATCGCCTTCGGCCTGGAGGCGGGCGACCGCATCGGCCTGCTCGGCCCGAACGGCGCGGGTAAGTCCACCATGGTGAAGTCCCTCGTCGGCGAACTCGAGCCGATGGCCGGCGAACGTCCGTTCCACAAGGACCTGAAGATCGGTTACTTCGCCCAGCACACCGTGGAGAGCCTGCACGATGGCTGGAGCGCGTTCGATCACCTGCAGGACAAGGCGCCCATTGCCGGCCAGCAGGTGCTGCGCGATTACCTCGGCACCTGGAATTTCCCGGCCGACCGCGTGTTCGAGCACGTCGATGCGTTCTCCGGTGGTGAGCGCGCGCGTCTCGCGCTGGCACTGATCGCGTGGGACAAGCCGAACCTGCTGCTGCTCGACGAGCCGACCAACCATCTCGACCTCGACATGCGCGAAGCGCTGGCCGACGCGTTGTCCGATTTCGACGGCGCACTCGTCCTCGTCTCGCATGACCGCCACCTGCTCGGCATGGTCTGCGACGAGTTCTGGCGCGTCGCCGATGGCGAGGTGGGTCCGTTCGACGGGGACCTCGACGATTACGCGAAGTGGCTGCGCACGCGTGCGACCACGCGCAAGACGGCGGCAGTCGCTTCCGCCCCGGCGGATGCGCCGGTGAAGGAAAAGGCGAAGGAGAAGCGCAAGCTCACCGCCGAGGAGCGCGAGAAGGAAAAGCCGATGCGCGCCCGGGTGAAGAAGATCGAATCGCTCGTTGAGGCCATGGACAAGGAGCTCACCGGCATCGAAACGAAGCTCGCCGATCCAGCCGTCTACGGCGGCCCGACCGCCGAGCTCGCGCGGCTTGGCCAGCGCCAGGCCGAACTGCGCGGCGAGAAGGAATCGCTCGAGTTCGAATGGATGGAACTGCTCGAAAAAATCGAGGACTGATGATGGCGCAGGTGTTGAATGTGCTGCTGCCCGGCCGCGACAAGCTCAGCTTCGTTGCGGCGTTCAACCAGTGGCTGGCGCGTGGCACGTCGTTGCCGGCGGCGACGCCCGGCTACATGCACGCCTTGTCGGAATGCTTTCGCTGGCCCGATGGCCCGCTCCCTGTCGCGGCGCTGATCCGGCAGAGCGTGGCCGGTGATGCAGGGGATGCGCTGTGGGTCTGTGCGGACCCGGCCTGGGTGCAGCCCGAACTCAGTGGCGCGCGCCTGCTCGGCTGCGGCAACCTTGCGGTGAGCAGCGCCGACGCATCCAGCATGGTCGCTGCGTTACAGGATACGTTCGTGGAAGAGGGCATGGCGCTGATGGTGGGCGATCCCCAGCACTGGCAGCTCAAGGTGCCGAACTACGTCCAGGTGCCGGCGTTTCCCGAACCCGAAGAGGCGCTGGGTGCCGACCTGTTCGAACAGCTCCCCAAGGGCGAAGACGGTCGCCGCTGGCGCGCGCTGCTCAACGAAGCCCAGGTGGTCCTGCACAACCATCCGGCCAACCGCGCACGCCAGATGGATGGCTTGCCGCCCATCAACAGCGTCTGGCTGTGGGGCGCCGGCACGCTGCCGGCATGGGTCGAATGCGGCCAGTCCCGCATCTACAGCGACGACCTCCTGGTCTGGGCACTAGGCCACAAAGCCGGCGTGGAAGTCCTGCCCCGCGACACCCTTGTGGGAGCGCGCTCGCGCGCGATCCCCACCGCAGGCAGGGCAGGCCACGCCGAACTCCTGGACCTGCAGGATGTACAACCTTCGGAATTCGACCGCACCTGGTGGCCGTTCCTCGAGAGCCGCCTCACCAACGGCGGCGAACTCCGCTTGTCGTTCGCCGACGGCCGCCGCACGGTCCTGCACAAGTCCCACCGCTTGCGCTTCTGGCGCAAGGCGACGCCGTGAAGACCTGGCGCCAGCGCACCGCCGAGAGCGCCCCCAGCGGCTGGCCCGCGCACATCCATCCCGTCATCCAGCTCATCTACGCCGCGCGCGGCGTCTGTACGCCGGATGGTGCGGAACACCGCCTCGCGCGCATGCATTCGCCCACGTTGCTGGGCGGCATGGATCGCGCCGTGGCCTTGCTGATCGAAGCGATCGATAACGACCAGCGCATCGTCATTGCCGGTGACTACGATTGCGATGGCGCGACTGGCGCCGCCGTCGCCGAGCGCGGCATGCGCCTGCTCGGCGCGAAGCACGTGTCCCACGTGGTCCCCAATCGCTTCGTCCACGGTTACGGCCTGAGCGAAGCGCTCGTCGCTTCGCTGGAGCCGGCGCCCGACCTGATCGTCACCGTCGACAATGGCGTCGCCAGCGTGGCGGGCGTGGCCGCTGCGCATGCGCGCGGCATCCGCGTGCTCATCACCGACCATCACCTCCCGGGCGATACGTTGCCCGCCGCCGATGCGATGGTGAACCCGAACCTCGATGGCGATGCGTTCCCGAGCAAGGCGCTCGCCGGCGTCGGCGTCATGTTCTACCTGCTGCTCGCCGTACGCGCGGCGATGCGCGAGGCCGGGCGTTTCGCTGAAGGTGCCGAACCCGACCTTGGTACGCTGCTTGATCTCGTTGCGCTGGGAACGGTCGCCGACCTCGTGCCGCTCGACTTCAACAATCGTGTGTTCGTCGAAGCCGGCCTGAAGCGCATGCGCGCCGGCAAGGCATGCGCGGGTATCACCGCCCTGATCGAAGCGTCCAATCGCTCGGTCGCCACCGTGACTGCCACCGACCTGGCCTTCGCTATCGGTCCGCGCCTCAATGCGGCTGGGCGTCTCGAAGACATGTCGCTCGGCGTCGCCTGCCTGCTCACCGATGACACCGGCATCGCCCGTCGCTATGCCGAACAGCTCAGCGCCATCAACCAGGAACGCCGCGAGATGCAGGCGGGCATGGTCGAGGAAGCCGAATCCATGGTGTCCCGCGCCGCGCACGTCGATGCCGTGGGCGTGGCGTTGTTTGATCCAGGCTGGCACGCGGGCATCGTCGGCCTTGTCGCTTCCAGGCTGAAGGAAAAGCTGCACCGCCCGGTGATGGCATTCGCGCCAGCGGGTGACGACACCGACGAGCTACGTGGCTCCGCGCGTTCGATCCCCGGCTTCCACATCCGCGATGCGCTCGCCGAGATCGATGCGAAGCATCCGGGCCTGATCCTGCGTTTCGGCGGCCACGCCATGGCGGCCGGCCTCAGCATGCAGGCCGCGGAATTCGCCCGTTTCGCCGCGATCTTCGACGCGACCGCACGTGCGCATCTCGACGACGAACGCCTTCAGGCCATCGTGCATACGGATGGTGAACTCGACTACCGCGACCACACGCTCGACCTCGCGAAACAGCTTCGCTTCGCCGGTCCCTGGGGCCAGGCGTTCCCCGCACCGCTGTTCGAGAACGTTTTCGAATGCGCCTCATGGAAGCCCATGGGCACGAAGCACCTCCGCTTCCAGCTCCGCCACGAACAGGGCGGCGCACCGCTGGATGCGGTGATGTTCAGCTGCTACGACGGCACCCCGCCACCGCAACGCTTCCGCGCTGCCTACGAACTGACGGTCAACGACTGGCAAGGCCGCGAAAGCGTCCGCCTGCTAATCACCCACCTCGAACCCATGTAGAAGCGTGCTGTTGTGGGAGCGTGCTGTGGGAGCGTGCTTGCACGCGATGGGTGCTCGCGGCACCTCACATCGCGCGCAAGCGCGCTCCCACAGGCTAATCAGTTGCTTGGGCCACGTACTTAAGAAACCCGGCGCACTCCGTCCACATATCTGAGACTGCGCCTGCGTAACGTCGCCCCCATGGCGATGGTCCACTGGGTGCAAATGGGGGAACGGCAATACGCGATCCTGGAAGGGACCACGCGGGCGTTCGCGCGTGTCAGCCCGCAGGGCGATCGCTGGGTCGTTCGCTGGCGTTATGGGCCCAGGGCGGGGCAGGGGATGACGCTGCGGGGCGTCTCCCTGATGCAGCGGATGATCATGCGCTGGGCCGAGCACAATGAGTCCTCATTGCGAAAGCGGATACCGGCGGCCAGCAAGCCGTACGAGCCGCCCAGCGCCCAGGAACGCTATTTCTACGACGCCATCTGGCCAGGCTACGTGCCGGCGCACCGCCGCCCCCGCCGAATGAACCGCGAAAACCACTGAGTCCGCTACTACCGCGCCGCCAGCTACCACCGGACCGTGGGAGCGCGCTTGCGCGCGATGCTCTCCGTGGCGCCATCCTGAACGATGCCCCAGGGGAGATTGACTCCGCGCCACCAGCCACCATCTAAAGCGCATCCCCCATTCACCGGTAACACCCCCATGAACGCCGAACGTTTCGTTCAGGCCCTGCAGGATGCCGTGGTTCGCGACAACCTCGCGGTCTACGCGGACCTGTTCAGGATGTCGCCCGACCAGGCCGTCGACCCGCACTGGGTCCGGGCGCTCTCGCTGTTCCAGGCACTGGACGAGAACGGCAAGGCGACCCTTATGGATATCGTCTGCCAGGTCATGGTCGAAACCACCGCCAACCTGCTCGGCATCGCGGATGGCTGCTGCCCGGTGGCGGGCGTGAAGGGTTCAGTGGGGCTCGTGGTCGATGGCCGCTCTATCGGCGGTGACCTGCAGGAGCTGTTCCTGGAGCTCAACGAGCTCAACGAAGCGGCTGACGAAGGCGTGCGCCGGCTGGCATAGTCGGGGTTCGTTCCACCCCCGCAAGGCTCCCCATGCGTTCCACCGCCCTGAAGGCCGTGGCGATCGCGCTGCTGTCGGCGCTGTTCTTCACGTTTACCTATGTGCTCAACCGTGCCGTCGTCAGCAGTGGTGGCCATTGGCAATGGGCGGTGATCCTGCGCTACCTGTTCACGCTACCGCTGCTGGCTATCGTGCTCCCGTTCCAGGGTGGGCTGGGCAGGCTTCCTTCCGAATTGCGCTCACACCCGCGGGCATGGCTCGGCTGGAGTTCCGTCGGCTTCGTGCTGTTCGGCGTGCCGCTGACGTGGGCGGCCTCCAGTGGCCCCTCATGGCTGATCGCCGGCAGCTTCCAGATGACCGTGCTGGCCGGGCCGTTGATGGCTCCGTTTATCTATCGCGACGAGCGCGCCCGCTGGCACGGCGGCGCCCTGGCGATCGGCGCGCTGATCGTCGCCGGCGTCATGCTCCTCCAGTTCGGCAATGCCCATGGGTCACTGGATCTGTCGGCGTGGCTCGCGGTTGGTGCCGTCGTCCTCGCGGCGTTCGCCTACCCACTGGGCAACCGGAAGATCCTTCTCCACCTGGAACACACCGGCACCCGGCTGGGACCGGTGCAGCGCGTGTTCGGCATGACCCTGGCGAGCTGGCCGCTCTGGCTGGTGTTCGCGGCGGCTACGTGGGCGACAGTCGGACCGCCCACGCCTCATGAGGCGCTTCTCGCCGGGGGTGTTGCACTGTCTTCGGGCGTCATCGCCACCGTGTTGTTCTTCCACGCGACCGAACGGGTCGGCCGCCAGCCCACGGCTCTGGCCGCCGTGGAGGCCATGCAGGCGGCCGAGTTGCTCTTCGCCACGGCGATCGGCGTGAGCTTCCTGCATGAAGCGCTGCCGGGTGCCGTCTCTGGCCTGGGCGCCGTGGCCATCGTCGTGGGCATCGTCCTGTTCGCCTGGGTGAGCGGGCGGGAAGGGCACGTTGAGGACCCGGGCGACCGTGGCGCTTGACGCCATGCCCACGGGGCACCCGCGTACGCTGGCTGCGTTCAACGGAGCCACCACCATGAAAACCGCCGCCGTCCTTCTCCTGCTCGCGCTTCCGCTGGCCAGCCATGCCGAGCCGCCACCCGGTACGCATGGTCAGAAGGCCCCCGTCGCCGAGCCGATGAAACGCTTCCAGTGGCGCGACGAGGCCGCGGGGTACACCTTCATCGCGCCGCCGCGCTGGGCTGGGAAGGTGAAGGCCGTGCCGCTCTCATCGGCCGAACTGGCGAAATCCGGTGCGACCAGCGGCGTGAAGTTCGCCGCCGGAAGCAAGACCTTGCTCGTGCTGTTGTCAGCCGACGATGGGCGGGCGAAGGCCATCACAGATGCCGGCAACCGCGAACTCTCGCGGCACGATGGTCACATCGTCGCCGTACACGCCGCCGCAGATGCCGGCGACCTCGCCCTGACCGACGAGGAACTGGCGCAGGCGGTGCAGTGGGATGGCCTGCCAGCCGGTACTGCCGCACGCTGAAAAGCCCCGCCTTGTCGTTGTGGGAGCGCGCTCGCGCGCGATGGGGTTGCGGTACCCGACGTCGCGCGCAAGCCCGCTCCCACAACGCCGGCCTCGATTGATCCGTCGTGCATATGGAACCGGAGCTTTCGCGGTATCGATTCGACTCAATTCAGGGTCTAGCCTATGTACCTGGCTCATTCCCTGGAGGTCCCCGTGGACGGCTCGTCCCCCGCCGCGCCGGCGGTTGTCGATCGGCGCATCCGCCATGGCACGCCCGCGTTCCGGCGTACCAATCTCGCGCTTTTCTCGTCGGGTTTCGCGACCTTCGGCTTGCTCTACTGCGTGCAGCCGCTGATGCCGGCGTTCTCGCGCGAGTTCTGCGTGGATTCGGCGACCAGCTCGCTGTCGCTGTCGCTGACGACCGCGGTAATGGCCGTGGGCATGCTGTTCGCCGGCGCCATTTCCGATGCCTTTGGCCGCAAGCCGATCATGCTGGTCTCGCTGTTGTCGTCCTCGCTCCTCGTGCTGCTCACGGCGGTGTCGCCGAGCTGGGCCTTGTTGCTTACAGCGCGTGCGTTGCTGGGCGTGACGTTGGCTGGCTTGCCTGCCGTTGCGATGACCTACCTGAGCGAGGAAGTGCACGGTGAGTCGCTGGGCTTCGCCATGGGCCTGTACATCGGAGGCAATGCGATCGGCGGTATGAGCGGGCGGTTGATCTCGGGGTTCACGGCAGACCATGCGTCCTGGCGCGTGGCCGTGGGTGTTATCGGCGCGCTCGGCCTCCTTGCCGCTTTCCTCGTCGCCAAGGGCTTGCCGGCGTCACTGCATTTCGAGAAGCGTCGCGCTCATCCGCGCGCGTTGATTTCGACCTTCGCCGAACTGCTGAAGGACAAGGGCTTGCCTTGGCTTTTCGCCGAAGGCTTCCTGCTGATGGGCGCGTTCGTCACCATCTACAACTACGTGTCCTACAGGCTGCTCGCTCCGCCGTTCTCGCTATCGCAATCGCACGTCGGCGCCATCTTCATGGTGTACCTGATCGGCGTGGGCGCATCGGCCTGGATGGGTTCGCTCGCTAGCAGGCTGGGGCGAGGCCGGGTGATGTGGACCACGCTGGTCATGATGCTTGCCGGCGTCGCGCTCACATCAAGCAATTCGCTCTGGGCCATCGTCATAGGCATCGCACTCATCACGTTCGGCTTCTTCGGCGGCCACTCGATCGCCAGCGGCTGGGTGGGCATGCGCGCGAAGCACACCAAGGCGCACGCCTCGTCGATGTATCTGTTCTCCTACTACATGGGTTCCAGCATCGCCGGCTCGCTCGGTGGCGTGGCATGGGTGCATGCGGGGTGGCTGGGTGTGGCGCTGTACGTGGCAATTCTGGTTGCCGCAGGCCTCGGCATCGCGCTGAAGCTCCGGCATCTCAAGCCAGTTGCTGCGTGATCCCGTAGGAGCGCGCTTGCGCGCGATCGGCGGTGGCGCAAGCACCCATCGCGTGCAAGCACGCTCCCACGGCGCGTTACAGGGGCTTTCCCAGCATCAACTGCATGAACGCCTTCACCAGCGGTGATGTATCGGAGCGGCGGTGCACGAGGTGCAAGGCGCTCGCGGCGTCGGGTGAATCGATGGGTACGTATGCCACGCCTTCGACGTGTAGCAGGCGCATCGATTCGGGGAGTACGGCGACGCCGAGGCCGGCGGCGACGAGACCGACCATCGTCGCTGACTCGCCAGCTTCCTGCGCAACACGTGGCGCGAAGCCTGCATTGCGGCACATCAGCTGGACCTGCGCCGCTACGCCCGTGCCGGCATTGCGGCTGAACACCACGAACGGTTCGTCGGCGAGCTGTTCGACGCGGACGCGCGGCCGGCGGCCTTTCGCCAGTGGATGGTCGGCGCGTAAAACGGCGACCAACGGGTCGTCGACGAGCTTGCGTGCCACAAGCGGTGGTGGAAGGTCGGTTCCGCGTATCAATCCGACCTGCTGCGTGCCCTCGAGCAAGCGCTCGATCTGTTGCAGCGTGTTGTATTCCTTCAGCACCAGTCGCACGGCAGGGTAGGCATCGCGGAACGCGCGCACTGCACGTGGAAACCGTTCGATCAGCGGCGTGCTCTGGGTGAACCCCACGTGCAGCTCGCCGATCTCGCCACGCTCCGCACGGCGCGCCATGTCCCCGGCTTCATCCACCCGCGCAATAATGTCGCGCGCCGCTACGAGGTATACACGCCCTGCATCCGTGAGCTCAACGCGGCGGTTCGTCCGGCGCAGCAGGCGCACGCCAAGTTGTGCCTCGAGATCGCGAATCTGCTGGCTCAAAGGCGGCTGGGAAATTCCCAGCCGCTCGGCGGCGCGGCTGAAATGCAGCTCATCGGCCACGGCAATGAAATATCGCAGGTGCCGCAGCTCGATCTGCATGGCGTCTCAGTCAGGACGCACGCGGATCAGGCCTTCCTGGGCGGTGCTGCCGATGAGCTTGCCATCGCGCGTGTAGATCATGCCGCGAGCCAGGCCACGGCCACCCTGCGAAGTGGGGCTGTCGAACGAATAGAGCAGCCAGTCATCGATGCGGAAGTCGCGATGGAACCACAGGGCGTGGTCCAGGCTGGCCATCTGCATGTTGCGGGTGAGGTAGGAGATGCCGTGCGGCAGCGTCGCTGTGCCGATCAGGTGGAAATCCGACGCATACGCAAGCAGTGCCTGGTGCAGCGAAAGCGTATCGGCGATCGGTGCCGTCAGGCGGAACCAGATGTGCTGGTAAGGCGGGCGCTTGGCCGGGCGCAGTTCATCGCGGGGCCAGACGTGGCGGAACTCGAACGGGCCATCCTTGCCGAGCCAGCGCTGGGTCTTCTCCGGCAGGCGGGCGAGCTGTTCGGCAGACATCGCCGGCATCGGCTCGACGTCTTCCGGTGCAGGCACCTCGGGCATCGACATCTGGTGTTCGTACCCACCCTCGGGCACCTGGAACGAGATGGAGCCGTTGAGGATGGGCTGGCCGTGCTGGATCGCGACGACGCGGCGCGCGGAGAACGAGCCGCCATCGCGCGTGCGTTCGACGCTGTAAACGATCGGCGCATCGATATCGCCGGCGCGGAGGAAGTAGGCGTGCAGGGAATGCGCGACGCGGTCCGGGGGCACCGTGCGCTGGGCGGCGGAGAGCGCCTGGCCCAGCACCTGGCCGCCGAAGACGAAGCGCGTGCCGATGTCGCGGCTCTGGCCGCGGAACAGGTTGTCTTCGAGGCGTTCGAGTTCGAGCAGTTCGACGAGCTCGCCGACGTGGTTGTCCTGCATGGGTATCCCTTTGGGAACAGTGCGCGGTAGCCGCCGATTATAGGGAATCAGGCCTTGATCCGGCCGAGCCGGCCATCGTCGTACGCGCGTGCCCAAGGGAACTGCGGGCCCGGGTCGCGCTTGCGCGGCACCTCGTTCTCGGGATCATCGCTGGACGGGACCATGGCCGTGTCGAGGTCTTCGTGGCCGGCGATATGGCGCAGCGACGGGAAGCGCTCCACCAGGTGGTCGAGCAGGGAGCGCAACGCGGCGACCTGTGCCGGCGGGTAGGGCTCGGTCATTTCCTGCTTCGCCGTGTGGAACCAGTCCGGGTAGCGGCCCAGGTTCACCAGCTCGATGCCGATGGAGCGCGGGTTGTAGCCGCGCGTGTGGTTGGCCACCCGCGACGGATCCACGTAGCAGAGGATCGAGCCATCCCGGTCGATGTAGTAGTGGCCGGACGCCCCCGTGCCGCGATCCTCGTACAGGACGCGCTCGCCATATTCGCGGGCCATCGCCAGGTCCGGCAGTTCGGTGCAATGGATGACCACGAGGTCGATGGTGTCGCCCGCTCGTTCAGGGAGCCGGGATTCATAGGGCAGGGGGGCGCGCAGGATGTCGATCATGCCGCTTTGATAACATAGCCAGTCGATCCGCGTACGGAGACCGCCATGCGCGGACACATCATTCTTTCCCACGGGTCCGATTCCGGCCCCGATGCCACCAAGGTCAGCGCCCTGGCGGCCACCGCCGAAGCCCTTGGCTGGACCACCCACCGCCCGGATTACCGGGAGGACGACCTGAAGGGCCACGCCGGCTCGATCGACCCGCGCCTGTCGCGCCTGGCCGGGGCCATCGCCGCCTCGCCGGTGCCCCCGGTCCTGGTCGGTTCCAGCATGGGCGCCTTCGTCTCTGGCCTGGCCTCGCTCGACTCGCCTGTGGCCGGCCTGTTCCTGCTGGCACTGCCGGCCGAAATCCCGGGCTACCCGCGCGCCTTCGCCGCGAAGCCGGATGTGCCGACGTTCCTGGTTCACGGCTATGCGGATGACATCTGCCCCGTCGAAGGCGCCATCGCCTTCGCCCGCGGCCAGGGTGCCCCGCTGCTGCTCGTGCAGGACGACCACCGCCTTTCCGCCACCCTCGGCGATATCGACGCCGAATTCCGCCGCTTCCTGGACAGCCTGGCATGAACTTTTTCGCCACTTGCCCGAAGGGCCTCGAGTACCTCCTGAAAGATGAACTGGTCGCCATCGGCGCCGGGGACGTGAAGGAGGCGCTCGCGGGCGTCTCGTTCACAGGCACGCTGGAAACGGCTTATCGCGCCTGCCTCTGGTCGCGCATGGCCAGCCGCGTGCTCCTGCCGCTGGCGGAATTCGACGCGGCCACGCCGGAAGACCTGTACCAGGGTGTGCAGTCGATCAACTGGGCGGAGCACCTGGCGCCGCACGGCACGCTCGCGGTGGATGCCAACACCGCCCTGAGCAAGCTTACCCACAGCCAGTTCATCGCGCTGAAGACCAAGGACGGCATCGTCGACCAGTTCCGCACGGCCAGTGGCGCTCGCCCCGACGTCGAAACGGACGAGCCGGATGTCCAGGTGAACGTCCGTGTCCGCCGCGATCGCGCCACGCTCTCCATCGACCTGTCCGGCTCACCGCTGCACCGTCGCGGCTGGCGCGAGCGACAGGGCGAAGCCCCGCTGAAGGAAAACCTGGCCGCCGCCATGCTCGTGCGCGCCCAGTGGCCGCGCCTGTACGCCGAAGGCGGCGCGCTGGTCGATCCGATGTGCGGCTCGGGCACCCTGTTGATCGAAGGCGCGCTGATGGCCGCCGGTGCGGCGCCCGGCCTGCGTCGCGGCTACTTCGGCTTCCTCGGCTGGCTCAAGCACGACTACGCGCTGTGGAAGCAGTTGTGGGAGGAGGCGAAGGCCACCACCGACGAGGGCATGCGCAACCTGCGCCCGGTGTTCTTCGGTAGCGATACCGATGCCCACATGGTCCAGACCGCCAAGCGCAACGCGCAGACCGCGGGCGTGGCGGGCTTCATCCACCTCGATCGGCGCGACGCGGTGCATGTCGAGCCGCCGCCGGAAACGCCGCTGGGCCTCGTTATCACCAACCCGCCGTACGGCGAGCGCCTGGGTGACCGCGCCGAGCTGCCGCACCTGTACCGCCAGCTGGGCCAGGCCCTGAAGGATCGGTTCCCGGGCTGGCGCGCCGCCGTCCTCGCGGGCGACGAGGAGCTGGGCCGCGCCCTGCGCCTGTCCCCCGACAAGCGCTACGCGCTCTACAACGGCGCGCTGGAAACGCCGCTGCTCACGTTCAGCCTGCGCGCTGCCGGCGATGCCCCGCCGCGCGAGCTGAAGCCGTTGTCCGACGGCGCGCAGATGCTGAAGAACCGGCTTGAGAAGAACGTCCGCCACCTGCGCAAGCGGCTGGCCCGCGAGGGCATCACCTGCTGGCGCGCGTACGACCAGGACCTGCCGGAATACGCCGCCGCGATCGACGTCTACGAGGACTGGCTGCACATCCAGGAATACAAGGCGCCGCAGGACATCCCGGTGGACGTCGCACGCACCCGCCTGCGCGAGGTCGTGCGCGTCGCCGCCGAGGTGCTGGGCATTGACCGTGATCACATCGCGGTGAAGACCCGCGAGCGCGGCAAGGGTGGCTCGAAGTACGGCCAGTTCGACCAGCAGGGCCAGTTCGTCGAGGTGCACGAGGGCGGGCTGAAGTTCCTGATCAACCCGACCGACTACCTCGATACCGGGCTGTTCCTCGACCACCGGCTGGTGCGCGCGAAGATCCGGGAACTTGCCGCCGGCAAGCATTTCCTCAACCTGTTCGCCTACACCGGCACGGCCAGCGTCTATGCCGCAGCGGGCGGCGCGCGCGACACCACTACCGTGGACCTGTCGGGCACCTACCTCGACTGGGCTTCGAAAAACCTGGCCCTGAACGACTTCACCGGCAACCGGCACCGCCTGGTGCGGGAAGACGCCGTGAAGTTCCTCGAGAGCCGCACGATGCAGTACGGCCTGATCTACGTCGACCCGCCGACCTTCTCCAACTCGAAGAAGGCGGACGACTTCGATGTCCAGCGCGACCACGTGAAGCTGCTGCTGCTTTGCGCGGAGCGTCTGCTGCCGGAAGGGGTCATTGTTTTCTCGAACAATTTCCGCCGTTTCCAGCTTGATAAGGCGGCCCTCGAACCCCACCTTTCCATTGAAGACTGGAGCGCACCGAGCATCCCGTTCGACTTCGCCCGCCGCCACGATATCCATGGGTGCTGGCTGCTCCGGAAGCCGTTCGTGAATCCGTGGAAAACGTGAACGGCAGGTGCAGAAAACTTCAGTTCGGATTCAGTGGCCGAGCGCGAATCTGCGCTCACCTGAGGAGGTAACTGTCATGAAAGCCAAGTTTGTTAAGTCCGCCATCGCCCTTGCTGCCGTGGGCCTTATGGCGTTCGCACCGACCACGTTTGCGCGCGGTTGGGGCCATGGCGGTTACGGGTACCACGGCGGTGGCTACTACCACGGCGGTGGCTACTACGGCGGTTACCACCGCGGTGGCTATTACGACCACAGCGGCCGCTGGATCGCTGGCGCCATTGTCGCCGGTACCGTAGGCGCCCTGGTTTACAACGCCACGCAGCCGCGCACGGTCGTTGTCGACCGCCCGGTGTACTACAGCCAGCCGCGCACGGTGGTCTACGATGATGGCCCGGTGGTCACGCGCCGCGTCACCACCACGACGACCACGTATGACGATGGCTACTCGACCCGCTACGTGCGTGACGACGGCTATTGATCGTTGCGCAGCGTGAACTAAAAAAGCCCGGCCCTTGGCCGGGCTTTTTTGTGGCCGGAAGTCCGGCATGTCGTTGTGGGAGCGCGCTGGGATTGCGCGTTTATCCCCTCTTCGGGGGCGATGGGGGTTGCCTCATGCTCCATCGCGCGCAAGCGCGCTCCCACAAGTTTATTAGCGCACGCCGCCGCTGGTGCCGGGGCCGGACGTCTTGTGGCTCTTGTTGAGCTGCTGGTAGGTCGCCTTGTCGATCTTCTCGACCGACTGGATCTGGCACGGCGGATCATCGCGGCGGACGATCTTTTCCGTGATGCTGCCGCAGATCGCAAACGGCTGGACGGCCTGGATGTTGTCGGCGGCCCGGAAACGCACCCCGCCGCCAAGGTCCATGCGCGGGCAATCAACGTCCGTGGTGATCTTGAAGAAGTTGGGGCCATTGGCGACCGTCACGGTGCGGGCGTCGACCACGGTGTAGTTCGAGATCCGGTCGGTTCGCATGCAATCGTTTACAGGGAGTTCGTGGCGTTCCTGCGGGGCGGCACCGGCGGCTTGGGCCGCCACTGAGACAATGAGCAGGCAGGCAGCGGTCAGGTAGCGGGCATGCATGGCGAGACCCTCGGTGGTTGGTAATACCACGTTAAGCCGTATCGCAGGGAAAAACGAGTGGGGGCACGGGCTTGGTCCACCTTCCGTTAAGGCCGGCGACACAACCACTCACACCGGTTGAACGTTTCCTAGCGCATGGTCATGCGTCACGGCTGACGGAACGTTGGCTGAGCATGGAACCCAGCGCATGACCGCACGCCCGCTCGGCAACGCCCCCTCCACGCCCCTGGGCGCGGACCTCGCCGAACGCTTCCTCCGCATCCGCCGCCGCACGCTTGAGCTGGCGTCGCGGCTGCAACCGGAAGACACCGTGATCCAGTCGATGCCAGATGCCAGCCCGACCAAGTGGCATCTCGCGCACACGACGTGGTTCTTCGAGCAGTTCATCCTTGGCCGCGATGCGGCATATCGTTCGCCTAATCCGGACTGGTTCTTCCTCTTCAACAGCTACTACCAGTCGGTAGGGCCGATGCACGCGCGGCCGCGCCGCGGCATGCTTACGCGGCCACCGCTGGCGGATGTGTATGCCTACCGCGCACGCATCGATGATGCAATTGCGGAGCTCATCGCGCAGGGTGCCGACGCGGCACTGGTAACGCTGGTCGAACTTGGCGTGCAGCACGAGCAACAGCACCAGGAACTGTTGCTGACTGACATCAAGCACGCCTTCGCACAGAATCCGTTGGAACCGGCCTACGCACCCGACGCACCGCGCACGCTCTCCGTGGCGGCGCCGGCATTGCGATACGTTCCGTTCGACGAACGCGTTGTCGAGATCGGGCACGACGGCAGCGGCTTCCATTTCGATAACGAACAGCCGCGACACCGGACCTACCGGCAGGCGGGTTCGATCGCTAATCGTCCTGTCACGAACGCGGAGTACCGTGCATTCATCGAAGACGGTGGATATCGCACACCGACGTTATGGCTTTCCGATGGCTGGGCCACGGTACAAACCGAACAATGGCAGCGTCCGTTGTATTGGGACGACGCCTGCGAAACCGAATTCACGCTGCAGGGCCGGCATGCCATCGACCCGCATGCCCCCGTATGCCACATCAGTTACTTCGAAGCCGACGCCTTCGCGCGTTGGGCAGGCGCGCGCCTGCCGACGGACACGGAATGGGAGACGATGGCCGCCGATCTCCCGGTGCGCGGGAACCTTCAGGAAGGCGGGGTGTTCCAACCCCGTGCCAGCTCGTTCGAGACGGAGCTCGGGCAAATGTACGGCGACTGTTGGGAATGGACGATGAGCCCTTATGTCAGTTATCCCGGGTTTCGTCCGCTGGATGGCGCGCTGGGTGAGTACAACGGAAAGTTTATGAATGGGCAGTGGATCCTCCGCGGAGGTTCGTGCGCTACACCCGCTGACCATGTGCGTGCGACCTATCGCAATTTTTTTCCGCCCCACGCCCGTTGGCAGTTTTCGGGGCTACGACTTGGAAACGATCGATGAGCGCTCAACCGAAAGACATCCGCCTGGACGACCGCCACCCGGATATCGAGGACACCCTCCACACCGTTCGTCGCGGCCTGGCCGCCAAACCGAAAAAGCTTCCTTCGCGCCTGTTCTACGACGAACGCGGTTCCGCGCTTTTTGAAGCGATCTGCGAACAGCCCGAGTACTACCTGACCCGCACCGAGATCGCGATCATGCGCGACCATGCGGGCGATATCGCCGAGACCCTGGGCCCGGACGTACGCCTTGTGGAATACGGTAGTGGCAGCGGCATCAAGACGCGGATGCTGCTCGAGCACCTGGAAACGCCGGTGGCGTACGTGCCGGTGGAGATCTCGCGTACGGCCCTGATGGAAAGCGTGGCGGAACTGGCGACGCGCTTCCCCGGCGTGCCGATGCAGCCGGTCTGCGCGGACTTCACCCAGCCGCTGCGTTTGCCGGTGGCGGCGCGCTCACCGCGGCGCACGGTCATTTACTTCCCCGGTTCAACCATCGGCAACTTCGAGACGAAGGATGCGATCAAGATCCTGCGCCAGATGCGCACGGAGATGAGCGATGGCGGCGGCATCATCGTTGGCGTGGATCTGAAGAAGGACCCGGCGCAGATCGAGGCGGCATATAACGATGCCGCAGGCGTCACCCGCGACTTCACCCTTAACATGCTCGTGCGGCTCAATCGCGAGATCGGTACGGATTTCGAGGTGGATGCGTTTCGCCATCGCGCGCGTTACAACGCGCTCGCTGGTCGCATCGAGACCACGCTGGTGAGCACGAAGCGCCAGGATGTGCATGTGGGCCAGGATGTCTTCGCGTTCCGCGAGGACGAAGCGATGCAGGTGGAATATAGCTGCAAGTACTCGCTGGATGATTTCGCCCAGATGGCCAACAAGGCCGGCCTGTCGGTCGAGAAGGTGTGGATGGACGAAGACCAGCGCTTCAGCGTGCAGTACCTGGTGCGCTCCACGCCCGTCGTTTCCTGACACCAGCCAAGGTAGGAGCCCACCCTGTGGGCGACATCTTTCGCGTCACGGCAACGAGCCCTGTTGCCATGGTGCGAACGGCGTCGCCCACAGGGTGGGCTCCTACGACGGCGTGGCTAGCTAGGCCTGCGCGCGCCTAGCGAAACCAGCGTTTCCTGCGCCGCGCGGATGCGCTCGGCGCTGCCCGGCAGCTCCATGATCACGCGCAGCTTGTCCTGGCCATCCATCTTGAAGATGCGCGGCTGCTGCTGGATCAGCTTGATCAGGGCCATCGGATCGATGTCCGGCTTCTCGCGGAACGTGATGCGACCACCGGAAGGGCCGAAGTCGACCTTGCGGATGCCGAGCGGCGTAGCCATCAGCTTGAGCTGAGCCACCGAGAACAGGCACTTCGCCTGGTCGGGCAGCAGGCCAAAGCGATCGATCATCTCCACCTGCAGTTCGCGCAGGCCTTCGTCGTTGCGTGCGCTGGCGATGCGCTTGTAGAGCGTCAGGCGCGTGTGCACATCAGGCAGGTAGTCGTCCGGAATCAATGCCGGCAAATGTAGCTCGACCTCGGTCTCGTGTTCGGACGTGAGGTCGAAATCGGGAATCTTGCCTGAGCGCAGCGCGCGCACGGCACGATCGAGCAGTTCGGTATACAGGCCGAAGCCGATTTCCTGGATCTGCCCCGACTGTTCCTCACCCAGCATCTCGCCCGCACCGCGGATCTCGAGGTCGTGCGTGGCGAGGGTAAAGCCCGCGCCCAGCTCTTCCAGGGAGGCGAGCGCCTCCAGGCGCTTCTCGGCGTCGGCGGTCATCGCCTTGCGGTCCGGCACGATCAGGTAAGCATAGGCACGGTGGTGCGAACGACCCACGCGGCCGCGCAGCTGGTGCAGCTGGGCCAGGCCAAAGCGATCCGCCCGGTTCACGACGATCGTGTTGGCCGTGGGGATATCGATGCCCGATTCGATGATGGTGGTGGAAACCAGCACGTTGAAGCGCTGGCGGTGGAAATCCGCCATGACCTGCTCGAGCTCACGCTCGGGCATCTGGCCATGGGCCACGCGGATGCGCGCTTCGGGGATCAGCTCACCCAGCTCACGCGCCTGGCGTTCGATCGATTCCACCTCGTTGTGCAGGAAGTACACCTGGCCGCCACGTGCCAGCTCGCGCTGGATCGCCTCGCGGATCAGGGCAGGCTGCCAGGTGGAAATCAGCGTACGCACGGCCGTGCGATGGGCCGGCGGCGTCGCGATGATCGACAGGTCGCGCAAGCCGCTCATGGCCATGTTCAGCGTGCGCGGGATCGGCGTCGCGGTGAGGGTGAGCAGATCCACCTCCGCGCGAAGCTTCTTCAGCTGCTCTTTCTGGCGCACGCCAAAGCGCTGCTCTTCGTCGACGATGACGAGGCCAAGGTTCTTGAAGCGGATATCCGGCTGGAGCAGCTTGTGCGTGCCGACCATCACGTCGACCTGGCCATCGGCCAGGCGTTCCAGTGCGTTGTCCACTTCCTTCTTCGACTTGAATCGCGAGAGCACTTCGACGCGCACCGGCCAGTCGGCGAAACGATCGGCGAAGTTGCGGTAGTGCTGCTGGGCGAGGAGGGTGGTCGGCACCAGCACGGCGACCTGCTTGCCCGCGGTCGCGGCGGCGAAGGCGGCGCGCAGGGCGACCTCCGTCTTGCCGAAGCCCACGTCGCCGCAGACGACGCGATCCATGGCGCGCGGCGCGGCAAGGTCCACGATCACGGCATCGATCGCCCGTTGCTGGTCCAGCGTTTCTTCGAACGGGAACGTGGCGGCGAACTCCTCGATCATCTGCCGGTCGACGGAGAGTGCCTCGCCTTGCTTGGCCTCACGCTGCGCGTAGATCGCCAGCAGTTCAGCGGCGACATCGCGCACCTTCTCGGCCGCCTTCTTGCGTGCACGCTCCCAGGCATCGCCGCCCAGGGAGTGCAGCGGCGCCAGTTCCGGCGCGGTGCCGGTGTAACGGCTGACCAGGCCCAACTGGGCCACGGGCACGTAGAGCTTGTCGCCCTTGGCGTACTCGATGGTGAGGAACTCGCCCGGCATGTCGCCGACATCCAGGGTCAGCAAGCCCTGGTAGCGGCCGACGCCATGGTCGATGTGGACGATGGGCGAGCCGATCTGCAGCTCCGTCAGGTCCTTGATGATGCTTTCGGGATCGCGCGCGGCGCCAGCGCGCTTGCGCCGGTCGGTGCGCACGCGCTCGCCGAACAGTTCGCGTTCGGTGAGGACCGTCAGGGCCGGTTCGTTGAGGGCAAAACCCTGTTCGAGCGAGGCCACGGTGATCGTGAACGTTTCAGACGACGCGAGGAAGGCTTTCCAGCCGTCGACGTTCGCCGGCTTCATGCCCGCGCCGGCGAGCTGCTCGATCAGCGCTTCGCGGCGGCCGGCGGAATCGGCGGCGATCAGGGTGCGGCCGGGATAGTGGGCGAGGAAGTGCCGCAGGGCCGTGCCGGGTTCCTCGCCCTTGCGGTTGAGCGGCAATTCCGGCGCAGGCTGGGTGCCGAGGTCCACGGCGTGCTCGTGCGCCTTCTCGACCACATCGATGCGGACCTGCCGGTTCAGCTGCTCGCGCAGCGTATCCGGCGGCAGGTAGATCTCCGCCGGCGGCAATACCGGGCGCTCGATATCGTGGGCGCGCTGGTCGTAACGGTCGCCCACCTGCTGCCAGAATGCGGCGGCGGATTCGAGCACGCCTTCGCCGAGCACGAACAGGGCGTTGTCGGCGATGTATTCGAAGAGCGTTTCCGTCTTCGCGAAGAACAGCGGCAGGTAGTACTCGATGCCGCCCGGCGTCACGCCTTCCTTCATGTCCTGGTACAGCGGGCAACGCCGCACATCGATCGGGAAACGATCGCGCAGGGCAACGCGGAAGGCCTTGGCCGCTTCGTCGGTCACGGGGAATTCGCGGGCGGGGAGCAGGTCCACGCCTTCCACCTGGTGCTGCGAGCGCTGGGTTTCCGTATCGAACGTGCGGATCGATTCGATCTCGTCATCGAATAGCTCGATGCGGTAGGGCTCGCTCGCGCCCATGGCATAGATATCGATCAGCGCGCCGCGCACGGCGAAATCACCGGGCTCGGCCACCTGCGGCACGTTGCGGTAGCCCGCGGCCTCGAGGCGGCGCTGCTCGGCCGCCAGGTCGAGCTTCTGGCCCTTCGCGAGCATCAGCCCCGAGCC
>NZ_JBQCFT010000347.1:0-5869 GCF_051958795.1 Luteibacter sp. | reverse complement strand
GGGCGGTGGGGGGTGGGGGGGTGGCGGGGGCCGTTGTCGCCCCCCCCCGCCGCTCCCACAAGGCGATGCGGTCTTGGTATAGCGATCTACGAGGATTTTGGTGCTTTCCGGTGCACTTCACTGCGGCGCATGCTGGCTTCTCCCATCAGGAGCCCTCCCATGAAACGCCCCCACCTCGCCTTGCTCGCCCTCCTCTTCCCCTTCGCCGGCATGGCCGCCGCCCCTGCCGCACCCAGCGAACAGGTGAGTGTGAACTTCTCGCACGATCTCCCGAATGTGCCCGGAAAGAAGCTCACCGCCGTCGAGGTCACCTACCCACCGGGCGCCGCCTCAGCCCCTCACCACCACGCGGGCTCGGCATTTATTTATGCGTACGTGGTGTCTGGCACGATCGTCAGCGAAGTGAACGGCGGTGGTGAGCGCACCTACAAGGCTGGCGAGAGCTTCTATGAGACGCCCGGGTCGCACCACCAGGTCAGCCGGAACGGCAGCGCGACCGAGCCGGCCAGGCTGCTCGCCGTCTTTGTCGCGGATAGCGGCGACAGCCAGCTGACGACTCCCGACAAGTAAGCGAGCGCGCACGCGGATGGTCGCGGCACCAGTGTGGACGCGCGTTAGTTCCATCATGGTGCAAGCAGGATGATCGTCGGAACTGTGAGCAGGCAGTAACACGTTGTACGCCAGGGGCTGGGGCCTGGTCGCCGCGCTGGCATGCATCGTGCCTTAGCTACCCCATCCAACCACATGGGGAGCCCGGCCGATGAAATGGATCAACGCGATCATCAAGCCGTTCACGCTGGACGATGTGCGGGAAGCCCTCGCGGAAGTAGGCGTACAGGGCATGACGGTGACCGAGGTGAAGGGGTTCGGGCGCCAGCATGGACACACCGAGCTGTATCGCGGCGCGGAATACGTGGTGGATTTCCTCCCGAAGCTGAAGATCGAGATCGCCGTCACCGACGAGCAACTGGAGCGGGCGGTCGAAGCGATCAGCACGGCGGCGCGCACCGGCAAGATCGGCGACGGCAAGATCTTCGTCATCGATCTCGAGCAGGCCATCCGGATCCGCACGCAGGAGGTGGACGGCGATGCGCTCTAAGTCCTTCCGCCTGATGACCGCCATGGCGGCTGCCGCGCCGCTCGCCGCATTCGCCCAGGGCACCGCGCCGGCAAAGCTCGACAGCGGCGATACCGCGTGGATGCTCACCGCGACCATGCTGGTGCTGCTGATGACCATCCCTGGCCTCGCCCTGTTCTACGGCGGCATGGTGCGCGCGAAGAACCTGCTGTCGGTACTGATGCAGTGCTTCGCCATCACTGCGCTGGTCACCGTGCTCTGGGTTGTCTATGGCTACTCGGTCGCGTTCGACACCACCGGGATGGCGGCCGGCAGTACCGGGCTGCACTCCTTCGTCGGTGGCCTTGGCCATGCCATGCTCGCCGGCCTCCAGCCCGGTAGCCTTTACAATACGGTGCCTGAAGCCGTCTTCGTGATGTTCCAGATGACCTTCGCGATCATCACGCCTGCACTGATCGTCGGTGCGATCGCGGAGCGCATGAAGTTCTCCGCACTGCTGGTATTCACCGGGTTGTGGTTCACCTTCGTCTACCTTCCGGTCGCCCATATGGTCTGGGGCGGCCCGGGCTCGTTCCTGGGCGATCTCGGCGTGCTCGATTTCGCCGGCGGCACCGTGGTGCATATCAACGCGGGCATCGCAGGCCTCGTCGGCTGCATCGTGATCGGCAAGCGTCGCGGCTACCCGAACACGCCCATGCCGCCACATAACCTTGGCTACACGCTTATCGGCGCCAGCATGCTCTGGCTGGGCTGGTTCGGCTTCAACGCGGGCTCGGCCGTCGCGGCGAACGGCAGCGCGGGCATGGCCATGCTGGTGACGCAGATCGCCACCGCGGCGGCGGCGATCGGCTGGACGGCCGTCGAATGGCTCACCCATCGCCGCCCGAGCGTCTTGGGCATCGCCTCCGGCGCGGTGGCCGGCCTGGTCGCGATCACGCCGGCTGCCGGCACCTGCGGCCCCGGCGGTGCGCTGGTGCTCGGACTCGCCGCGGGCGTCGTGTGCTTCTTCTGCGCGACGCGCCTCAAGCGCAGGCTTGGCTACGACGACTCGCTGGATGTGTTCGGCGTACACGCCGTGGCCGGTATCCTGGGCGCGTTGCTCACGGGCCCGCTCGCCGCCCCTGCCCTCGGCGGCTTCGGCACCGTCACCGACCTCGGCCTGCAGCTCTGGATCCAGTTCAAGGGCGTCGCATTCACCGTCGCATACAGCGCGGTGCTCAGCTGGGTGATCTTCAAGGGCATCGCATTGACGATGGGCCTGCGCGTCGACGAGGAACAGGAACAGATCGGCCTCGACATCGCCTTGCATGAGGAGAAGGGTTACAACCTTTCCTAAGAATCGGCTCATAACGAACGCTTGATAGGGCCCGGCATTGCCGGGCCTTTTTCGTTGCGCTCACGCGACCGCAAGTGTGCCGTTAACTCCATGATTTGAGCGACATTGCTGCAGGTGCCGCAGTGTCATCAAACGTACACGGAGGTTTGACACGACAGTTCGTGCGACCTAGAACCGGGGCTCGCCGCGCGTTTCGACAGCTTCCCGCCGGGGTAGGGCGATAGCTGGAGAACAGGCGAACCGCGCGAGCCTTCCCCACAGGTTCGCTCAATCCGTCACCAACCAAGAGGCCCTTGAGTACAGGGGCCCGGCAGGGGCTTTGCATGTCGAAAAATCACTCCACTCGCCTGTTCACGCGCCCCACCGCGCTGGCACTGGCATTGGGCCTCGCGGCCACCGGTAGCGCTTACGCACAGTCAAACGCCTCTGGCGTCATCTTCGGCCGCGTCTCGGCCGACCAGGGCAACATCGTTCACCTGCAGAATGTGGACACCGGCCTGGTGCGCGATATCGCGGTGGATGCGGAAGGGCGTTATCGCGCGTCGTCGTTGCCCGTGGGCCGTTACAACGTCTCCGTGATGCGCGACGGTGCGACCGTCGGCACGCGCGAGAACATCTCCGTGCAGGTGGGTAGCGGTACCGATGTGTCGTTCGTGGGCGCCACGGCATCGGCCTCCGATGCCGCCACGCTGGAAGGCATCCAGGTCACCGGCACCGCCCTCCCCTCCATCGATGTCTCCTCCGTGGATTCGCGCACCGTGCTGACTGCGGAGCAGCTGCAGAAGCTGCCGATCGCGCGTGATGTCACGTCGGCCGCATTGCTTGCGCCCGGCGCCGTGGGCGGCGATGAGCGCTACGGCAACGTGGCGTCGTTCGGTGGCGCTTCGGCGGCGGAGAACCAGTATTACGTGAACGGCTATTCCGTCACGAATGCCCTGACCGGCCTTGGCCTCATCAGCCTGCCCTACGATGCGATCGACCAGCAGCAGATCTTCACCGGGGGCTACGGCGCCGAATATGGCCGCTCGACGGGCGGCGTCGTCAACATGATCACCAAGCGTGGCGGTAACACGTGGAAAGCCGGCGGCCAGGTCATCTACACCCCCGAGGCCCTGCGCGATTCGCCACGCGATATCTACCTGCGCAACGGCCAGCTGTACCAGGACCGCAGCAAGAACAAGAGCTGGCAGACCGAGTACTCCGCGTACATCAGCGGCCCGCTGATCAAGGACAAGCTGTTCCTGTACGCCACGGGTGACTTCATCCGCACGGAAGGCTTCACCCGCGGATCGACCGCGGCGGCCACCGACGCGAACTACACGACGAAGACCAACCGCTACCTCGCGAAGATCGACTGGAACATCAGCGATAACCACCTGCTCGAGCTCACCGGCTTCAGCGACAAGACCACCGACCAGCGCGACATCTACGGCTACAGCTACGCCACGGGCAACCGCGGCGCGTACCGTGGCTCGCTGTACACGAAGAACTACGGCACGGCCGGCGCCACGCCGGGCGGCGATGTCTACATCGGCAAGTACACCGGCTACCTCACCGATAACCTCACGGTGAACGCGCTGTACGGCAACAGCACGACGAAGCACCAGCAGGTCACCAACTCGGTCGGGGGCGAGTGCCCGCTCATCACCGGCAACTTCAACGAGGGTGGCCGTACGGTGTTCCCGCCGAACTGCTACCTGCAGGGGCAGATGCTCGCGCCCGGTGCGGAAGACAAGACGCACGGCTGGCGCCTGGACGTGGAATACCGCCTTGGCGACCACGACCTGCGCGCGGGCCTGGACAACCAGACCCTGGAGTCGTTCGCAGGCAACTTCTACGAAGGCCCGGATTCCGGCCGTGCGAAGGGCGGCGCCTACTACTGGACCTACGGCACCGCACCGGCCAGTGGCGAAGTGGAGGGCTATCCCGATGTCCAGCTGCCGCCGGGCGGCCGCTACGTCCAGCGCGTCTATTTCTATGCCGCATCCAACGTCAAGACCGTCCAGGAAGCGCAGTTCATCGAAGACCACTGGCAGGTTAACGACCGCTGGATGGCGTACCTCGGTCTGCGCAACGAGCAGTTCAAGAACGTCAATGGCGCTGGCGATGTCTACGTCAAGCAGCGCCACCAGCTCGCTCCGCGCCTTGGCCTCACCTGGGATGTGTTCGGCGACTCCTCGCTGAAGGTGTACGGCAATGCCGGCCGCTACCACCTTGCGATCCCCTCCAACGTCGCCGTGCGCGCCGCCTCGGGCTCGTACTTCCTGCGCCAGTTCGGCACCTTCGACAGCATCGATCCGGTCACCGGCATTCCCGTCGGCTTCGTGCCCAACGGCCGCGAATACGCCTCGAACGGCCACGACGGTACGAATCCTGATCCGCGCACCATCGCGGCTAAGGGCATGGATGCGTACTACCAGGACGAATACATCCTGGGCTTCGACAAGCAGCTGGGCAGCGACTGGGCCGTTGGCGCCAAGGCCACCCTGCGCAAGCTGAAGAGCTCCATCGATGACTTCTGCGATTCGCGCCCGTTCGAGAACTGGGGCGAACGCAACGGCGTCGACATGAGCAACGCCAACATCTCCGGCTGCTATCTGTTCAATCCCGGCAAGAGCAACACGTTCCAGGTAGACATGGATGGCCAGGGCAACTTCCGCGACGTGACCCTGAACAAGGGCGACTTCACGAACAACGGCGTAGGCTTCCCGGATCTGAAGCGCAAGTACTACTCGCTGAACCTGTACGCGGAAAAGCAGTTCAACGAGAAGTGGTACGCGAAGTTCGACTACCTGTTCTCGCGTAGCTACGGCAACTCGGAAGGCATGCTGAAGTCCGACATCGGCCAGCGCGATCCTTCCGTCACCCAGGACTGGGACGCACCGGAAATCATGGTCGGCTCCAACGGCCCGCTGCCGAACGACCGCACCCATCAGTTCAAGGCCTACGGCTTCTACCAGATGACGCCCGAGTGGCTGTTCAGCGCCAACGTGGCCATTGCCTCGGGCCGTCCGGTGAACTGCATCGGCGTGGCGCCGGGCGATCCGATCCAGTACGGCGCGTCGTACTTCTACTGCGACGGAAAGGTGTCCCCGCGCGGATCGCGTGGCCGCCTCCCCTGGACCCAGCAGCTGAATATCGGCACCGAATGGCGCCCGGCGTTCGCCAACCACAAGCTTGGTTTCAACGTCGATGTGTTCAACGTGTTCAGCCAGCAGCGCCAGACCAGCGTCATCGAGGTCGGCGAAAACAGCGCCGGCGTGCCGGTAGCGACCTATAAGCGTGCCAATTCGTACAGCCAGCCGCGCTACTTCCGTTTCGCGGTGCGCTACGACCTGTAATCGCAAACGTGGCGCGCGGCCCTCCCACCCCGCGGCCCATCTCCCCGTCGTGCGGGTCCGTTGTAGAACCCGTGTGCAAGCCGGGTTTTTGTTTGGTGGGGGGTACGGCCGGAC
>NZ_JBQCFT010000346.1:0-9284 GCF_051958795.1 Luteibacter sp. | reverse complement strand
CTCGTGGACAGTAAGGGTGGACGAGCCGCTGGCATGCAGCGGGTCGCCATGGACGATCTGCGTCGCGGTCTCCAGGTCGGCAGCGCGCAGGAGGTAGGCGCCGCCGTTGCCATCCGTGAACGGGCCGGTCATCTCCAGCAGGCCGCGCTCGATCAGGCCGTCGAGGAACACCATGTGTTCCTGCGCCGCCGACGCCTGGAAGCCGGGGTTGCGCATGGCCATCACCAGGTAGAGATGGATGGTGTCGTTCACGGCGCATCTCCCGCCGCGATCTGTTCGCGCCAGCCGCGAGCCTTGTCGCGGATGGCGTCGACATCGATACCGACCAGGGTCTTGTCAGCCAGCTTGCGCTTGCCATCGATCCAGACATCGCTGACCTGGTGGCGGCCGGTGGCGTACACCAGCTGCGAAGCCACGTGGTACAGCGGCTGTGTCTCCAGGTCGTCGAGGCGCACGGCGGCCAGGTCGGCGCGCTTGCCCGGCTCGATCGAACCGATCTTCTCGCCCAGGCCGATCGCCTTCGCGCCATTGAGCGTCGCGGCACGCAATGCGCTGGCCGCGTCGAAGGCCGCCGCATCGCCCGCCACGGCCTTCGCCAGCATCGCGGCCGTGCGCATCTCGCCGAACATGTCGAGATCGTTGTTCGAGGCACAGCCATCGGTGCCGATGCACACGTTCACGCCAGCGGTGCGCAGTTTTTCCGCCGGGCAGAAGCCGGAGGCGAGCTTGAGGTTCGATTCCGGGCAATGCACGACCGATACGCCCGCGGCGGCGCACGCGGCGATCTCGCCGTCGGTGAGCTGGGTCATGTGCACGGCGATGAGGCGCTCGTTCACCAGGCCCAGCTTCTGCAGCCGCTGGAACGGCCGCACGCCATCGCGCGCCTTGCCCTCTTCCACTTCCTGCGCGGTCTCGTGCGTGTGCAGGTGCACCGGGATGTCGAGCTGCTCGGAGAGCACGCGGATGCGCTCGAAGTTCTCGTCCGAGACGGTGTACGGCGCGTGCGGTGCGAACGCGGTGGTGAGCAGCGGCTCGCCGCGCAGGCTGTCGTGCACTTCCTCGGCGCGCTGGAAGTACTCATCCGAGGTCTTCGCCCAGGGCGTCGGGAAGTCGATGACCGGCAGCCCGATCACCGCGCGGAAGCCCATCTGCCGGTAAGTCGCGGCGATGACATCCGGGAAGAAATAGTTTTCGTTGGCGCAGGTCGTGCCGCCACGGATCATCTCGGCCACGGCGAGTTCAACGCCATCGCGGATGAAATCCGGGCCCATGACGCGGCCTTCGGCCGGCCAGATGTGTTCCTGCAGCCAGACCATGAGCGGCAGGTCGTCGGCCAGGCCACGCAGCAGGGTCATCGGGTTGTGCGTGTGCGAGTTCACCAGGCCGGGAATCAGCGCATGTTCGCCCAGCGAGACGCGCTCGCGCGGGGTGTAGTGCTGGCGTGCTTCATCGGCCGGCAGGATCGCGAGGATCTCGCCCTTGTCGATCGCCACCGCGTGGTCATCCAGCACCACGCCATGCGGTTCCACCGGGACGACCCAGCGGGCTTCGATGAGGAGATCGATTTCTCGGGTGTCGTTGGAGCTCATGGAGACCTTTTCCTTGCGCCTGATAAGCGAACGGCACGGCGCCCAGGGGGCGGCCGTGCCGTCGTGTACGTCGATCGTGCGTCTTACTTGACGCGGCTGTCGTACTCGCCGGTGCGGGTATCGACCTTGATCACTTCATCCTGGTTGACGAACAGCGGCACGCGGACCACGGCGCCGGTTTCGAGCGTGGCCGGCTTGCCGCCACCGCCCGAGGTATCACCACGGACGCCCGGATCGGTTTCGACGATCTTCAGCTCAACGAACTTCGGCGCCTGGACGGCGATGATCTGGGTTTCGTTGAAGATGGTGATGACGCACTGCTCGTCGCCCTTCAGCCACTTCCAGGCATCGCCCATGGCGGCCAGGTTGGCGCGGTACTGCTCGAAGGTCTCCGAGTGCATGAAGATCCACTCGCGGTCGTCGCCCGTGCCTTCGATGTACGAGAAGCTGGCGTCCGTATCGGTGGCATTCGCCTCTTCGTACGAGTCGCTCGACTTCAGGGTCAGCTCGGTGGTGCGGCCGTCCTTGAGGTTGCGCACGCGGATGCGGGTGAACGCCTGGCCCTTGCCCGGCTTGATGAAGTCCGCCTCGGTGATCACCCAGGGATCGCCGTTGTGGAGGATCTTCTTGCCCGTTTTGACGTCATTGAGGCCAAGGCTCGCCATGTGTTGCATGCTCCAGAGGTGAATCCGCCCGCCGGGCGGCTAAAATAGGGGTCTGTTACGGGCCGCAGGGCCCGCCCCAAGGCCCACCATGATAACCGCAAGCCCCACTCCCCGCCTACCGACCACCACCCTGGGTTGGCGCGAAGCCTGGCGGGACGCCATTACCGACCCCGTGGAGCTGCTCCACGCCGCCGGCCTCGGCCACCGCACCGACCTGCTGCCGCCGGATGACGCTGGGTTCCCGCTGCGGGTCCCCCGCGGCTTCGTGGCCCGCATGCGCCAGGGCGACCCCACCGACCCGCTGCTCCTGCAGGTGCTGCCGCAGCGGGCCGAGCATGCGGAAGCGGCCGGTTACAGCGTGGACGCCGTGGGCGACATGGCGGCGAAGGCCGGCCATGGCCTTCTTCACAAATATGATGGCCGGGCGCTGCTGATCGCGAGCGGCTCCTGCGCCGTGAACTGCCGCTACTGCTTTCGCCGGCACTTCCCCTATGGCGAGGAAATCGCCGCGGCGGCGCAATGGCGCGAGGCCCTGGCCCATGTCGCGGCCGACACCTCGATCCGGGAAATCATCCTCTCCGGCGGTGATCCGCTCGCCCTGGCCACGCACAAGCTCGAGGAGCTGACCCGCGGCCTCGCCGACATGCCGCACGTGATCCGGCTGCGCATCCATACCCGCCTGCCCGTGGTCCTGCCGGAGCGCGTGGACGAGGCATTCACCACGTGGCTCGCAGGCCTGCCCCTGCAGAAGGTGGTGGTGTTGCACGCCAACCATGCGAATGAGTTCGACGCCTCGGTGGACGCCGCCTGCGCCCGCCTGCGCGCCGCGGGCGCCACCCTGCTCAACCAGTCGGTGCTCCTGCGCGGGGTCAACGACGACGCCGGTGCGCTGGCGGATCTCTGCGAGCGCTCGTTCGCCGCAGGGGTACTGCCCTACTACCTGCACCAGCTCGACAAGGTCAGCGGCGCCGCGCATTTCGAGGTCGCTGACGAGGCAGCCCTTGCCTTGGTCGACACGCTGCGGGCACGCCTGCCTGGCTACCTTGTCCCAAAACTGGTCAGAGAATTGCCCGGCGACCCTTCAAAGCGTCCCATTGCCGATTTCGCGCGTTAGTATGGGCCATCCTGCCGGTAAACCCGACGGGACCGCGCGACAGGGGGCGCACACTGGAGTCCGGTGTGCCGGGGTGGAACTGCGGTAGCCAATAAAAGCATGAAACACGACAACGTCATTCGCGTCCTCTTCATCGAATCGTCGGTGGAAGAGGCGGAACTCCTGATCAATGTCCTGCGCAACGGCGGTATCGCCGTGCGGGCATCCCGGGCCACCAACCCGGATGAGATCCAGGCCTGCCTGGCCGAGCAGGTGCCCGACCTGGTCCTGATGAATCCGACGGTCCCGGGGATCGAGCCTGCCCACGTGCTGCGCCAGCTCGACGCCAGCGGCCGCGACCTCGCGGTCATCGCCGTGCTCGAGCACCTCGACGACGACGAGGTCTCCGACCTGCTCTCCGGCGGCGTCCGCGGCGTCGCCCTGCGCAAGCGCAACGACCAGATCCTGGCCACGGTGCATCGCGAGTTCCAGTCGCTGTCCATGCGCCGCCAGGTGCGCCGCCTGGAAACGGCGCTTCGTGAAACGGAACGCCGCTGCGATTCCCTGCTCGATTCATCGCGCGACGCCATCGCCTACGTCCATGAAGGCATGCATGTGCGCGTGAACCAGGCCTACCTCGAGGCCTTTGGCTTCGCCGAATACGACGACATCATCGGCCTGCCGATCCTGGACCTGATTTCCGGGACCCACGCCGACGATTTCAAGAACGCCCTGCGTGGCGTATCCAAGGGTGAGAAAACCCCGCCCCCGATGGAGCTGCTGGCGCGTCGCGATGACAGCAGCACCTTCAAGGCGGTGGTCGAGTTCGCCCAAGCCACGTTCGAGGGCGAAGCCTGCCTGCAGATCGTGTTCCGCCAGCAGACCGTGGACCCCGCCCTCGTGGCGCAGCTGTACCAGGATCCGGTCACCGGCCTGTTCAACCGCGCCCGCACGCTTGAGCACATCGACGAAGCCGTCGCAGCCGCCGCGGCGGGTCGCGCTGGCCAGGCTGTCCTGCTGATCGAGCCGGACAACTGGAAGGAGCTGGTCGCCAGCGCGGGCATCGCCAATGCGGACCAGGTGCTCGCCAGCCTGGCCACGCGGATCAAGGACGCGCTGGACGAAGAGGACATCCCCGGCGTGCTCGGCGACCATACCTTCGGCATCGTGCTCGCCCCGCGCGGGGACCTGGAGCACGCGGCCCTCACCGAACGCCTGCGCGCCAGCATCGCCGATGCGATCGTCGATGCCGGCACCCGCTCGCTCAGCGTCACGGTCACCGTCGGTGGCACGCTACTGGCGGAAAAGAACGCCAACGCGGAAACCGTCCTCGACCAGGCCAGCGCGGCGCTGCGCAACGCCCAGAACCAGGGTGGCAACCGCGTGGAGCTGCACGACCCCGCCGCTCGTGAAAAGGCGGACGCCGAGCGCGAGCAGTACTGGCTTGATCTCGTTCGCGAGGCGCTCGCCCAGGACGGCCTGCGCCTGTATCACCAGCAGATCATCAGCCTGCAGGATGCGGCGGGCGAGTACTACGACATCCTGGTCCGCATGCGCGGGCCCAAGGGTGACGTGCTGCCTTCGTACTTCTTCCCCGTCGCCGAACGTAACGGCCTCCTGCCGGCGATCGATCGCTGGGTGCTGGGCCACGCCATCGACGCCCTCGTGCACCGCGAGAACGATGGCCTGACGACTACCTACTTCGTGAAGATCACCGCGCAGTCGCTGGAAGATCCGGACCTGCTGCCGTGGCTGAAGCGCCGCCTGGAGACCGCCAAGCTGCGTCGCAGCCAGCTGGTCATCGCCATGCCGGAATCGAAGGTGTTGACGATGTTGCGCAAGGCCCAGGAATTCTCGGTGGGCTGGCGCCAGTCGGGCGGCAAGTTCGCGGTCGAGCAGTTCGGTTCCGGCCTGAACTCGTTCCAGATGCTCAACCACGTCGAGGCCGACTTCCTGAAGATCGACCGTAGCTACATGACCGACCTGCCGCAGCACCCGGAAAACCAGAAGCGCATTTCGGAGATCTGCAAGGAAGGCCATGCGACCGGCAAGCAGACCGTGGCCGAATGGGTCGAGGATGCCGTGAGCACCTCGCTGCTGTTCGCCTGCGGCGTCGATTTCGTGCAGGGCAACTTCCTGCAGGAGCCGGCGAAGGTGCTGGCCGAAGAGTACCTGCCGGTCTGACACTGTGGGAGCGCGCTTGCGCGCGATGGTTCTGGCCGCAAGCACCCATCGCTCGCAAGCTCACTCCCACAAGCGCTCGGACGCCACGCACAACAAAAAAGCCCGCGATCGCTCGCGGGCTTTTTCGTATGCCTTGCAGCAACCGATTACTCGGCGGTGGCGGCAGCCTTCTTCGCGGCCTTGGCGGCAGCGGCGGCGGCCACGTCTTCCTTGATGCGGGCAGCCTTGCCTTCGAGGCCACGCAGGAAGTACAGCTTGGCGCCGCGGACCTTGCCCTTGCGCTTCACTTCGACCGAGTCGATGGCCTGGCTGTGCGACTGGAACACGCGCTCGACGCCGGTGCCGTGCGAAATCTTGCGCACGGTGAAGGCGGAGTGCAGGCCACGGCTACGCTTGGCGATGCAGATACCTTCGAACGCCTGGACGCGCTCGCGGTTGCCTTCCTTGACCTTGACGTTAACGACCACGGTGTCGCCAGGGCCGAAATCCGGCAGCTGGCGGGTGATCTGCTCGGCTTCGAACTGTTGGAGAAGTTTGTTCATGGCACACACCTGTCAATATTTGTTACGGCGGTCGTCGCCGGCCGCACCGTTTGGCCGTGCATATTCACGGCGGAATTCATCCAGCAAAGCCCGGGACTCATCATCCAGGACCAGCTGCGTTAGCAGATCCGGCCGGCGCAGCCAGGTTCGACCTAGCGACTGCTTGCGACGCCACCGGGCAATAGCCGCGTGGTCGCCGGAAAGCAGCACCTCCGGCACGCCACCCCATGCGTCGTGCTGCACGGGACGGGTGTAGTGCGGGCAATCCAGCAAGCCGTCCGAGAACGAATCCTGCTGGTGGGACTGCGCATCGTTCAATGCGCCTTCCTGCAGACGACCCACCGCATCGATAACCACCGCTGCGCCGAGCTCCCCGCCAGACAGCACATAATCGCCGATTGAGAGCTCTTCGTCGACCTCGTGCTGGACAAAGCGTTCGTCCACACCTTCATAACGTCCACAGATCAGGGCGATTCGCGGCATGTTTGCCAGCGCTTCCACCCGTTTCTGCGTCAGCCGCGCGCCTTGCGGGCTGAGGTAGATCACGTGCACCGGTTCCGGTGCCGCTTCCCGAACCGCCGCCAGCGTCGCTCGCAGGGGCTCGATCAGCATCACCATGCCTGGTCCACCGCCGAAGGGGCGGCCATCCACGGTGCGATAATTGTCGGTGGCGAAGTCACGCGGGTTCCAGGCCTCGACCTGTAGCAGCTCGCGCTGCTGCGCCCTTCCCACCACCCCGATACCGGCCGACTGGCGGACGAAATCGGGAAACAGCGTTACCACGTCGATGCGCATGACTTCAGGTACCGCTGCTCAGAACTCGGGGTCCCAGTCCACCACGATGCGGCCGGCGTCGAAATCGACGGACTGCACGTAGGGGCCCTGGACGAACGGGACCAGACGCTCTTTCTCACCATCCTTGACCACCATGACGTCGTTGGCGCCGGTGGAGAACAGATGGCTTACCCGGCCGAGCGAGACATTTTCCGTGGTGACGACCTCGAGGTTTTCGAGATCGAACCAGTAGAACTCGCCAGGTGCGGGAGGCGGCAGTGCGTCACGCGAGACCGTGATCTCGCAGCCGACCAGCGTTGCCGCCTGGTCACGATCCTCGATACCTGGCAGGGAGGCGACGATGCCCTTGCCCTGCGCGTTACCTCGGATCCCGCTCATCTCCCGTTCCACGCCCGGCGCGGTCAGCAGCCATGGCTGGTACCGGAAGATCTGGAGGCGGGGCTCGGTCCAGCTTTCGAGCTTGACCTGGCCCTGCACACCATGGAGCCCAACGATGCGCCCTACGCGGACGCGCCTGCCAGGCTCACTCGACATCAGGCAGCCAGCTTGCCGGCTTCCTTGACGAGCGCGCGGACCTTATCGGTCAGCTGAGCGCCCTTGGCCACCCAGGCGTTGACCTTGGCGACGTCGAGCTCGAGACGCTTGTCAGCGCCCGAAGCGACCGGGTTGTAGTAGCCAACACGCTCGATGTTACGGCCGTCGCGCGGGCTGCGCTGGTCGGTCACAACGATGTGATAAAACGGACGGCCCTTGGCGCCACCGCGCGAAAGACGAATCTTGACCATAAGTTACGTGCTCCAGAGTGCCGGATGCCGGCAAGGCGCGCGCGAGAAGCGGGCGCGGTAAAGCCGGACATTTTAGCTAAAGTTTTCAGAAATGGAAGTACCTGCGGGTACTTCCGTGACCTCGCGGCCGGTTTAGCGCGGCGGCATCATCCCGCCCATGCCGCCCATGCCCTTCATCGCGCCACGCATCTGGCGCATGAGGCCCTTGCTGCCGCCCTTGGACAGCTTGGACATCATCTTTTCCATCTGCATGAACTGCTTCAGCAGGCGGTTCACATCGGCCGGCTGGGTGCCCGAACCACGGGCGACACGAGCCTTGCGCGAGCCGTTCAGGAGATCCGGGTGGCGGCGCTCCTTCTTGGTCATCGAGCCGATGATGGCGACCATTTTCTTCAGTTCGCCGTCGTTGACCTTCGATTTGACGTTCTCAGGCAGGCTGGAGACGCCCGGCAGCTTGTCCATGAGGCCGGCCAGGCCGCCCATGTTGTTCATCTGCTCGAGCTGGTCGCGCATGTCGTTGAGATCGAAGCGCTTGCCCTTCATGACCTTCTCGGCCAGCTTCTGGGCTTTCTCGTGGTCGACCTTGCGCTCGACTTCCTCGACCAGCGACAGCACGTCGCCCATGCCGAGGATGCGCTGGGCGACGCGATCCGGATGGACCGGCTCGAGCGCGTCGGTCTTCTCACCCGCGCCCCGGAACTTGATGGGACGGCCGGTGACATAGCGCACCGACAGGGCCGCACCGCCACGGGCGTCACCGTCGGTCTTGGTGAGGACCACGCCGGTGAGCGGCAGCGCGTCGGAGAATGCCTTCGCGACGTTGGCCGCGTCCTGGCCCGTCATCGAATCGACGACGAACAGGGTTTCAATCGGATTGATGGCGCCGTGGAGGGCCTTGATCTCCTCCATCATCGCTTCGTCGACGTGCAGGCGGCCGGCGGTATCCACCAGCAGCACGTCGATGACTTCGCGGCGCGCGGCAGCCACGGCCGCCTTCGCGATATCGACCGGGTTCTGCCCGGCTTCCGACGGGAAGAACGCGACATCGACCTGGGTGGCGAGGGTGCGAAGCTGCTCGATGGCGGCCGGACGGTACACGTCGCAGCTGACCACCATGACGCGCTTCTTCTTGCGCTCCTTGAGGAAGCGGGCGAGCTTGCCGACGGTGGTGGTCTTGCCCGCGCCCTGCAGGCCGGCCATGAGGACGACGGCGGGTGGCTGGGCGGCGAGGTTCAGTTCGCTGTTGGCGACGCCCATCACGGCGGTGAGCTCGTCGCTGACGACCTTCACCAGCGCCTGGCCGGGCGACAGGCTCTTCATCACGTCCTGGCCGATGGCGCGGACCTTCACGCGCTCGACCAGCGCCTTCACCACCGGCAGGGCCACGTCGGCCTCGAGCAGGGCGATGCGGACCTCGCGCAGGGTTTCGCGGATGTTTTCCTCAGTCAGCCGGCCGCGACCACGCAGGCGGTTGACGGTATCGGAGAGGCGTTGGCTGAGCGATTCAAACATGGCGAGAGCCGTCGGGGGATACGTGAACACCCGATTATAGCTGGTTAGCTGGTCGTGGGTGCCCACCCAGTGGGGGCCCACTTTTAGCGACCCTGGCGGTTGCCCCCCTGCGGCGGGCG
>NZ_JBQCFT010000345.1:0-28278 GCF_051958795.1 Luteibacter sp. | reverse complement strand
CCCCCCCCCCCCCCCCCCCCCCCCCCCCCCCCCTGGGGGGGCCCCCGGGGGGGCGGTTGGGCCCCGCCCCCCCCCCCCACCCCCCCCCCCCCCCCCCCCCCCCCCCCCCCCCCCCCCCCCCCCCCCGCCCCCCTTTTGGGTGGGGGGGCGGGGCGCGCCGCCCCCCCCGCCGCCGGATAGGTCATAATCGGCCGATGCGCCCAAATCTCCGCCTGCCCGCCCTCTGCCTTGCCCTCGCCGCCAGTCTCACCCCCACCTTCACGGCCCATGCCGCGCAGGACGGGAAGGCCCGGGCCGAGCAGGACGAGGCCCGGCAGAAGCTCCAGGGGGTGCGCCAGCAGATCGAATCGCTGACGAAGGACCAGCGCGACACGGCCAACGCCCGTGACAGCGCCAACGCCAGCCTGGCGAAGAAGGCCGAAGAGGTCTCATCCGCCGCCAAGGCGGTCCGCGAGACGGACACGGAGCTCGCCCAGCGCCAGCACGACCTTGACCAGCTGAACCAGCAGCGCGATGGCATGCAGGCCGAACTGGCCAAGCACAAGGGCGCCCTAGGCGACCTGCTCCGCGCCACCTATACCCTTGGCCGGGGTTCCGACCTCCAGCTCCTGCTGGGCGACGAGGACATCAACCGGATCTCGCGCGCCCTCGCCTACTCGCGTTACTTCCAGGAGAACCGCGTCGAGCGGATCAAGGGCCTGCTCGCGGATCTTTCCCGCCTGCAGGATGTCGAAACCGCGATCACCGCCGAGCAGGACAAGCTGGCGGCCACGCGGGCCGAACGCGAAAAGCGCGCGGGCGACCTGGAACGGCAGCGCGCCGACCAGCAGAAGCTGGCGGCCGAGGCCGAGGCGAAATACAAGGACCAGGGCCAGCGCATGGCCGCCCTGAAACAAAACGAGCAGGACATGAACGCCCTGGTGGCGAAGCTGCAGAAGGTGATCGACGACGCCGCGAAGGCGGCCGAACCGGCACCGGCGCCGAAGGGCGTGCCGGCGGGCCCGGCGCTGGGCAACCTGCGCGGCAACCTCCCCTGGCCAGCCAACGGCCCGGTCCACGCCTTCGGCAACGGCGTCATCATCGTCGCGCCGCGGGGCAGCGAGGTGAAGGCCGTCGCGCGCGGCCGCGTCGTGTTCGCCAACTTCCTGCGCGGCTACGGCATGATGATCATCGTGAACCACGGTAACGGCTTCATGAGCATGTACGGCAACAACGAAACGCTGCTGCACGGCGTAGGCGACATGGTGGAGGCCGGCGAAGCCGTCGGTACCGCCGCGGCGCCGGCCGGCGACAACGGCGCCTATTTCGAGCTGCGCCAGGGTGGCAAGCCCATCGATGCGCGTGGCTGGCTAGCGAAAAAGCATTGACCACGGAGAACGGCATGCGCCAGCACCCCCTTCGCCTTGCCCTTGCCCTGGCCCTGGCCAGCGCGCTGGCGCTCCCGGCCCAGGCCCAGCAGAAGAAGGTGCCGGTGAAGCAGCCCGATGCCCCGGCGGCGTCGAGCAGCGCGGCGGCCGCGGTCGCCGCGAAGGCCGATGACAGCGTCGACCTGGATGACATCCGCAACTTCACGCGGGTCTACCACATCATCCAGCAGGCCTACGTCGAGAAGCTCGACAACAAGACCATCATGAAGGCCGCCATCAGCGGCATGCTGCAGAACCTGGATCCGCACAGCGAGTACCTGGACAAGGAAGGCCTGGACGAGCTCGATGAAGACACCACCGGCCAGTACGGCGGCCTGGGCATCGAGGTACTGCAGGTCGATGGCCTGCTGAAGATCGTCTCGCCGATCGACGACACGCCGGCCTCGCGCGCGGGCATCAAGCCGGGCGACACCATCCTCAAGGTGGATGGCATGGTCGTGGACCAGCAGAACATCGATGACGCGTTCAAGAAGCTGCGCGGCGACCCGGGCTCCAAGGTCGTCCTCACCATCCTGCACGAGAAATCCGACAAGCCGATCGACATGCCGCTCACCCGCGAGCGGATCAACGTCACCTCGGTGAAGGTGCGCCAGCTCGATCCGGGCTTCGTCTACATCCGCCTGAGCCAGTTCCAGGAAGACACCGCGACCGACCTGGAGAAGAAGCTCGGCGACTACATCAAGAAGAACGGCGCGCCGCGCGGCGCGGTGCTCGACCTGCGTTCCAACCCGGGCGGCCTCCTGACCACGGCGGTCGGCGTGGCCGACGCGTTCCTCGATTCGGGAACGATCGTAACCACCAAGGGCCGGCTGGCCGACGCCAACCTGCATTTCGACGCGCATCCGGGCGACATGCTCAACGGGGCGCCGATCGTGATCCTGGCCGATAACGGCACCGCGTCCGCCGCCGAAATCGTCTCCGGCGCGCTCAAGGACAACCACCGCGCCCTGATCATGGGCCGGCGCACCTTCGGCAAGGGCGTGGTGCAGACCGTGCTCCCGCTGGACCAGGACAGCGCGGTGAAGATCACCACCGCGCGTTATTACACGCCGAACGGCACGTCGATCCAGGCCGAGGGCATCAAGCCGGATATCGCCCTGGCCGATCTCGCGGTCAACAAGAGCGACACCGCGCCGTCGCTGATCGGCTCGGAAGCGGACCTGCCGAACCACCTCGCCAATGAAAAGGCGTCGTCCGAGGCCGCCGCGGCCAACGATGACGACGGGAAGCTGGCGATCGAGGATTACGCGCTGTCGCAGGCGTTGAATGTGTTGAAGGGCCTCGCGCTCAACCGCCGATAGCCATTGTAGGAGCCCACCCTGTGGGCGACATCGGTCGCGATATTGCATCAGGCCCTGCGGCTCTGCTGCGTACGGCGTCGCCCACAGGGTGGGCTCCTACCAGAACTTCCACCACGGTCGGGCGGACCGCGCCATCCGCCGCCTCAACCGACGCGATGCCGCCCGCGGGATCGCTTCCTGCCCGATCTTCCAGCCGTCAAACGCAGGGACGCCATAAGCGCCCGCACCCAGCTCGTACTCGAACCCCGTGACGGTCTCGGCCAGCTCCACCGGCAACGCGTGGAAGCAATCGACATCCTCACCGGCTGCGTCCGCCTCATCCTGCTCGGCTTCGAACCGCGCATGCAGGACGTCGAACGGTGGGGGCAGTTCGCCGCTGGTGACCAGCACGCGAACCTCGCTTTCAGCATTGTGTTCGACATGCCAGGCCGGCTTGCCGTTTTCATAGGCCGTGGCCACGCTGACGTCGTTCTCGCTCCACTGCACGCCGATCACCTTGCAGCCCTGCGACAGCGGCAGGAGCGAATCCTCGGTGAGCAGGGGCGAGCCGAAACGGGTGATGACGATGAACCAGCCATTCGGGAGGGCGATCGCCATCCCCCGTTGGGCATGCGGGGCCGACTCACCGGTACGGACAAGGTCGAGCTCGGCGAGTACCGCCGCGCCATCCTTTCCCTTGACCGCCAGCCAGCCGCGGGTCCCGGCCATCGCGCTTACTCCCGTTCGGGGGCCTTCAGCAGGAAACGTACGGCAAGCAGGCCCAGTTCGTAGAGCAGGCACATTGGCACAGCCAGCATGACCATGGAAAGCAGGTCAGGCGGGGTGATGAAGGCGGCGATGGCGAAAGCGCCGACGATGGCGTAGCCACGGCCCTTGCTCAGCTTCTCCGCATCGACCACCCCGATCGCGGCCAGGATCACCACGGCCACCGGCACCTCGAAACAGAGGCCGAACGCGAAGAACATCAGGGTGACGAAATCGAGGTAATGCGTAATGTCCGTCATCATGGCCACGCCTTCGGGCGTGACCGCGTTGAGGAACTTGAACGCCGCCGGCATCACGACGAAATACGCGAACGCGCAGCCCGCGTAGAACAGCACCAGCGAGGCCACCAGCAGCGGCCGGGCAAGGCGCTTCTCGTGCTTGTACAGGCCGGGGCTCACGAACGACCACAGCTGGTACAGGATCATCGGCATGCTGATGAACAGCGCGACGTAAAAGGTCAGCTTGAGCGGGGTGACGAACGGGCTGGCGACCTCGGTGGCGATGAGGTGCGCGCCGTTGGGCATCTTCTCGACCAGCGGCTTGGCCAGCTCGGCGTACAGGTGGTTGGCCATTGGCACCAGGGCCAGGAGCACCACCAGGAGGACCACGATCGCCCGCATCAGGCGGCTGCGCAGTTCGATCAGGTGGGAAAAGAGGCCTTCTTCCAGCTCGTCTTCGGCCGATGGATCACGTGCGGTCATGCGGTTCGTTCCGGCCGGGCTCGTCGCCCTGGTTCAACGGGAGCATGTCGCGCTCCGGGTCGGGCTCGCGCCGGCCCGCATGCGCGGACTGGGCTTCGGTGTAGGCATCGCGCACCTGCGCTTCCGTATCCCGGAAGGCGCCCGTGACACCGGTGCCGGCGTCGCGGAAGTTCTTCTGCACGTCTTCCTGCGCCGTGCGGGCGCTCTCTGCCGTCTCGCGCAGGGTGCGCTTGATTTCCTCGGCCTGGATTTCGCGCTCCACCTCGGACTTCACGCTATCCCAGCCGTTGCGCACCCGGCGCAGCAACGCGCCCGCGGTGCGGGCAGCGTGCGGAAGGCGCTCGGGACCGAGCACGATGAGCGCCACCAGGGCGAGCAGCAGCAATTTGCCGAAGCTGATCTCGATCATGGCGCGGAACGCCGCTTACGGATTGCGGTCGTGGGTCTCGGTGCTGTCGCGCCGGACGTTTTCCTGGGAGACGGTGCTGTCGGCACGCAGCTTCTCGGCTTCGCGGCGGCGCTGCTCTTCCTCGTCGCCGCCATCCATGCCCTTCTTGAAGTCGCGCATGGCGCCGCCCAGGTCAGAGCCGATGTTACGCAGCTTCTTTGTGCCAAAGATCAGCACGACGACGAGCAGCAGGAGGACGATATGGGTAATGCTCATGGGAACCTCGGGGCACCCCCTGGGGCACCGTTGGGACGGGGGCGGGCCCTAGAGGACGCCGCCCGGGAGGGGACTCACTTCTGAGTGTACTCCTCAAGTTTATCCCGGAACGCCACCACCTCGCTTGGAACGTTCGTCACACCTCCTTCGAAGATCCGGCGGGCCGTGATGCCCTTGCCGTAGATCTCCTCGTTGGAGTCGTCATCGATGCTGATGCGCGAACCATCGAGGGAGATGCCTGCAAAAAGGCCCTTGGAACGGGAATAGGTGTAGATCTCGGAGTTCATCTTTCCGTTGGTGGCGGCCATGGCCGAGCGGCCCACCGGGCCGGCGGCCGCGGAGGCGCTGGCGCCCATGGTGAACTGGCCATCGATGATCTGGTCGACGCCCTTGTGGGTACGGAACACGAGGATCACGTCGGTCGACTGGATGCCGGCCTGGAAGCCCACGCCCGCGGCGGCGGTGGAGATGAAGTTCGGGTTGGACCACTCGCCCGTGCAGTCACGGCGCTCGGCGATCACGCCCTCGCCCTTGGCACCCGAGAATACGAAGCCGCCCTTCACCATGCCGGGGATGATGGCCACGGCGCAGGCGTTCTTGAGCAGGTCGGCCGGGATCGACTTGTCCGGTGCGTCGTTCATCATCTCGTCGAGCACGCGGACCGCCTCGCTGGCCTGCTTGCGCGGGGGATCGGCGGCCTGGGCAGCCATGGAGGGCAGCAATGCGGCAAGGCCAAGGGCAAGCAGGGAAAGGCGTGAGGTCATCGGTGGCTCCTTTTGAACGCTTTAGGCAGGATCCGTGACAATGTGTTGCGGGAGGCAGACGCCAGCGTATGGCAGACTGCATGGGTCCCCGCGAACACCGAATCCAATGCCAGGTACCCCGAACTATACCGGCCTGAACGAGCATTCCCACGACCTTCCGGCGAAGGCGGCGGTGTTGCTGGTTAACCTTGGTACACCTGAGGCGCCCACGGCCGCCGCCGTGCGGCCTTACCTCGCCGAGTTCCTTGGCGATCCGCGCGTCATCGAGTACCCGCGACTGCTCTGGAAGCTGATCCTGCATGGGGTGATCCTGAGGATTCGCCCAAAGCGCTCGGCCCATGCCTACGAGCGGATCTGGACGGCCGAGGGTTCCCCGCTGCGGGTCGGCAGTGAAGCACTGGCCGCCTCGCTCGGCGCGGAACTGGCCCGGCGCCGGCCTGGTCCAGTAACCGTGGCGCTCGCCATGCGCTACGGCAAGCCGTCGGTGGCCGACACGATCGCGAAGCTGCAGCGCGAGGGCGTGCGCCGCCTCCTCGTGCTGCCGCTGTCCCCGCAGTACTCCGGCACCAGCACGGGCAGCGTCTTCGATGCCGTGGCCGATACGGTGAAAGGCCTGCGCTGGCCGCCCGAACTGCGCCAGATCAACGACTACCACGATAACCCCGCTTACATCGCCGCCCTGGCGGCCAGCGTGCGGGCTCATTGGGACGCGCACGGCCGCGGCGAGAAGCTGCTCATGAGCTTCCACGGGATTCCTGAGCGTTACACCCGCGCCGGCGATCCGTATTACTGCCAGTGCCACGCCACCGCGCGCCTGCTGCGCGAGGCGCTGGGCCTGTCCGAGGACGAGGCACTCTTCAGCTTCCAGTCCCGCGTGGGCCGCGAGCGCTGGCTGCACCCGTACACCGACGAGATGGTGAAAGCCTTCGGCGCGAAGGGCATCAAGCGGATCGACGTGATCAGCCCGGGCTTCGCAGTCGATTGCCTCGAGACGCTGGAAGAGATCGCCATGCAGAACGCGGACTTCTTCCGCGAAGCAGGCGGCGAGACGTTGACCTACATCCCGTGCCTCAACAGCGCGCCCGACCACGTGGCCGCCCTCGCCGATCTCGTACTGAAGCACACCCAGGGCTGGCCGGAATTCGGCCCCGCCTACGATGCCGCCGCCGAGGCGATAAAGCTCGCCGCCGCCCGCGAACGCGCGCGAAAGGCAGGCGCCGGTGCGTGAGCTGAAGGTTTCGATCCCCGGCCTCGAGCTGGGCGGGCTGGCTTGGGGCGAGCCCGACGCCCCGCCGCTCCTGCTGGTGCACGGCTGGCTCGACAACGCCGCGAGCTTCGCCCTGCTCGCACCGAAACTCGCCGACCGCTTCCACGTGATCGCGCTGGACCTGCCGGGCCACGGGCACTCAGGGCACCTGCCGGAGTCCACGATCTACCAGCATGTGGACTACGTGCGCGCCGTCCTCGCCGCAGCGGACGCGCTCGCCCTGCCCCGCTTCCACCTGCTCGGGCATTCGCTTGGCGCGGGCGTGGCGACGATGCTGGCGGTCGCGGCGCCGGAGCGCGTGCGCGCCCTCGCGCTTATCGAAGGCCTTGGTCCTCTTGGCGACGATGGTTCCCGAACGCTTGATCGCTTCCGCGAAGCGATGGCGCTGAAGGCCACGGGTAACCGCCCGCTGCGAGTTTTCCCCACGATCGAATCCGCCGCGGAGGCACGCGCATTGGCCAGCGGCCTGGCACCCGAACTCGGGCGCTACATCGTCGAACGCGGGCTCAATGCCGTGGAAGGCGGCTATAGCTGGCGCAGCGATGCACGGCTCTCACGCCCGACCGCGGTGCGGCTCGCGGAAACGCAGGTGATGGCATTGCTGCTGGGCCTGGCGGCACCGACGTCCCTGCTGCTCGCGCGACCCAACCCACCCTACCTCGAACCGGGAGCGCTCCAGGTCCGCATCGATTGCGTCGACAACATCCGCGTCACCCACATGGATGGCGGGCACCATTTGCACCTGGAACACCCGGACGCCGTCGCTCAATGGGTGCATTCAACCTTCTGATCGCGTAGGAGCCCACCCTGTGGGCGACGCCGTTCGCGAAAGGCCCAAGGATCCTGTAGCGCTAACGCGAAAGATGTCGCCCACAGGGTGGGCTCCTACGTCGGGTTACATGATCGGATCGAACCTCACCGGCAGGTGCACCACCGGCTCCACCAGCCAATGGTCAGCCAGCAGGAAGGCGAACAACACCATCAGGTAGATGATCGAGTAGTTGAACATCTTCATCGGGAAGAAGTCGTCGGTCGACGTAAACAGCCGCACGGCATACCAGAGGAAGCCGACGCCGAGCACCACGGCACCAAACAGGTAGATAAGCCCGTTCATGCCAGTAAGGAACGGCAGCAGCGTCACGAGGAACAGCAGTACGGTGTAGAAGAAGATGTGCCAGCGGGTGAACTTCACGCCATGGGTCACCGGCAGCATCGGCACCTGGGCGCGCGAGTAGTCGTCCACGCGGAAGATCGCCAGCGCCCAGAAATGCGGCGGCGTCCATACGAAGATGATGAGCAGCAGCTGCAGCGCGTACGGGTGCAGCGAACCGGTTACCGCCGTCCACCCAAGCACCGGCGGCGCTGCACCGGCGAGACCGCCGATGACGATGTTCTGCGGCGTGGCGCGCTTCAGGTACGCCGTATAGATCACCGCGTAACCGATCAGCGAGAAGAAGGTGAGCACCGCCGTGAGCATGTTCACCAGGAACACGAGCACCAGCATCGAGAGGATGCCGAGCGTCATGGCGAACACGAACACCTTCATTGGCGTGAGCTCGCCGGTAGCGAGCGGTCGGTGCGACGTGCGCGCCATCACCTTGTCAATGCGCTGATCGATCAGATGGTTGAACGCGGCGGCCGACGCCGACGCCAGCCAGATGCCCAGCGTGCCGAAGATGCCAGCCTGCCACGTAGGAAGCACGCGATTCCCTTCCGCATCCACCGCCAGGAACATGCCAATGACCGCGCAGAACACCAGCAGCGCGACGACGCGCGGCTTGGTCAGTTCCATGTATTGCTTGAACTTGGTCACGGGGTCTCCGACGGCAGGCGTTGCGTGCTGGCCAGGGCCGCGAGCAGGGTGAAGAGGAGCAGCGCAGCCACGCCATTGTGCGCCGTCGCCATGGGCAGCGGCAGGCCCAGGTGCACATTGCCGATGCCGAGCAGCACCTGGGTGACCAGCACGACAGCCACGGCGATGCCGACCTTGCGCAGGCCGGCGCGGGCGAGCTTGTGCGAGAGCCACGCGAGGTAGATGAAGGTGATGCCGGCGCCGATGCGGTGGGCCATCTGGATGGCGCTACGGGCGGCCATGTCGAGTACGCCACCTTCGTAGTTCACGCCAATGCCGCGCCACAGGATGAAGGCTTCATGGAAGTCGGTCTCCGGCCACCACTGGCCCAGGCACTTCGGGAAATCCGTGCCACAGGCGAGCGCCGCGTAGTTCGTGCTCGTCCAGCCACCCAGCGTGATCTGGCACACCAGCACGACGATGCCGACCGTGACCGGCACGCGCAGGGCGGCGAAGCGCTCATCACGCGCACCGACGCCCCACCAGCGCAGCGCCGCCCAGGCCAGCAATGCGAAGGTCGCAAGACCGCCCAGCAGGTGTGCGGTCACGACGATCGGCTTCACCAGCAGCGTGACGGTCCACATGCCGAGCATGGCCTGGAAGATGATGACGGCGAGCGCGGCAATGCCGACGCGCCATGCGCCCGGCCGATCAAGCCGCGTGGCGGCGATGAGCGGCAAGGCGATCGCCAGCGCGGAGAGGACCGACGACACCGCATAGGCGCCACGCATGTACAGCACGACGCCGAACGCGGCGAACACCGAGGCGGCAACAACAGCGACCACCGCGGTCTTCCGCCGCCATGCGGCGATCAGCGCGATGGCGAGCACCATCACGCCCAGGCTACCCGCCAGGAAGCGATGCACCTGCTCGCGCCAGGCCTTGCTGTCCTCGTAGGGGCGATCGGGGAAGGCCTCGTTCGCCTGAGCGATGTCATGCGCGTGACCTGGCCAGGTGACCTTGCCGTAGCAGGTCGGCCAGTCCGGGCAGGAAAGGCCCGCATTGGAAAGACGCACGAACGCGCCGAACATCACCACGCAGAAAGCGAACAGTGCGGCCAGCAAGGCCAGGGTGCGCAGGGCTTTCACGGCGCGGGGAGACATCAGCGGATCACCTTCTGCAGATCCTTGCGCAGCCCGTTCGGGTCGAAGCCCGCCGGGTACCACGCCAGGGCGGTGGCATTCGATTCGACCAGCACCACCGCGACGCTGTCGGGGGTGTTCGGACGGAAAGGCGCAAACGTATCGGCCGGCTCGGTACCGGTCACGTAATCGGCCATGACGGCCTGCCCGTCGGAGCCCGTGGGCGCGGCGCCGATATAAAGAAGGCGGAGGCGATCGGCATTGCGGTTGAGCACGATGCGCGCGTTGCGCACGAGGCCCAGGGTCTTCACGCACTCAACCGCGCAATCCGGACCAGGCAACACCACCAGGGTCAGTCGCGGCTCGCTGTCGCGCCATGCCCAGGGCTTGCCGCCCACATCGACACGCACGCCCTCGAAACTGCGCTGCGGCACGATGGGCTGGCCATTGCCCTTGCCCGTCGGCTGCCAGCCGGTCAGCGTGAGGATGCCCGCCGCCACGATGGGCGCCAGGAACACCAGCATGATCATCACCAGCTTCAGGCGTCCCGAGCGGACGGTGGGGGCTTTCGGTTCGGTCATGGGTTTCCGTTCTGCGGGCGGCGCCGCTTGCGGTGGAGAAGGACGAAGATCACCACCGCGGCGGCAGCGAAGGTGAACCACTGGAAGGCATACGCACGGTGCCGGGCCGGTGGCATCACCGCCGGGGTCCAGTCGCGCGCATAGATCGTCGCCGGATCCGCGTCGAGCAGCAGCACGCGAGGATACAGCGAGTGGTGCAGGTCGGCGGCGATCTCACCCAGGTCGATGTAGACCACGGATTTGTCGGCTCCCTTCTGCTCCGGCAGGCGGTCGCCACCCAGGCGCACGCCGACGCCGGGCGGCGGCACGTAAAGGCCACGCACGGTGGTGTGGGCCTCGGGCACCGGCGGCAGCCGCGGCTGGGCCCCGGCCTCGCGCGGCAGGAAGCCCAGGTCGACCAGGACCGCGTGGTTATCGCCATCCGGAAGGAACGGCACATAGACATGCACGCCTGCCTGGCCGGCCCGCGTCTGGTCATCCAGCACGTAGCGATGGCCCGGCAGGTAGGCGCCAGAAAGGGCGATCCGCGGATAACGCTCCGCCGGGGGTGCCGCAGCCACGCCGGGGAAGTCCTCGACCGGCGCTTCGGCGGCTGCGGCGTAGCGCCGCAGGAGCTCGTCCTTCTCGGCCGCCCGGTCCAGCTGCCAGACACCCAGACGCGTAAAAACCAGCACCCCGGCGACAGTCAGTGCGACAGCGAACCACGTCGGGCGGCGCAGGAAGCTCATGCAAAGCCCCGCGTACCCACCGCTATACTCGGATTGTCGCAATGAAGCGGAACGGTCACGTGGAAACCATCTACAAATACGCGCTGGTGGTCCTGCTCCTGGTGGTGCTGTTCAACCTGGGCCAGGCGCTGTTCTTCATGATGACCGACAAAGGCCAGAGCAAACGCACCGTCTGGGCGCTGACCCGGCGAATCGGCCTCTCCCTGCTGCTCATCGCCATGGTGGCCCTGGGCATCTTCATGGGGTGGCTACACCCGCACGACGTGGGCCAATTCTAACCCGCCCCCACCGCCCACCAAGGCGCAGTGCGGCAATCTGCGGCAATCGGCCCCACACCCCGGCCCTCCACCACCGCCGGCCCCGCCCCCCCTTGTGGGAGCGCGCTCGCGCGCGATGTCGCCCAGATGGCGAAAAAAAACCCGCCTGAAGGCGGGTTTTTTTGGCTCGATCGAGCGCGATCAAAGCACGTAAACGAACAGGAACAACGCCAGCCACACCACGTCGACGAAGTGCCAGTACCACGCCACGGCTTCGAAGCCGAAGTGGTCATCCTTGGTGAAGTGGCCCTTGGCGCAACGCACCCAGATGATCGCCAGCATGATCGTGCCCAGGGTCACGTGCATGCCGTGGAAGCCCGTGAGCATGAAGAACGTGGCGCCGTAGACGCCGCTGCCCAGGGTGAGGTTGAAATGCTCGTAGGCCTCGGCGTACTCGTGGGCCTGGCAGAACAGGAACGTCGCACCCAGCAGCACGGTGAAGCCCAGGCCGATCAGCAGCGCCTTGCGGTGGCCGGCCTTCAGCGCATGGTGCGCGATGGTGATGGTCACGCCCGACGAGAGCAGGATCAGCGTATTAAGCAGGGGCAGGCCCCATGCCGCGATCGTGTGGAACGAGCCACCGATCTTGTCCGGGCCGCCGCCACCCGAGGCACCCCACGCGGCGTTGTAGCCATCCCACACGAACTGGTGGGTGAGCACGCCATGGCCTTCACCGCCCAGCCAGGGGATGGAGAAGATGCGGGCGTAGAACAGCGCGCCGAAGAACGCGCCGAAGAACATCACCTCGGAGAAGATGAACCACATCATGCCCATGCGGAACGAGCGGTCCACCTGGCCGTTGTAGCTGCCGGCCATCGACTCGTTGATGACCGAGCGGAACCAGCCGAAGAACATGCCGAGGATCATCACCACGCCGACATAGAACACCGTCTTGCCGAACCCGGACTCGCCAGGCTCGGCGTTAAGCCAGTGCGCCGCACCGAACACGGTAACGAACATCGACACGGCGGCCACGATCGGCCACTGGCTCTTGCTCGGTACGAAATAAGCGTCTTGTTGCTGGTGACCCATGCTGGTTTCCCGTGGAAGTCGCTCTATGGCCGTTACAGCTTCAACATCTGCACGATCGACACAACGCAGATCGCAAGCGCCACGCAACCCGCGATCCATGCGGTGCGGCGGGCGCGCTTGCGGCGTTCATCCAGTTCGTTGTCGACCATGGCATTCATCGATCAGTGGTCCGTGTTGCCGTGCGCCAGCTCGTCATCATGGATGACCGGCGGCACATCGAAGGTGTGGTGCGGGGCCGGCGACGGCACCGTCCACTCCAGGCCCTTCGCACCTTCCCACGAGCGGTCCGCGGCCTTCTTCTTCGAGAACCACACGCAGTGGACGATGACGCCCAGGAAGATCAGCTGCGAGGCGCCGAACCAGAAGCCGCCGATCGAGCTGATCATGTTGAAGTTGGCGAAGGCCACGTTGTAGTCGGGGATGCGGCGCGGCATGCCGGCCAGGCCCAGGAAGTGCTGCGGGAAGAACAGCACGTTGACCGAGATGACGCTCGACCAGAAGTGGATCTTGCCCCAGGTCTCGCTGTACATGTGGCCCGACCACTTCGGCAGCCAGTAATACGCGGCGGCCATGATCGAGAACGCGGCGCCGGTCACCAGCACGTAGTGGAAGTGGGCCACCACGAAGTACGTATCGTGGTACTGGAAGTCGGCCGGGGCCAGCGCCAGCATCAGGCCGGAGAAGCCGCCGATGGTGAACAGGATGACGAACGCGATGGAGAACAGCATCGGCGTCTCGAACGTCATCGAGCCGCCCCACATCGTGCTCACCCAGTTGAACACCTTCACGCCCGTCGGCACCGCGATGAGCATGGTGGCGTACATGAAGAAGATCTCGGCGCCCATCGGCAGGCCCACGGCGAACATGTGGTGGGCCCAGACGATGAACGAGAGGAAGGCGATGGACGCGATGGCGAACACCATGGCCTTGTAGCCGAAGATCGGCTTGCGGGCGAAGGTGGGGATGATCTCCGAGATGATCCCGAACGCCGGCAGGATCATGATGTACACCTCGGGGTGCCCGAAGAACCAGAAGATGTGCTGGTAAAGGACCGGGTCACCGCCGCCGGCGGCATTGAAGAAGTTGGTGTGGAAGTACTTGTCGGTGAGCAGCATGGTCACCGCGCCCGCCAGCACCGGCATCACCGCGATCAGCAGGAACGCCGTGATCAGCCAGCTCCACACGAACACCGGCATCTTCAGCAGGTCCATGCCCGGCGCGCGCATGTTGAGGATCGTGGCGATGATGTTGATCGCGCCCATGATCGAGCTGATACCCATCAGGTGCACCGCGAACACCACGTAGGCGATGGATTCGCCCTGCAGCGACAGCGGCGGGTACATCGTCCAGCCGCCGGCGGGGCCGCCGCCCGGCATGAACAGCGTGCTGAGCAGCAGCAGGAACGCGAACGGCATGATCCAGAACGACAGGTTGTTCATGCGCGGCAGCGCCATGTCCGGCGCGCCGACCATGAGCGGGATCATCCAGTTCGCCAGGCCCACGAACGAGGGCATGATGGCGCCGAAGATCATGACCAGCGCGTGCATCGTCGTCATTTCATTGAAGAAATACGGCTGCACGAGCTGCATGCCCGGCTTGAACAGCTCCGCGCGGATCACCATGGCGAACGCGCCGCCGATGAAGAACATCAGCAGGGCGAACACCAGGTAAAGCGTGCCGATGTCCTTGTGGTTCGTGGACATCACCCAGCGCTGGAAGAAGCCCTGCGGTGCGTGATGGTGGTCGTGATGGTCGTGGGTGGCATCGTGCGCCATGGGCCTTGCACCTCTACCTAAGACGAAAACGGACTAAGACGGTGTGGGAATTAGCCCTGGGGGGCCGTGGCGGGTGCTGCCTGGGCGGTCTGCGCGGCCTGTTCCACCTTCGCCGCGTCGACCTGGGTGGCAAGCCACTGCTCGAACTCGGCCTTGGGCACGGCCTTCACCACGATCGGCATGAAGCCATGGTCCTGGCCGCATAGCTCGGCGCACTGGCCGCGGTAGACGCCCGGTTCCTTGAGGTTCGTCCAGGCCGAGTTGGCGATGCCCGGGATGGCATCCATCTTCCAGCCGAGCGCCGGCACCCACCAGGAGTGGATGACGTCGCCACCAACGATGATGAAGCGGATCTTCGTGCCTACCGGGACGACAAGCGGCTTGTCGACGTCGAGCAGGTAGGTCTTGTAGCCGTCGACCTGGATCTTCTCGGGGTCCAGGTTGGACTTGAGCTGGCGGGTGCGGTCGGAGCTCTCTTCCAGCTTGGACATGAAGCCCACGCGGTCGACCGGCTTGCCCTTGTATTCCACGTAGTCGTAGCGCCACTTCCACTGGTAGCCGGTGACCTTGATGGTCATTTCCGAGCCGGTGGTGTCCGCGAACGTGGTGAGGCCGCCCGTGGCGAGCTTGGCCAGGAAAATCAGGATGATGACCGGGATGACGGTCCAGACGATCTCGAGCTTCGTGCTGTGCGTCCACTTCTCCGCGACGGCGCCGCGCGACTTACGGAAGCGGAACATCGCCACGAACATGGCGCCAAACACCACGATGCCGATGACGACGCAGACCCACAGCGCCACCATGTGCATGCCATACGGAGACCACTCCGCGGCGCCCTTGGTCATGTTGAGCTGATCGGGCTCCGGGTTGGCCATTGCCGCCCCGCCCGAAAGGGCTAGTACCACGCCTGCCGTCCACGCCGAAGCCAATCGTCGTCCGATGCCGCCAGATGTCATGTTTGCACCTTTGTTGAACCTACCTGCGCGACTGATCCAGGACCTCGGACAGAAGCACCATGAGTTTCCTTGACACCTCGGCCCTTTCCTCTTCCCCAAGGAAGGCGCCGATTTCGAGCTCGTTGCCGTGCGATGTGATCAAGAGCCGCTGGCGTCGTTCCCCCGGCGCCAGCCCGATGCGTACCCAATATGTCTGGAATTGGCTCACCCGTCGACCCGGGAGGTGCCGCACTTCCAGTGTGTCCGGGCCGATGGCAATGCGTTCACCCCTGTCGCCGGCCCGCCAGGCCGCGCCGAGCGCGAACCCCACGACGAACGCCTCGATCAGCGCGAAGAGGGGTGCGAACACATTCCCCTGCCACGCGCCGAGCGCCGCGGTCGCCAGGGCCAACGCCGAAAGCCCGATGATCAGCCGACGCAGGCCGCGCTTGTCCAGTGCGCGGTTAGGCCTTAGCCACACCACGCGCGGGTGACCCGCGACGGTCGGTCGAAGCACGAACATGGGAATCCGGCGTGCCTGGAACAGCCGGATGATAGGGCGCGGGTCCGAAAGCGGCAAGGTTGCAGGGCGGCGGATTGTCGCAGGCGGCCCCGCGACACCCGGCTGTCGCGGCGCACCACGCACGAACTCGCGGCCTCCCCTACAATGGGCGGTCTTCCCCGTCCCCACAGCCCAATCGTGAATCCGTCCATCCTCAGTCCCGAACTTCCCACCGGTGCCGAGCCGGCGCGTGCGCGCATTACCGCCGCCTGGCTGCGCGACGAAACCGAGGCCGTCAACGACCTCCTCGTCCAGGCCACGCTGCCGCCGACCGAGCGCGAGCACGTCATCGACGTGGCCGCCGGCCTGGTCACCCGTGTGCGCGCCCGCGCCAAGGACCAGAGCGCCGTCGAATCCTTCATGCGCCAGTACGACCTCTCCTCCGAGGAAGGCGTGCTGCTCATGTGCGTGGCCGAAGCCCTGCTGCGCATCCCCGACAAGGCCACGGCCGACAAGCTCATCCGCGACAAACTGGGCGATGCCGACTGGAAGAAGCACCTGGGCCAGAGCGAATCGGTGTTCGTCAACGCCTCCACCTGGGGCCTGATGCTCACCGGCCACCTCGTGAACCTGGCGGAAGAAACCCGCCACGACTTCACCTCCGCCCTGCGCCGCCTCGTCGGCCGCGCGGGCGAGCCGGTGGTGCGCCTCGCCGTGCGCCAGGCCATGCGGATCATGGGCCACCAGTTCGTGATGGGACGCACGATCAAGGAAGCCCTGGACCGCGCCGAGGAGAAGGACCACGCGGTGTACCGCTATTCGTACGACATGCTCGGCGAATCGGCGCTCACCCAGGCCACCGCCGAGCGTTACCAGCAGGATTACCGCGACGCGATCAACGCGCTCGGCAGCCGCGGCCCGTTCAAGAGCAACGTGGAAGCCCCGTCGATCTCGGTGAAGCTCTCCGCGCTGCACCCGCGCTATGAAATCGGCAACCGGGCCCGTGCCCGCGCCGAGCTGGGCGCCAAGCTGCTCGAACTCTCGCAGCTGGCCTACAAGAACGGCATCGCCCTGTCGGTGGACGCCGAAGAGACCGATCGCCTCGAGCTCTCGCTCGACATCATCGGAGATGTCTTCGCCCACCCCTCGCTCGAGGGCTGGAACGGCCTCGGCATCGTCATCCAGGCGTACCAGAAGCGCGCCCCGTTCGTGATCGACTGGGTGGTCGAGAAGGCCCGCGCGACCGGCCGCCGCTGGTTCGTGCGCCTTGTGAAGGGCGCCTACTGGGATGCCGAGATCAAGCGTTCGCAGGAAAACGGCCTGAGCGGCTACCCGGTGTACACGCGCAAGCCGAACACCGATGTCAGCTACCTCGCCTGCGCCCACCGCCTGTTCAACGCCGGCAGCGACCTGGTCTACCCGCAGTTCGCCACGCATAACGCGCACACCATCGCGGCGATCAACCATATCGCCAAGGGCCGCCCGTACGAGAACCAGCGCCTGCACGGCATGGGCGCCGACCTGTACGCGGAAGTGATCGGCAAGGACAAGCTCAACGTGCCCTGCCGCGTCTACGCGCCGGTCGGCACGCACGAGGACCTGCTGCCCTACCTGGTCCGCCGCCTGCTTGAGAACGGCGCCAACACGAGCTTCGTCAACCGCGTGGTGGACGAGAGCGTCCCCGTGCGCGACCTGGTCGCAGATCCTTGCGAAATCGTCCGCGCCTTCACCTCCATTCCGCACCCCCGCATTCCCCTGCCGGTCAATCTGTACGGCGAACTCCGGAAGAACTCCATGGGCATGAACTTCGCTAACGACAACGAGCTCAACGAGCTCGCCGACGCCGTCAACCGCCACTCCGGCCCGTGGACGGCCGCCCCGCTCGTCGCCGGTGGCGCCACCGGTGGCAGCAAGGTCGAAGTGACCGACCCGTCGGATCGCCGCCGCATCATCGGCACGGTCGAGAACGCTTCGGAAGGCCTCGTGGACCAGGCGCTGCGCGCCGGCGTGGCTGCCCAGCCGGGCTGGGACCGTCTGCCGGCCGCCAGCCGCGCCGCGATCCTCGAGCATGCCGCCGAGCAGCTTGAGCACAACCGCGCCGAGTTCATCGCCATGTGCGTGCGCGAAGCCGGCAAGAGCCTGCCGGACGCGATCGCGGAAATCCGCGAGGCCGCCGACTTCCTGCGCTACTACGCGACGATGGCGCGCCGCCTGTTCGGCCAGCCGGAACAGCTCCCGGGTCCCACCGGCGAGAGCAACCAGCTGTTCCTCAACGGTCGCGGCGTGTTCGTCTGCATCAGTCCGTGGAACTTCCCGCTGGCCATCTTCCTCGGCCAGGTCGCCGCGGCGCTCGCCGCCGGTAACGCCGTGATCGCCAAGCCGGCCGAACAGACCGCGCTGATCGGCTACGCCGCCGTGAAGCTGCTCCACGCCGCCGGCGTGCCGACCGACGTGCTGCAGTTCCTGCCGGGCGACGGCGCCACCGTCGGCGCCGCGCTCACCCGCGACCCGCGCGTCGCCGGCGTGGCCTTCACCGGCTCCACCGACACGGCCTGGGCGATCAACCGCGCGCTCGCCGCCCGCAACGCGCCGATCGCCGCGCTGATCGCCGAGACCGGCGGCCAGAACGCGATGATCGCCGACTCCTCGGCCCTGCCCGAGCAGATCGTGAAGGACGTGATCAACTCGGCGTTCCAGTCGGCCGGCCAGCGTTGCTCGGCCGCGCGCATCCTGTTCGTGCAGGAAGACATCGCCGACAAGGTGATCGGCATGCTCGCCGGCGCCATGGCCGAGCTGAAGGTCGGCGACCCCGGCCTGCTCTCGACCGACGTGGGCCCGGTGATCGATGAAGACGCGCGCCAGATCCTCGTCGACCATGCGGCTCGCATGGATCGCGAAGCGAAGAAGATTGGCGAAGTGACGCTGCCGGAAGGCACGACCAACGGCACGTTCTTCGCGCCGCGCGCCTACGAGATCCCGTCGCTGCAGACGCTGACCCGCGAGATCTTCGGCCCGGTGCTGCACGTCATCCGCTGGAAGGGTTCCGACCTGGCCAACGTCGTCGAGCAGATCAACGCCACCGGCTTCGGCCTCACCCTCGGCATCCACAGCCGCATCGATGACACGATCGAGTACATCTCGTCGCGCGCGAAGGTCGGCAACTGCTACGTCAACCGCAACCAGATCGGTGCGGTGGTCGGCGTGCAGCCGTTCGGCGGCGAAGGCCTCTCCGGCACCGGCCCGAAGGCCGGCGGCCCGCACTACCTGCTCCGCTTCGCCGGCGAGCGCACGCTCACGATCAACACCACGGCGGCCGGCGGCAACGCCTCGCTGCTGACGATCGGCGAGTAACGAGACGTTCCGAAGCCGACACGAGAGCCGCGTCCCCTGGGACGCGGCTTCTTTGTATGTCCTTTCGGCAAGTTGAGCTCGTCGCCATCATCATCCGTACGTCTATCCGGCACGTATCACTCAACGCATTGAGCAGCCGGAAGAAGCCGTCTGCTCGATGATCTCGTGATGTCGCGGTACCGAAGTTATGCTGAGGACTCACAAGGCAGATGGACATAGCCATGAAATACGAAACGATCGTGATTAACCATAAGAATCACGACACGGCCGGCACTGTCGAGGTCAATTTCCATGGATTCGAAGACGGAAAACGCTTCGACAAGTCGAACAGTGGCATACCGATACCGGGCCACGTAGATGCCACGCTGGAAGTGTATGGCGACTGGTCCGGATATATCGCGGATGTCGGGCAGGGGTTTGGGAAATGCCTGGTCACCTCGGTGACGCAGACGAGACGCGACTTTTTCCTCGTCCGGGTCCGTTCGCGCCACAAGCACGGCGGCCTCTTTCTCTTCAATATGACGAACACTTCGAAGTGGATCGACGTATGCGTCAGCGATGGCACCGTCGACATTCTGCACGCGCTACCCGCCCATCCGGGGAAGGCCACACTCGATACCAGTGAGATCGTTCCCAAACTGCTGCCGGACTTCAACGCCCTTGGCTGTGGCTTTCCAGATGGTGCCGGATCCGTCGTCGTTTATCAGATGCTCTTCGCCTGATCTCTCCGCGACTGGGCGGACGCGCTAGCCGGTGTTCGATCGCCAGCAGGACATCCTGACAACGGTGCCCTATGCACCTGTCGCCGTCGAACTTGCCAGGCAAAACTCTCCGAGAGCGACCTCAAGGCCGTCTGACTGCCAGGGGCCGCTGGAAAGCGGCCTCGTTACCATGGAACGTCGCCCAGGCGGGACTACAACGAAAGTGATATTGCGGCGATTGACACGCCAGTCGAACCTGTAAGGACTTCACGTCGGCCGGTACCCGACGTCCATCCAGCCTGGAGGACAGCGACATGATGTCGCCCGGTACCGTGCACGCATCCCTGAAATACGATTCCCCGTCGGTGGCCGCCGCGCCAGGCCCGAAGCCAGGCCGCAAGCGGAGCGTGCGGGAGATCGCCGAACACCACGCCGCGCTTGGCCACATCGATCAGCGGCGGCTTGGCCCGCACGGCGTAAGCATCGACTTCGCCAGGGCGAAATTCCTCCGCGTGCCCGCCAATGGTTACCAGTTGTTCGAGGACCTGGTCCTCGTCACCGGCAACACCGACCTGATTATTGGCAGTTCCAGGGATGGGTCGATCTCCTACCTCACCGGGGTGAAGGGCCACCACAATGACTGCCTGATCCTGTTCAGGCATGCCTATGGCAAAGCGATATGCAGGCTCGGCATCGGCAACCTGGGCGCCGATGCGCACGTCGGCTTCCTCACGCACGGCACGTTCAAGGAAGCCTGGCACGCAACGTACGGCAAGCAGCCCGAGGCGCGGGCGCCAGAAGACCGGGGTTTCTGGACCGACCTGCCTTACGAGGCCACGCAGCTCAACGAGCTCCAGGGCATCGTCTGGCGTGGCGGTACGCTTTGCATTGAGCGGATTACGCTGGAGCCCTGAACGCATCGCGCGCAAGCGCGCTCCCACAGGGCCCTGTCACCTCGTGTGGGGGCGCGCGTGGGCGCGATTCACGCCGCGATAAACGAAGGACCCCTTGCGGGGCCCTTCCAGGTTACTGCTTCAACCCGCGATCCTTGAGCATCGGCTCGATGCTCGGATCCTTGCCGCGGAAATCGCGGTACAGCTTGCCCAGCTCGACGGTGTTGCCGCGCGAGAGGATCTTGTCGCGGAAGATGTCGCCGTTCTCGCGGGTCAGGCCACCGTGTTCCTTGAACCACTCGAACGCATCGGAGTCGAGCATCTGGGTCCACAGGTAGGCGTAGTAGCCGGCGGCGTAACCGTTGCCCCAGATGTGCTGGAAGTAGCTGGAACGGTAGCGCGGCGGCACCTGCACCAGCGTGAAGCCGACCTTCTTCAGCGCGTCGGCTTCGAACTTGTCTACGTCCTGCTTCGGCGCGTCGGCTGGCAGCATGTGCCACTGCATGTCGAGCAGCGCGGCCGAGATGAGCTCGCTCATCGCATAGCCCTGGTTGAAGCTCGAGGCCTTCTTGATCTTCGCCACCAGCTCGGCCGGCATCGGCTCGCCGGTCTTGTAGTTCTTGGCGAAGTTCGCGAACACCTTGGGATCCGAGGCCCACTGCTCGTTGAACTGCGAGGGGAACTCGACGAAGTCACGCGCGGTGTTCGCGCCCGACAGCGACGGGTACTTCGCGTTCGAGAACATGCCATGCAGCGCGTGGCCGAACTCGTGGAACATGGTGGTCACGTCATCCCACGACAGCAGCGCGGGCTGGCCGGCGGCGGGCTTGGTGAAGTTGGCCACGTTGAACACGACGGGCTTGGTGCCCATCAGGTGCGACTGGCCGACCAGGTTGTCCATCCAGGCGCCGCCGTTCTTGTTATCGCGCTTGAAGTAATCGCAGTAGAACAGCGCCATCGAGGTGCCATCCTTGTCGAACACCTCGAACACGCGGACGTCCGGCGTGTACACCGGGATATCCTTGCGCTCCTTGAAGGTGATGCCGTAGAGCTGGTTGGCCGCGTAGAAAACGCCGTTCTGCAGCACGTTATCCAGCTCGAAGTACGGGCGGACCTGCGCTTCGTCGAGATCGTACTTGGCCTTGCGCACCTTCTCGGCGTAGTGGTCCCAATCCCAGGCCTGCACCTGGAAGCCACCCTTTTCCTGGTCGATCACGTCCTGGATGTCCTTCGACTCGGACTTCGCACGCGCGACCGCGGCCGGGACCAGGCGCTCCATGAACTTCTCGGCGGCTTCCGGCGTCTTCGCCATCTGGTCGTCGAGCTTCCACGCCGCATAGTTCTTGAACCCGAGCAGCTTGGCGCGCTCGGCGCGCAGCTGGGCGATGCGCGCGGCGGTGTCGCGCGTATCGTTGGCGTCGTTGTGCTCGGCGCGCTCCCACGATGCCTTGAACAGCTTCTCGCGCGTCGCGCGGTCGTTCATCGGCTGCAGTTCCGGCTGCTGCGTGGTGTTCTGCAGCGGGAACACGTATTTGCCTTCCAGGCCACGGCCCTTCGCGGCATCGGCAGCGGCGGCGATATCGGCGTCGGAAAGGCCATCCAGCGCCTGCTTGTCGTCGACCACCAGCGCAGCGGCCTTGGTTGCCGCCAGCAGCTTGTTGGTGAACTGCGTGCTGAGCGTGGATTCTTCCTTGTTGATCTCCTTCAGGCGGGTCTTGTCCGCCTCGGAGAGCTTGGCGCCGGCGTGCACGAAGTCCTGGTACTTCACTTCGAGCAGTCGCTTCGATTCCGGGTCGAGGTTCAGCGAATCGCGCTTGTTGTACAGCGTCTCGATGCGCTTGAAGAGCTTGTCGTTGAGGTAGATCGCGTCGCTGTGCTCGGCGAGCTTCGGCGCTTCGTCCTCTTCCACCTTCTGCAGCGTGTCGTTGGTATTCGCGCCGGTCAGCGCGCCAAAGATCATCTGCGCGCGGGTCAGCAGCACGCCGGTCTTTTCGAGGGCGACGACGGTGTTGTCGAAGGTCGGCTCATCGGCCGAATTGGCGATGGCATCAACTTCCGCCAGTTCCTGCTTCATGCCTTCTTCGATCGCCGGCTGGAAGTCGGCATCGGTGATCTTGTCGAACGGCGGCGCCTGGAACGGCAGCGTGCTCGCGGTGAGCAGCGGATTCACGTGCGCGGCCGGGGCGGCGGCGGCCGTCGTGGCCGCCGAAGCCGGGGCCGTGCTGGCCGGTGCCGGGGCGGCTGCCTTGTCAGCGTCGTTCGACTGCGAGCAGGCGGCGGTGGTGAGGGCGATCGAGGTGGCGATCACGAGCGTGCGTACCTTCATGGACAGGCGGACCCCTGGCGTGTTCGAAAGCGGGGACTCTAGCCCTGGCGGCAGGCCGGGGACAACCGCCACAGGTACTACCAACCTTGCTGCGCCGCATCGTAGGAGCCCACCCTGTGGGCGACATCTTTCGCCATGACGCTTAGGGCCCTGTGGCTCTCCGCGAAAGGCGTCGCCCACAGGGTGGGCTCCTACGGGTTACTTCGTGTCGCGCAGTTCCCAGCTGTTACCAATGAGCAGGTTCAGGCGGTGCTTGACCAGGCGCATGGGCAGGCTGGTGGTGAGCTTGACGTCGTGGCGGTCGCCGGCGGCCAGTTCGCCCGTTGCCGACGCGCCGGGATCGGTGGCGCCCAGGCTCGGGTCCACCTCGTCCGGGTCGGGCTGCTTGGCGCGCCACCGCTGGAACAGGCTGTCGCTGCGCATCGCATCGGCGATGTCGGCAGCCAGCTTTTCCGGGCCGATACCTTCGAAGGAGAGCTCCGGATCCGGGCCCTTCGCCTTCGCCATGTCTTTTACCGAAAGAAAGTACGTCGTCATGGGTATCCGTTTAAGGCGGGCGCCGTGAAGGGGCCGTCAGCCAAGCGGCGAGAGGTCGAGGAGGATCGCTGCGTCGGCGGGTGCGACGCGGTAGGGCAGCACGCCCAGGCACGGCGCGGGGAGAAGCCGCCGCAAGGTCTCCACGTTCTCATCGCGGAGCAGCATGTCCGGCTCCACGAGGTTGGCTATCCACCCGGCCAGCCGGCAGCCGTCGGCCTCGATGGCCCGCGCCGTCAGCCGCGCATGGCTGATGCAGCCAAGACGGATCCCCACCACGAGAACGACCGGCAGGTTCCACCGCTGCGGGATCTGCTCGGCCGACATGTCGTCGGAAAGCGGAACCATCCAGCCGCCCACGCCCTCCACCACCACGCGCTCGTAGTCACGCCCCAGGCTGGCAAACGCCGCGTCCAGCGGCTCCCAGCCCACCGCGACGCCCTCGTGCGCGGCGGCCAGGTGGGGTGAGACCGCCTCCTCCAGGGCCAGCGGGTTGACCAGTTCGTACGGCGGCCGTGGGTGGCTGGCCGCCTGCAGGTCCAGGGCATCCTGGTTGCGCAGGCCCTCCCGGGTGCGGGCCGAGCCGCTGGCCACGGGCTTCATGCCGGCCACCCGCTCGCCGGCCTGGCGGAACGCATGCACCAGCGTCTGCGCGCCGTGGGTCTTGCCGATGCCGGTATCGGTACCGGCCACGAAAAGGTGTCGCGCCATGGGTCAAGCGGCCTTGCGGAAGCGGGGACGTGGCACCATACACGGCTTCGATTCCCCGTTGAACGCAGGACCCGCCATGTACGAAGCCCGTGCCATCGCCACCGACGACAAGGCCGCCCTCTACGCCGAGCTGGCGGAGCAGGCCGCTGGCCTCATGCATGGCGAGATGAACATGATCGCCAACGCCGCCAACTTTGCCGCGCTGGTGTATGACGTGCTGCCCGACCTGAACTGGGCGGGCTTCTACCTGTTCGATGGGGATGAGCTGGTCGTCGGCCCGTTCCAGGGCAAGCCGGCCTGCATCCGTATCGCGCTCGGCCGCGGCGTGTGCGGCACGGCCGCGCAGACCGGCCAGACCCAGCTGGTCCACGACGTGCACGCGTTCGCCGGGCACATCGCCTGCGATGCCGCGTCGAATTCGGAAGTGGTGGTGCCCCTGTTCCGCGCCGATGGCAGCCTGTTCGGCGTGTGGGACGTGGACAGCCCGTCGGTCGGCCGCTTCGACGAAGACGACAAGCGCGGCATGGAAGCGCTCTGCGCCGCCTTCATGAAGACCCTGGGCTAACGGATCGCTCGTAGGAGCCCACCCTGTGGGCGACGCCTTTCGCGATAGAGCCACAGGGCCGTAAGCGCCGCCGCGAAGGATGTCGCCCACAGGGTGGGCTCCTACGACTAGAGTTCGTGGCTTCGCGGCGTGTGCAGCAACTCGATCACCCGCGCCCTCGCCTCGTCCACGCCCGTCTTCGCCAGCGACGAGAACATCTGCACCGTGCCGGGCACCTTGTTCTCGCGGAAGTACTTGCGCAGGGCCTCCAGGGCCCTTGAGCCCTCACCCCGCGAGACCTTGTCCGCCTTGGTCATCAGCACGTGGCAGGGCAGCTCGGTGTCGGCGCAGAACTCGAGCATCATCCGGTCGAAATCCTTGAGCTCGTGGCGGATATCCACGATCAGCACGATCCCGCGCAGGCTGCGGCGCATCTTCAGGTAGGCGTCGATCTCTCGGCGCCAGTGCGCGCGCATGGCGTCGGGCACCTTCGCATAGCCGTAGCCCGGCAGGTCGACCAGGCGGGCCTGGAGCGGCTCCTCGTTCTCCCGCTTCAACGGCGGGAGCTCGAACACCACCATCAGCTGGGTGCGGCCGGGCGTCTTGGAGGTGCGCGCAAGGCTGTTGTGGCCGGTCAACGCATTGAGCGCGCTGGATTTACCTGCGTTGGAGCGACCCGCGAAGGCCACTTCCGCGCCGGTGTCGTAAGGCAGCTGCGTGATTTCATTCGCGGCGAGCGTAAAGCGCGCGCCGTTGAGGATATTCGACGTCATGGGACCTGGCTTGCCCATGGGGCAACGCAAACGTGAGGCCCGGCAGTGTATGCGATGTGGCGCCATGCCGCCCGCGCCGATGGTTTGACCGACTGTCCGCAGCACATTCATAATCGTTTGAATGAGGCGCGGCAGGGAACGCGCCCGGTCCGGAAGTAACCCTTTGTGGAGAAACCCATGACGTTTCGGCACGCCGCCGCTGCCATCACTGCCGCGCTCCTGATGAGCACGGCAGCCGCTCAATCCGCTTCTCCCGCAAAGCCGGCGTCCACGCCAGCCCCCGCGGCTTCCGCCGCCAAACCCGGGGCCAATCCCGCGACCGATACCGCGACACCCGGCATGCCGAAGGCCGAGACGCCGACGGTGGCTGCCAATGCTTCGCCCGCCGGCAGCGTCAAGCCGGGCGACGCCACGGCAGGCCAGGGCAAGGCCGCGGCCTGCGGCGCTTGCCACGGCATCGATGGCAACTCGACCGACGCGCAGTACCCGCGCCTTGCCGGCCAGAGCGAGCAGTACATCGCCGGCCAGCTCGCCCAGTTCAAGTCGGGCAAGCGCGCCAACCCGATCATGGCCGGCTTCGCGGCCCCGCTGTCCGAGCAGGACATGCACGACATCGGCGCGTTCTTCGCCACCCAGAAGCCGCTGCCCGGCGTGGCCGACCAGGCCCTCGTCGCCCAGGGTGAAACCCTGTACCGCCAGGGCGATACCACGCGCGGCATCCCGGCCTGCATGGCTTGCCATGGCCCGGATGGCGCCGGCAACCCGGGTGCGCAGTACCCGCGCCTCACCAGCCAGCACAGCACCTACATCGAGTCGCGCCTGAAGGCCTGGAAGCAGGCCACCGCGCCTTCCGACGATCCGCACACGAAAATCATGATGCCGATCGCACAAAAACTCGATGACAAGGACATCGCGGCCGTCGCCAGCTACATCGAAGGCCTGCACACCAACGATCCGTCGCAGGCGGCCGCACCCGCGGGGCCGTGAAGGCGGTAAAGTTGGCGGGATCGAACGGGCCTTAGGGCCCGTTTGCTTTTAAGAACGCGAGAAAAGGACCCACGATGCGCCTCCGCCTTCCCCTCCTCTGCGCCGCCCTGATCGGCCTTGCCGCCTGTGGCGGCGGTAACAACGATGCGACCCCGGCCAGCACGCCGGCCCCGGCCGCGACGGCACCCGCTGCCACCCCGGCCCCCGCCCCGGCGGCCACGGCACCCGCCGCCGAAGCGCCCGCATCGAGCGGCACCGCCGCCAGCGCTGCTCCCGCACCCGCGCCGGCCGACGACGCCAACGACACGCGCCCGGCGCCCAAGCCGTTCGTCGATGAAGGCAAGTGGGTGGAAGGCAAGCATTACTTCCGAATCGACCCGGCCCAGCCGACCAGCAGCCCCGGCAAGATCGAAGTGACCGAGGTGTTCTCCTACGGCTGCCCGGCCTGCTTCCAGTACCACTCCGTGGTCGACGAGATGGCGAAGAACCTGCCGCGCGGCACGGTCATGACCTACACGCCCGCCTCGTTCCGCCCGGACGAGAACTGGCCGCTGCTGCAGCGCGCCTACCTGACGGCCCAGGCCTTCGGCGTGGACAAGCAGAGCCACGATGCGATGTTCGACGCGGTGTTCAAGAGCGGCGAGCTGGGCATCATGGACCAGAAGACCAACAAGCCGAAGGCGCAGGCCGCCTGGCCGACCATCGACGATGTCGCGAAGTTCTACGCGAAGTACGGCGTGAAGCCGGAGGAGTTCGCCGGCACGGCCAACTCGTTCACCATCAACACCAAGATGAAGCGCGCCGATGAACTGATCCGCGCCTACGAGGTCGATAGCACGCCGACGATCGTGGTGAATGGCAAGTACCGCCTCACCCCGAACAGCGCCGGTGGTTACGCCCAGTCGGTGGAACTCGTCCAGTGGCTCGTCAGCAAGGAGGCCGCGGGCAAGTAACCCGCGTCCCTCATACGGAGATTTCGATGATCAAGCGTCTTTCGTTCCTGTTCCTCGGCCTCGCGATGGCCACCGCCTGCTCGGCAGGCGGCAATGGCAATGGCAACGGTGCCCCCGCCGCCGAACCAGCGGCCGCCGCGACCGCGCCGGCCACCCCGGTCACCGAGGGCAAGGAGTACGTGGCAACCACCCAGCCCGGCCGCTATGCGCCCAAGGACAAGGTGGAAGTGGTCGAAGTGTTCTCGTATGGCTGCATCCATTGCGCCCATTACGAGGAATACGCCGAGAAGCTGCAGACGGAACTGCCCAAGGGCGTGACGTTCCATGCCGTGCCGGCCGCGTTCAACGATGCGTGGCTGCCGTACGCCCAGGCGTTCTACGCGGCGAAGAAGCTCAACGTGTCGCCGGCTGCGCATGCGGCGCTCTTCAAGGCGATCCACACCGACCACTACCCGCTCGCCACGATCGAAGAGCTGGGCGACTGGTACCACCAGCACTACGGCGTGGATGCCGCGAAGTTCGTGGCCGTCGCCAAGAGCGATGAAGTGAAGAACCAGATCCTGGCCGATGTGAAGCTGTTCCAGGGCTGGGGCATCGATGGCACGCCGACCATCGTGGTCAACGGCAAGTACCGCAGCAACCAGATCAAGACCTTCGACGATCTGAACAACACCGCGAAGTTCCTGGTCAATCGCGAACTCAACGGCGGCAAGTAAGCCGCCCCGACGGATGCCCCCCGTTCACGCGGCGGGGGGCATCCTCTGGCCCCTGTGGCCGCATGAGTCATCCCCCATTGCCATGAACCGCGCCCC
>NZ_JBQCFT010000344.1:0-4543 GCF_051958795.1 Luteibacter sp. | reverse complement strand
CCCCCCCCCCCCCCCCCCCCCCCCCCCGCCGCACCCCCCCACCAGCCGCCGCCCGCGGGGGGGGCGGCGGCGGGGCCGCCGCCCCCCCCCCCCACCCCCCCCCCCCCCCCCCCCCCCTCCCACAAACAAAAAAAGGGCGGGGTTGCCCCCGCCCTTTCTGATTAGCCCGCCTTTTTCTTCGCCAGGCGCAGCCAGGTGTCGACGACGGTATCCGGATTGAGCGATACCGATTCGATGCCCTGTTCCATCAGCCACTCGGCAAGATCCGGGTGGTCGGAGGGGCCCTGGCCGCAGATGCCGACGTACTTGCCCTTTTCACGCGCCGTCTTGATCGCCAGCGCCAGCAGCTTTTTCACCGCGGGGTCGCGTTCGTCGAACAGGTTGGCCACGATGCTCGAGTCACGGTCCAGGCCCAGGGTGAGCTGGGTGAGGTCGTTGGAGCCGATCGAGAAGCCATCGAAGATATCGAGGAACTCATCCGCCAGCAGCGCGTTGGACGGCACCTCGCACATCATGATGACCTTCAGGTCGTTCTCGCCCTGCACGAGGCCGTTCTTCCGCAGCACCTCGATGACCTTGCGGCCTTCATCCAGCGTGCGTACGAATGGGATCATGACCCATACGTTGTCGAGGCCCATGGTCTCGCGCACGTACTTCACGGCCTTGCATTCCAGCGCGAACGATTCGGCGAAATCCGCCGAGACGTAACGGCTGGCGCCGCGGTAGCCGATCATCGGGTTTTCTTCGTGCGGCTCGTAACGCGAACCGCCGAGCAGGCCGGCGTACTCGTTCGACTTGAAGTCCGACAGGCGCACGATCACCGGCTTCGGGTATACCGAGGCGGCGATGGTGGCGATGCCTTCGCCAAGGCGATCCGTATAGAACGACACCGGATCCTTGTAACCGGCGATGCGCGCATCGATGCGGGCCTTCGTCTCCGGATCCTGCTTCGCGTATTCCAGCAGCGCCTTCGGGTGCACGCCGATGTGGCTGGCGATGATCATCTCGAGGCGGGCCAGGCCGATGCCGCCGTTCGGCAGCATGCCGAAGTCGAAGGCACGCTCGGGGTTGGCCACGTTCATCATGATCTTGAGCGGGGCCTCCGGCATCGCGCCTAGGTCGGCGGTGATGCGATCGAACTTCAGGATGCCTTCGTAGATCGTGCCGGTATCGCCTTCCGCGCAGGAGACGGTGACGTCGGCGCCGTCCGGAATGGTCTGCAGCGCGTTGCCGCAACCGACCACGGCCGGCACGCCCAGCTCACGGGCGATGATCGCCGCGTGGCAGGTACGGCCGCCACGGTTGGTGACGATCGCCGCGGCGCGCTTCATCACCGGCTCCCAGTCGGGATCGGTCATGTCGGCCACGAGTACGTCGCCGGGCTGCACCTTGTTCATGTCGGCCAGCGACTTGATGACGCGCGCCTTGCCTGAGCCGATCTTCGGGCCGATGGCACGGCCCTCGGTCAGCACCTTGCCCTTTTCGTTGAGCTGGAAGCGCTCGAGGGTGGTGGCGTGCGAACGCGACTTCACCGTTTCAGGGCGGGCCTGCACGATGTAGAGCTTGCCGGTGTTGCCATCCTTCGCCCACTCGATATCCATCGGGCGGCCGTAGTGCTTCTCGATGATGAGTGCCTGGCGCGAGAGCTCCTCGACATCGGCATCGACGATGCAGAACTGGTGGCGCAGGGTGGAAGGCGTCTCCTCGATGCGTACGCGCTCGCCCGGCTGGTCGGAATAAACCATGCGCTGCTGCTTGGCGCCGAGGCTGCGGCGGAGCACGGCCGGCTTGCCGGCGCGCAGGGTCGGCTTGAACACATAGAACTCATCGGGGTTCACCGCGCCCTGGACGACCATTTCGCCCAGGCCGTACGAACCGGTGACGAACACCACGTCGCGGAAGCCGGATTCGGTGTCGAGCGTGAACAGCACGCCCGACGCGCCGACATCGGAGCGGACCATGAGCTGCACGCCAGCGGACAGGAATACGTCCTCGTGCTTGAAGCCCTGGTGGACGCGGTAGGCGATGGCGCGATCGTTGTACAGCGAGGCGAAGACTTCCTTCACCTTGTGCAGCACATCGTCGATGCCCACGACGTTGAGAAAGGTCTCCTGCTGGCCGGCGAACGAGGCGTCGGGCAGGTCTTCGGCGGTAGCGGAGGAGCGCACGGCCACGGCGATATCGGTGGCGCCGGCGTCCTTGCAGAGCTTGATGTACGCGTCGCGGATGGCCTGCTCGAGGTCGGCGGGCAGGGCGGTATCGACGATCCAGCCGCGGATTTCCTTGCCGCCGCGGGTGAGCTCATCCACGTCATCCACGTCGAGCGTGGCCAGGCGTTCCTGGATCCGCTTCGCGAGGCCGCTCTTTTCAAGGTAGGTCTGGAAGGCGTCGGCCGTGGTGGCAAAGCCACCGGGGACGGAGACGCCCAGTTTCGCCAGATTGCCGATCATTTCGCCAAGGGAGGCGTTCTTGCCGCCTACCTTGCCCAGGTCGGTCATGCGTAGCGCGTCGAGCCAAAGTACCAGGTCGCTCAAAGGAAGATCCTCACATCGGTTGGGCGGCGGGCCGCGCTGGTATAAAAACCGGCGCATTGTCGCGGTGGTATGGTCGATGCACAAGGGGCGTTGCATCATTTCCCTCGTGATAATGGGGGGTGGATGGTTATGACGGCGTATTGGTCTTAAGGTGGGAGTCATGGAACCAACCCAGGGAAACCGTCCGATGCGGCGCACCGTCTTTTTCATATCCGATTCCACCGGCATTACGGCCGAGACCATCGGCAACAGCATGCTTACCCAGTTCGATGGGGTGGAATTCGATACCCACAGGCTGCCGTTCATCGATAACCCGGCCAAGGCGGAATCGGCAGCCCTGCGCATCAAGACCAAATATGCACAGGACGGGCAGCGCCCCATCGTCGTCAACACCATGACCTCGAAGGCGCTGTGCGATATCGTCGCCGGCAGCGGGGCACTGATGCTCGACGTGTTCGCGCCCTTCATCGATCCGCTGGAGCACGAGCTGGGCGTCAAGCAGTCCGGTGCGGTGAACCGTTCCCATGGCCTGGTGGATTCGGCACGTTACGAGGCGCGGATCGAGGCGACGAACTACGCCCTGGCCCACGATGACGGCCTGGACGTGGATTACAACCAGTCCGACGTGGTGCTCGTGGGCGTGTCGCGATCGGGCAAGACCCCGACCTGCCTGTACATGGCCTTGCATTACGGCGTGTGTGCCGCCAATTACCCCCTCACGGACGACGACCTCGACAAGCTCGAACTGCCGATGCGTCTCCGCCCTTACCGCAGCAGGCTGTTCGGCCTGACGATCGACCCCAACCGCCTGGCCCAGATCCGTGAGCAGCGCCGACCCGGCAGCCGCTACGCCACGCTGAAGCAGTGTCGTTGGGAGCTGGAGCAGGCGGATCGCCTGATGCGCCGGGAGAACATCCCGGTCCTCAACACGACGCACACCTCGATCGAGGAAATCTCGAGCAAGATCTTCGAGTACCTCGGCATCGAACGGCACATGTATTAACCAGAGACATTGACGGAGACCGACCCCGCTTATGACCGCCATCCTCGAACGCCCAGCCTCACTCATCCCGGGACGCTTCGAATTCCTGATGGGGCTGTATTCGGAGAACTACCACCGGCTCGCGCGGCTGTTCGCCCCGCAGCGGCTGGCACCGGGCGTCTATCTGTCCGATGTGGACGATGGCCTGAACGTGCGCCTGGAAATCCAGGAAAAGCACCCGTACACGCTGGAGCTGGAACTCACCTACGATTTCGTGGATGAAGCCACCGGCCAGCCTTCGCCCTCGGCGCAGTTGCGCATGTACACCGACGCCCACGTGGCCGAGGCCCTGCATTGCCACCCCGGGCGCAAGCTCTGGCAGGTGCTTGGCCCTTTCCCGCCGGCGGACACGGTCCTGCAGCACCGCCTGCGCATGAATGGGTTCCTCAGCCGCTGGCTGGAGTACCTGGCGGAGCAGGGCCACTCGATCGGGACGCTGGCCAGGGTCGAGGGAGCCTGATCGCGGGCGGGTAGGAGCCCACCCTGTGGGCGACGCCGTTCGCGATAACGCCACAGGCCCTGTTGCCTTGAGGCGAAAGATGTCGCCCACAGGGTGGGCTCCTACCGCGGCCACCCGGTAAATTCCAGGCAAAAAAAATCCGCCAGATGGCGGATTCTTCTTTGGAAAGTGGCGGAGCGGACGGGACTCGAACCCGCGACCTCCGGCGTGACAGGCCAGCATTCTAACCGACTGAACTACCGCTCCACACTAGTTTTCCAACTTCCAACAACTACCAACTTCTACATCCATTACACTAACCGGCGGACCGGAAAGTGGCGTCCCCACGGGGATTCGAACCCCGGTCGCCACCGTGAAAGGGTGATGTCCTAGGCCTCTAGACGATGGGGACGTACTAGAAGTTGGTGGAGCCAGCCGGGATCGAACCGGCGACCTCCTGCATGCCATGCAGGCGCTCTCCCAGCTGAGCTATGGCCCCCTGCTGGAAGCCGCAAAGATTACGTCCGA
>NZ_JBQCFT010000343.1:0-2683 GCF_051958795.1 Luteibacter sp. | reverse complement strand
GGGCCGATCGTGCAATGCGGGCCCAGGATCGCGCCCTCTTCGATGACGGCGCCGTCTTCCACGACGCAGCAGGGGCCGATGCTGGCCGTCGGGTGGACGCGGGCCGAGGGCGCCACGACCGCGCTGGCATGGATGCCGCGGGGCGCGTCGCCGGTGTGTTCGAAGAGCGCGGCGATCTTCGCGTAAGCCACGTAAGGGTCTTTCGCGACCAGCGCGGCGCCAGCGCGCAGGGGCAGGGCATCGGCGTTCAGGACGACGATGCCGGCCTGGGTTTCCGCCAGCTGCGACGTGTATTTGGGGTTCGAGAGGAACGTGAACTGCGAGGACGTGGCGGCGGCGAGCGTGCCGACACCATCCACGGTCGTGGACGGATCGCCGTGCGCCTCGAGGCCGAAGCGTTCGGCGAGTTCGGCGAGGGTGTAGTGGGGATTGCCGCTCACGGGGGACTCCCAAAAGAGAAGGGGTGGCAGGGGATAAGCCTGCCACCCCGGGATTGTACAAACGGCGACGCCGGGATTTTTAGAGCTGGCTGCCGAACGTGAACTGGATGCGCTCGACGAAGCGGTTGTCGCCATCCTGCTTACGGAACGGCACCGCGAAGTTGATGATCAGCGGGCCGATCGGCGCCTGCCACTGCAGCGACAGACCGGTCGATGCGCGCAGCTCGCTGGCCTTGAACGTCGAGTAGCTCTGGTAGACGTTGCCGACGTCGACGAACCAGGACACGCGGGCGGTGTTCACATCCTTCAGGAACGGCAGCGGCAGGAAGACCTGCGCCGTACCGAGCGTCTTGAACGCGCCACCGACCGGCTGGCCGTAGCTGTAGTAGCCACCCGTACACTGGTTGCGCTTGTCCGGCGCGGAGCTGGCGCTGCCACCGTCGCAGAGGCGGGGACCCAGGGTGTTGTCCTGGAAGCCGCGGACGTCACGCACACCACCGGCGTAGTAGTTCTCCCAGAACGGGAACTGCACCTTCTGGCCCTTGGTGTAAAGCTTGACCGGGTTGCCGTTCGCGTCCAGGCGGATCTGGCCGGTCGCCGGATCGATGTCGTAGCCGTCGTGGTCGTACTTCTGGCCGTAGGTATTGCCGTAACCGACCTGGCCATCGAGGTAGAGCACGAAGCCCTTGCCGATCGGCCAGTAGTGGTTCGCCTCGGCGAAGATCTTGTAGTACTGCACGGTGGAGCCGGGCAGGGCGCCCGAGATCGACAGCGACAGCTGGCCACCGCGCGTCGGCGCCCAGTAGCTGTTGCGGGTGTCGTGGGTGTAGCCGAGGCTCGAGGTCCACGAGTGGATCGTCTTGTTGCCCAGCGCGTCCTGGTAGGCCACGAGCTGGCGCGGAGTGTAGAACGAGCTGTTGATCAGGTTCGAGCTGATGCCGAGGCTGGTCGAGAGCGAATCGAAGTCGGTGATGGGGATCGACAGCGTGCTTTCGAACGACTTGGTGCTGTACGTGTAGTTCGCGAGATCGGTATCGCCGTAATCGAGCTTGCTGTAACCGAGGTTATAGCCCAGCGCGATGCCCGAATCCGTGAGGTACGGGTTCACGTAGCTGGCGTTGACGCGCTTGTAGTACGTGCTGGTTTCCGCGCCGATCGAGAAGCGATCGCCGGTACCCATGAAGTTGTTCTGCGAGACCGACGCCGACAGGATGATGCCGGAGTACTGCGAGTAGCCCACGCCGAACATCAGCGAACCGGCGGACTGCTCCTCGACCTTCGCGGTGAGGTCGACCTGGTCGACGGTGCCGGGGACGAGCTGCTTGTCGATGTCGACCGTCTTGAAGAAGCCGAGGCGCTGCAGGCGGGTCTTCGAACGATCGATGGCGCCCTGCGAATACCACGCGCCTTCGAGCTGGCGCATTTCGCGGCGGAGCACCTCGTCTTCCGTGCGGGTATTGCCCTGGAAGACCACGCGGCGCACGTACACGCGCTTGCCCGGTTCGATGAACAGGGTGAGGTCGGCGGTGCGCTTGTCCTTGTCGAGCTTCGGCACCGGCGTGACCTTGGCGAAGGCGTAACCGATGTTGGCGAGGATGGCCTTGATGGCGTCGCTCGACGCTTCGATGGCGGCGCGGTTGAACGTATCGCCCTTGTGGATGTAGACCAGCTTGCGCAGCGTGTCTTCCGGCAGGATCAGTTCACCGAGCAGCTTCACGTCGGAGACGGTGTAGACCTCGCCTTCCTTGACGCTGGCGTCGACGTACATGGCGCGCTTGTCCGGGCTGATCGCCACCTGCGTGGAATCGATGCCGAAATCGGCGTAGCCGCGGTTCATGTAGTAGTTGCTGAGCTTTTCCAGGTCGCCCGAGAGCTTCTCGCGCGAGTACTGGTCGTCCTTGGAGTACCAGGACAGCCAGTTGGACGTATTCGATTCGAAGCCGTCGCGGATCTGCTTGTCCGTGAACGCCTTGTTGCCGACGACGTTGATCTCCTTGATCTTCGCGGCCTTGCCTTCGCGGATCTCGATATCGATGGCGACGCGGTTGCGATCCAGCTGGGTGACGTGCGGATCGACCGACACGTTGTACTTGCCGCGGTTGTAGTACTGGCGGATGAGTTCCTGCTGCACGCGGTCGAGCGAGAGCCGGTCGAAGGTTTCACCCTCGGCGAGGCCGATCTCCTTCAGGCCCTTGCGCAGGTCTTCTTCCTTGATGTCCTTGTTGCCACGCAGGGTGAGCTTG
>NZ_JBQCFT010000342.1:0-13998 GCF_051958795.1 Luteibacter sp. | reverse complement strand
TCGATCTCGCGGCGCGGATCGGCGACCACGCCGGCGCCAGTGGCGTACTTCGACATCGTCTCGCTGGCATGGTGGGCCACGGAGACGAAAGTCTGCGTCTCGCTGCTGGTCACCGCCTTGTTCAGGGCGTATGCGCTGGGCACCGTGCCGATCAGGATCAGCATGATCAGGCCCATGCCCTTCTGCCCGTCGTTCGAACCGTGGGCGAACGACACGCCGGTGCAGGTCAGGATCAGCAGGCAGCGCACCCAGAACGGCGGCGGCTTGTCGCCGTGCGGTTCCGCGTAGAGTTCCGGCGCCTTGACGAAGGTCTTCAGCGCGAGCAGCAGCAGGTAGGCCAGGCCAAAGCCGATCAGCGGCGAGAACAGCAGCGATTTGCCGACGCTGAGCGCCTGGCCCCAGTCCACCGCGGCGTTCGCGTCGCCCGCGTTCATCATCTGGTTCATCACGCCCACGCCGATGATCGACCCGATCAGCGTGTGTGAACTCGACGAGGGCAAGCCAAGCCACCACGTGCCCAGGTTCCAGAGGATCGCAGCGAGCAGCAGCGCGAACACCATGGCGAAGCCGGTGCCGGTACCGACATTGAGCACCAGGCCGATCGGCAGCAGTTGCAACACGGCATAGGCGACCGCGCCGCTGGAGATCAGCACGCCGACGAAGTTCCAGCTCCCCGACCACACCACGGCGAAGGTCGCGGGCAGCGAGCGGGTGTAGATCACCGTCGCCACGGCGTTCGCGGTGTCGTGGAAACCGTTGACGAACTCGAAGCCCAGCGCGATTAGCAGGGCGACGCCCAGGAGCACGTATTCAATAGTGGGGCTGGCCGGGGCGACCGTCAGGTCATGGCCGAGTTGGGAGCCGACGTAGATAGCCGCGGCAAGGAGCACGCCCCCGAAGACGAGGAGGCTGATTATTCGGGTCTGCGGTGAGCCGACGGGCTGGGAGCTCAGGACGGTGCTGTTCATCGCGTGCCTCCGGTCATGACCTCCTCACAAGTAGCAATGCACTATGACCGTCTGGTGTCAGGATGCTCAATCCGTACGCCCCGGTTCTTCACATGCTATATACGCTCGCATGCCACCAAAGACTGCGCCCAGCATTCCCAAGGCCCTGGCCCTGTTCGCCTCCCGCGAATGCAGCGGCATCGCGCGCGCCCTGGCCAACACCCGCGACCGGCATGCCGGCATCCATGCCGCCCGCAAGGCCCTTCGCCGGCTGAAAAGCCTGCTGCGCCTGGGCGGCGACGTGTTTGGCGAATCGCTGGTGGATATCGAGGCCCGTATCGGTAAGCTGGCCACCGGCCTGTCGCCCCTGCGCGATGCCCATGTCGCCGTGACCCTAGCCCACCGCCTGGCCGGGCCGCGCCCGTCGGCCGGCTGGGCAGAGGCCATTGCGACCCTGGAGCACCGCCGCGACGGGCGGCTCGTAGAGGCCCTGCACAAGGATCCGCGCTTCCTGAAGCGGCGCCACGCCGTCCGCGAGCTCGGTGACCTCATAGAGCGGCTGCCGTGGCGCGCGGTGAAGCGCAGCGTGGTGGAAGACACCCTGGATGCGCAGCAGCACCGCGTAGACCGCGCACAGAAGCGAGCGCGCAAGGCCTCCACGCCGGCCAACCTGCACCGTTGGCGACGCCGTGCGCGCCGCCTGCGCATGCAGCTGCAGTACTGGAAGCGTGTCCTGCGTGCCACGGGCAAGACTGCACACCACCGCGCGAAGCAGGACAAGGCGGCGACCCAGGTGATGTCCAAGCTCTCCGACGCGCTGGGTGCGAAGCAGGACCTGCGGGCATTGCGGGTCCAGCTCCGTGCGCTGCGCAAGCCCACGCTCACCGCGCCCCTGGTCGGCCAGATCGAAGCGGAACTGAAGAAGTACCGCAAGATCTAGCGATCCGGCGCAAGGCAGGTAGGTCATCATGCACGGGTACGGACGGCTGGACGTCTGTATGCTCGGGCGTTTCCCCCGCCGGAGTCACCCCGATGCTTCGAGTGCCCTTGAAGGCCCTGGCCCTCACCTGCCTCATCGCCCTGCCCGTCCACGCCGCCGACGTGCCCAACACCCTCAGCGCGGCCGAGCGCAGCGACGGCTTCAAGCTCCTGTTCGATGGCAAGACCCTCGATGGCTGGCATTCGTTCCAGCAGAAAGGCACGGGGAAGGACTGGAGCGTCGCCGATGGCGCCATCCGCCTGGATCGCGACCTGAAGGCCCCCGACGCGGACTTCGCCGACCTCGTCACCGACGGCGAATACGAGAACTTCCACCTCAAGCTCGAGTGGAAGATGACCGCCTGCGCAGACGCCGGCGTGATGTTCAACGTCAGCGAAGCCCCGAAGTACAAATACACCTGGCAAACCGGGCCCGAGCTGCAGATCGCCGACCTGGTCTGCACCAAGCCCGACAGCTATACGCTGTATGAGCGCGCCGGCGACTTGTTCGACCTGATTTCCTCGGATATCGAGAACGTCCGCGAAAACGGGAACTGGAACCAGGTCGAGATCATCGTCGACCACGGCCACATGCAGTTCTTCCAGAACGGCCACAAGACGGTCGATACCCAACTGTGGACGCCCGAGTGGAAGGCCCTGGTCGCGAAGACCAAGTTCGCGAAGATGCCGGACTTCGCGAAGTTCACCCGCGGGCACATCTCCCTGCAGGGTGGCGAAGACAAGGGCAAGCCGCCGATCCAGATCTGGTTCCGCAGCATCCGCATCAAAGACCTCGGCTAAACCGCCGCCTCCGTTGTGGGAGCGCGCTGTGGGAGCGTACTGTGGGAGCGTGCTTGCACGCGATGGGTGCTCGCGCCATCGCCCATCGCGCGCAAGCGCGCTCCCACAAGAGCCGAGATGACCACGTTGTCATCGACGGACACGCCTACTCACGCAGCGCAACATGCGCTAATGGCCCGCCCGCAGGCCCGTGCGCGCAAGATCGCCAAAAACACCCCGCAACGCCGCATATCGTGCACAAAAACGGTACATGCGCGCCGTCACAAATCGGGGCATTGCGAATAGACAACGTTGTCATCCGGGACTAAACCGGACAGGTCCGGCCGTCCGCGAAACCGTGCGCCAGTGCTACGGGGGCAGACGAAGGCAGGCGCCCGGCACCAGGGGGAAACCAACCATCCGGTAACACCACTCGAACGGAGAGTCGTCATGCACGTGAATGCAGGTGTTCGGTCCCGTCTAGTCCTTGGAAGCTGTACCGGCACGCTCGGCGTCGCCATCGCGCTTGCCCTGTCCACCGTCATACCGTTCCGCGAGGCCCACGCGGCCAGCGCGTGCGCCGCGGCCTGGAGCCCGGGCACTGTGTATACCGCCGGCAACGTCGCCAGCGAGAATGGAGTGAATTACAAAGCCAACTGGTGGACCCAGGGGAATGACCCCGCCACCAGCAGCGGTGGCGCCGGCTCCGGGCAGCCGTGGACCTCCCAGGGTGCCTGCGATGGCGGCGGTACGCCCCCGACCGACCCGCCGCCGACGGATCCCCCGCCGACCAACCCGCCCCCGGGCGCGGGCGCGCTGTTCTTCAGCCCGTACAAGGACGTCACGATCAACCTCGACTGGAACACGAACATCATGTCGACGGCGGTGACCGGCACGCGCCTGCCCGTTGTTGGCAGCGGCAGCCTCGTTTCGACCCAGGTGCCCAACCTCGGCGCGATCACGCTGGCCTTCGCCAGCGGCGAATGCGGCAGCGAAAACTGGGGCGGCGTGCCCGGCCAGGCGTTCGCCGATGCGAACATCGCCCGGCTCAACTCAGCCGGCGTGAACTACGTGGTCTCGACGGGTGGCCAGGCTGGCGTATTCACCTGCGGCAGTGCCACGGGCATGGCCCAGTTCATCAACCGCTACAACAGCTCGCACCTCGTCGGCATCGATTTCGATATCGAGGGCGGCCAGTCGCCGCAGCAGCTCAACGCGCTGGTCAGCCAGGCCGTGTATGCGGAGAGCATCCATCCCAACCTGCGCTTCTCCTTCACCCTCGCCACGCTCGCCGCTTCCGATGGCAGCTTCGGCGGGCTTAACAGCACCGGCGATGCGGTGGTGAAGGCGGTGAAGGCCTCCGGCCTCAAGAACTACACGATCAACCTGATGACCATGGACTACGGTGCCGCGGGCGCCGGTGTCTGCGTGGTCAGGAACGGCTCGTGCGACATGGGCCAGTCGGCGGTGCAAGCCGTGACCAACCTGCAGCACACCTATGGCATCGCGGCCAGCAAGATCGAGATCACCCCGATGATCGGCGTGAACGACGTCTCCAGTGAGGTATTCACCACGGCGGACATTGATACCGTGACGAACTATGCCGCCACCAACAAGCTGGCCGGCGTGCACTTCTGGTCGCTGGATCGCGATACGCCCTGCTCGCAGGGCACCGCATCGCCGATATGCAATTCGCTGCCATCCACCACGCAGCTGCAGTACACGAAGCGTTTCCTGTCCAACCTGGGGCGCTGAGCGCGGCGGGAGGTGCCGGCGTCGCCGGCACCTCTCAGTTATCCAGCGATTCGCGACGGTGGTCTTCGTCCATCCAGCCTTCGCGGCGTTGCATCGCCCACTCGATTTCGCGGGCCGCCTCGTTGCTGATGTATTTCCCGCGGAGCATCGCGAGCAGTTCGCGATCGTCGACGCCGAGCACCGATGCGCGCGTCACCGCGCCGGTAATGCCTTCGTTCGCCAACTCGTCAAGGACGAAGCGAAGGTTCACGCGTCTGTTCTGTTGGATGGTGTCCATGGCGCGGTACCGCTGGCGTGATAAAAGCCAGGGTGCTGGCCTCGGTTGCGCCGCCGAGGTTAGAGGACACGTGCGTTCTAGTCTTGCGTATAACTACGTAACAACGCGCTCTTCATCGAGCGGTGGCACGTCGCGCGACACCAGCGGATGTATCCCGCGTTGCTCGGCAAGCACCGCACCCAGCAGCGCGCCACCGATGATCGCGGCGATGGCCAGCGTCCACGCAAGCATGCCGTTGGTGTGCAACAGCACCATCAGCCCGGCGGCAGCGAACGCCATCGCCATGGCCCAGCCAAAAGCGATCCAGCGCGAAGCTGGCGATGTCTGTCCCTTGAGCACCGCGACCAGGCAATGGCGGCATACCGTGAAACCGGGGGCCAGGGCACAGCGCTGGCACGGGCGATCGGACATGGGGCGGCGCTCCTTGGGCACGGCACCGATCGTGCCTGCCCAGCCCGTCAGCAACGGGTGAAGCCCGGGTAGCCCGGGCCCACCACGCTCAGCGGACGGTTAACCAGCGCTCAGAGCTGGCTCATGCCGCCATCGATCACGATCTCGGTACCGACGATGAAGCCCGATTCTGGCGACGAAAGGTGCAGCACCGTCGCCGCCACTTCGTCCGGACGGCCAAACCGGCCCAGCGGCACCTGCGCCTGGATCTGCGCCGCGGTGGCTTCGAGCTGGGCCGCATCCATGCCGAGCTTGCCGTAAAGGGGCGTCTGCACCGGGCCCGGGCTCACCACGTTCACGCGCACGCCGCGCGGCAGCAGTTCGGCGGAGAGTGTCCGTGCCAGGGTGATCAGTGCCGCCTTGCTCGCCGCGTACACGGACGAGTTCGGCATGCCGATGTGTGCGTTGATCGAGCCGTTGAGCACGATCGAGGCGCCCTGGTTGAGGTACGGCAGCAGCGCCTGGAGCTGGAAGTAAGCGCCCTTGACGTTGGTGTCGAAGGTCAGGTCCCAGAGGTTCTCGTCGACCTGGTCGAACGGGGCGAACTTCGCCACGCCCGCATTGATGAAGATCGCATCGAGCTTGATGCCCTGCTCGCCGATCGCGGCGGCCAGCGACCTGGCATCGGCGAGCGCCGACGCATCGTTCTTCAGCGCGAGGGTGCCCGCGCCGAGGGTTGCGGTCGCATCGGCCAGGGCCTTCTCGTCGCGGCCGGTGACGACGACCCGCGCGCCTTCGGCCGCATAGGCCTGGGCGACGGCAAGACCGATGCCGCTGGTGCCGCCGGTGACGAGGACGTTCTTGCCAGTGAAACGGTTCATGGTGTGCTCCGGTTGGGTTGGTATGGAGGATAGGTTGCTCTCGTCACCGTCGATTGGCGTACCATCTCGCCGTCGCAGACGTTCGATGGAGTCGAACATGTTGTCAGAAGACGAACTGGCCCTCCTTGAGGCGATCCGCGAAACCGGCAGCCTGTCGCGCGCGGCGGCCCACCTCGGCAAGGCCCCGTCCACCCTCTCGCACGCGGCACGGCAGCTCGAAGACCGCTTCGATGCCCTGCTCTTCGACCGGCGCCGTTACCGGCTGCAGCTCACGCCCGCGGGCCAGTTGCTGGCGAACGAGGCGGCGCGGCTCATGCAGGATGTCTCCCGGCTCACCCAGCGGGTAAAGCAGGTCGCCGGCGGCTGGGAGGAGCGGCTCTGGATCGTCACCGATGAACTGCTCGAGTTCGAGCTGCTGCTCCCGTCGATCCGCGCCTTCGACGCACTGGGCTCGGGTGTGCGGCTGCGCCTGACCCATGAGGTCCTCGGTGGCACGTGGGAAGCCCTGCGCGATGGGCGGGCCGACCTGGTCGTGGGCGCGACCAACGAGCCACCCGCGATCCCGAAACTGCGCTGGCACGAGCTCGGCGTCATGGAGTGGGTCTTCGCCGTCTCCCCACGCCACCCCCTGGCGAAGGCGAAAGAGCCGCTGGAAACGGACATGGTGACGAAGCATCGCGCCATCGTGGTGGCCGACTCCTCGCGTGGCGCGGCACGCGGCTACGGCACACTCGGCGGCCAGCAGACGCTGGCCGTGCCGTCGATGCGCGCGAAGATCCTTGCCCAGCGCGACGGGCTCGGCGTGGGCTGGGTGCCGAAGGTCCGCGCCAAAGCCCTGCTGGAAGCCGGTGAGCTGGTCGAGAAGCGCATGGCCGACCCGCGCGAACCCAACACCCTGTATGCCGCCTGGCGCGGGGAAAGCGAAGGTCGTGCCCTCAGCTGGTGGCTCGAGCAGTTCCGCCAGCCGCGCCTGGCCAAACGGTTGATCCAGGGGTTGCCGGTAGCGCCCTAGCCCGCTCAGCGCGGCGCGTGACGCGGAAACACCACCTCGAACTCCACGCCATCCTCGACGTTGCGTGCCTCCACCGTACCGCCGTGCGCGCGCACGAACTGGTCGACGATGTAGAGCCCGAGGCCGAGGCCGCGGCTCTGGTGGAAGCTGCCCTTGAACGGCTCGAAGATGCGCTGGACGAGGTTCGCCGGGAGGACGCCGGCATTGCGCACGCGCACCCGGAGCGTCGCCACGTCCACGCCATCGACCTCGAGCACGATGGGCGTGCTCCCCAGCGCGTACTGCACCGCGTTGCCCAGCAGGTTCGACAGGACCTGCGACACCCGCGTGCTGTCGAAATGGCCCAGCGTCTCGCCGCGGACGCTCACCTCGATGGCGCGCGCGGGGAACGCCTGTCGGGTTTCCTCCACCACGGCCTCGGCCAGCGCACCCAGGTCGTGGTTCGCGAGGTCGAGACGGATCACGCCAGAACGGATCCGCGAGAAATCCAGCAACTGGTCGATCATCCGCGCCATGCGCCGCGCACTGGATTCGACGTGCTGCGCCGTGCGTGCCAGCGCGCCGTCGCCGATCTCGTCGCGGATCCGGTCCGCGCACAGCGTGATCGCCGACAGCGGCGTGCGCAGGTCATGGGTCAACACGGCGATCATGGCCTCGTTGAGCTGCAGGGCGCGCTCCAGCCGCGCGTTCTGCGACTTCAGCTGCTGCCGCTGCTGGTAGAGCTGCACGAAGATATCGACCTTCCCAAGGATGATCCGCGGGTCGATCGGCTTGTGCAGGAAATCCACGGCACCGGTTTCGTAGCCCTTGAACGAACGGGCCGGATCGTTCGGCGACGCGGTGAGGAAGATGATCGGCACGTCCCGCGTCCGGTGCGAGCCGCGCATCAGCTCGGCCAGCACGAACCCGTCCATCTCGGGCATCTGCACATCGAGCAACGCCAGCGCGACATCGTGGACGAGCAACAGCTCCAGCGCTTCCGGTCCGGACGCAGCCTTGAGGATACGGATGTCGTCGCGGGCCAGCAGCGCTTCCATCGCAACCAGGTTCTGCGGGACGTCATCGACGATAAGAACGTTGGCCAGTTCGCGCGTGGCGGCCGTCTCATCGGGTTGGGTCATCGAGAGCGTCATGGCACTAGGTTTCCAAGGCGGCGACACAGGTCGCCGAGGGTGACAATGGCATCCGCGCCCGCGTGGGCGATCGCCGACGCAGGCATGACCGGGGCGACCGCCTCGGCGGGATCCTGGATCCACACCGTACCGCCTTCGCGGCGAACGGCCGCGACGCCGGCGCTGCCGTCGCTGCTCGCGCCGGTCAGCAGGATCGCGAGCAGGCCGTCGCCGAATACCTCCGCGGCGGATTCGAAGAGCGGGTCGATCGCCGGGCGTGAATACAGCACCGGCTCATCGCGCGAGAGCGATACGGTCAGGCGATCTTCCACCAGCAGGTGGTAGTCGGGCGGCGCGAACAACACCACACCCGCGCACAACGGTTCCTTGTCCTCGGCCTCGGCCACGGGCAGCGCGCAGGCGCCCGCGAGCAGTGCGGGGATGCCGCTGGGCCGGTCGCGCGGGATGTGCTGGACGACGAGGACGGGGGCGGGAAAGCCGCGCGGGAAGCATTGGAGTACGTCGCGCAGCGCCTGGACGCCGCCCGCCGATGCACCGATCACCACGGCCTGCGGGAAAGGCTGGCTCACGTCGCGGTCCTCCGGTAAAGGCGCTGTTGCGGGGCGCAGGCCTCGAAGGCCGTGGCGTGCGCGCCGAACTGGAGCGATTCCTTCGCACCCAGGCCGAGGAAGCCGCGGCGTACCAGCGAGTCATGGAACAGGCCGACCGCGCGATCCTGCAGCTCACGGTTGAAATAGATCAGCACGTTGCGGCAGGACACCAGGTGCACCTCGGAGAATACCGCGTCGGTCGCCAGGCTGTGGTCGGCAAAGACCACCTGCTTCTTCAGCCGGCGATCGAAAACGACGCCGCCATAGCCCGTGGTGAAGTAATCCGACAGCGAGCGGGTGCCGCCCGCGGCCTGGTAGTTGCGGCTGAACAGCGCCATGCGGTCCAGCGCGAACACGCCGCTTTCGGCCGCCTCCAGCGCAGCCGGGTTGATGTCCGTGGCGTAGATCACCGCACGATCCAGCAGGCCTTCTTCCTCGAGCAGGATGGCCATGGACCAGACCTCCTCGCCGGTGCTGCAGCCCGCGATCCAGATCTTGATGCTGGGGTACGTCTTGAGCACGGGGATCGCATGCTCGCGCAGCGCGGAGAAGTACTCGGGGTCGCGGAACATCTCCGAGACCTGCACGGTGAAGTACTGCATCGCCTCGGCGAAGAACGCCGGATCGTGGATCACCCGGTGCTGCAGGTCGCTCAGGCGCTCCAGCCCATAGCGGCCCATCGCATGGCGCATGCGCCGGCGCAACGAGCTCACCGCGTAATGGCGAAAGTCGTAGTGGTAGCGCAGGTACACCGCCTCAAGCAGCACCTTGAGTTCCAGGTCGAACAGTTCGGTTTCAGCCGACATCAGCGCCTCGAGCACCACACGCGGCAGAGCGAAACCAGCTTGTCGATGTCGATCGGCTTGGCGATGTAGTCGTTGGCGCCGGCCTCGAGGCAGCGCTCGCGGTCGTCGGACATGGCCTTGGCGGTGAGCGCGATGATCGGCAGGTCGACGAAGCGCGCATCGGCGCGGATCCGCCGCATCGCCTCGAGCCCGTCCATCTCCGGCATCATGATGTCCATGAGCACGAGGTCCACTTCGGTGCCGTCCAGCCGCTCCACCGCTTCGCGGCCGTTGCGCGCGATCTCGAGGCGCACGCCCAGTGGCTCCAGCACGCTCGTCAGGGCGAAGATGTTGCGGACGTCGTCCTCGGCCAGGAGCACCGTGCGGCCATCCAGCATGGCATCGCGCTTGCGCGCCTCGCGCAGCAGACGCTGCTGGTCGCTGGGCAGCGATGCTTCCACGCTGTGCAGGAACAGGGTCACCTCGTCGAGCAGACGCTCCGGCGAGCGAGCGCCCTTGATGATGATGCTCCGCGAGTAACGGCGCAGCCGCTGCTCTTCTTCGCGGGTGAGCGAGCGGCCGGTGTAAACAATCACCGGCGGGAAGGCGAACGCTTCGCTGGCCGCCATGTGTTCGAGCAGGTCGTAGCCACTCCCGTCCGGGAGCACGAGGTCCATCACGAGGCAGTCGAAGGTGGACGCGCCGAGGCGATCGAGTGCATCGCGAATGCTGCCCACCGCGACGATCTCCAGCTGGTCGCGTGCGAGCAGCAGGGTCAGGTTGTTGCGCAGTTCGGTGTCGTCCTCGACGATCAGCAGGCGGCGCATCGTCCGCTCGTAGCGGTCTTCCAGCTGCGCGATGGCATCCACGAGGCGCTCGCGCGTCGCCGGCTTCATCAGGTGGCCCACGGCGCCCAGTTCCATCGCGACATGCGCCTGCTCGGTCGCGGAGACCACGTGCACCGGGATGTGCCGCGTTGCCGGATCGCGCTTCAGGCGCTCGAGCACGCTCAGGCCGGAGACGTCCGGCAGGCCGATGGCGAGGAGCACCCCGCGGGGCGAGTGTGCTGCGGCGAGCGCGAGCGCCTCGTCCGCCGAGCCCGCCACGATGCAGTCGAAATCCAGTTCGTGGGCAAGCTCAACGAGCGCGCGGGCGAACACGGGGTCGTCCTCGACCACCAGGATCAGGCGGCCCGGCCGCTGGCGTGAGGCACGGTCGTCGGCGACCGCCGATGCGGTGGGCGCGGCCGCGACAGCGGACGCTGCCTGCCGGTTGGCGGATGGCACCGCCATGGGTGCCGGCGCCGGCACATGGGCGCGCACGGGAGCAACGGACGCTCCCGGCGGCATGGGTTCCGTGGCAAAGGCGCCGCCATCGACGGGCAGTTCCAGCATGAAGCTGCTGCCCTTCCCCGGCGTGCTCGCCACGGTGATATCGCCGCCCATGCGCTGCGCGAGGTCGCGCGAGATGGACAGGCCGAGGCCCGAGCCGCCGAACTTGCGGCTGGTGCTGCCATCGGCCTGGCGGAACGCCTCGAAGATCACATCCAGCTGCGCGGGATCGATACCGATGCCGGTATCGGTGACCGTGAAGCGCACGCGGTCGCCCGGCGCCGCGTCCACCCGCAGCGAAACCTCGCCGGCCTCGGTGAATTTCACCGCGTTCGCCACCAGGTTCTTCACTACCTGGCGCAGGCGCTGGTCGTCACCGATGAGCCGTGCTGGCGCGCCGGGCGCCATCTCGATGCGCAGCGCGAGGTGCTTCTCGGCCGTGAGCGGCTCGAAGGTTTCACGCACGCGCTCCAGCAGCGCCTCGACGGAGAGCGGTTCGGCGGCGATTTCCACATGCCCGGCTTCGATCCGCGAGAGGTCGAGGATGTCGTTGATCAGGGTCAGGAGGTCGTTGTTCGACGAATGGATGGCGCTGGCGTAGCGCACCTGCTCCTCGGTCAGCGTGCCGTCCTTGTTGTCCACCAGCAGCTTGGCCAGGATCAGCGAGCTGTTCAGCGGGGTGCGCAGCTCGTGCGACATGTTCGCCAGGAACTCGGACTTGTAGCGGCTGGTAGCCTCGAGTGAACGGGCGTTGCGGGCCAGGTCGGCCTGCGCGATCACCAGGGTCTGCCGCTGGCGTTCGAGCTCGTGCGTGCGCTCCTCGAGCTGGACGTTGGTCTGCTCCAGCTCCGCCTGCTGCGCTTCGAGCGATGCATGCGATTGCTGCAGGCTACGGCTCTGCTCCTCGAGCTCCTCGTTCGCGACGCGCAGCTCTTCCTGTTGGGTCTGCAGCTCTTCGCTCTGGCGCTGGGTCTCTTCCAGCAGCTCGTTCTGGCGCTGGCGGAGCGCGGCCGTGCGCAGCGCCGTACCGATCGTTTCGCCCACCCGCTGCAGCAGTTCGAGGTCGGCGCCATGCAGGTCCGTCCCACCGACCCGCCCGATCTCGACCACGCCCACCGCGTAGCCATCGGCCGTGACCGGCAGCAGGAAGACCTCGGAAGGCGCGGTACTGCCCAGCGTGGTCGCCACGGCAAGGTGGCTGGCGGAGAGGTCGGCGAGCCTGCGGGGCTCGCCTTCCGAAATCACATCGCCAAGCAGCCCACCGACGCGCGGCAGGCTGTCCGGGTGGTTCTCCGGCAAACCGGCACCACCACACAGCACCAGCTGGCCGCCGTCCGCGCGATACAGCGCGCCTACCTGCGCCTCGAGGCGGCGGCACAGCGTCCGCACCGCATGGATGCCGATCTCCTCCGGGCTCTGCTCGCCACGCAGGGCATGGGCCACCGCGCTATGGCCTTCCTGCAGCCAGAGCATGCGTTCCGCCGCCATGCGCGCCCGCAGCGCCTGGCTCACCACTGCGGCGATGACCCAGAACGAAATCGCGCCGATGGTGCGGTTGAGCTCGGAATGTCCTTCCGCCAGCGAGGGCGGCGAGAGCTTGTAACCGATGGCGACCAGCACCGTCGATACGAAGGCCACCACGAAGGGCATGTCGGTGCGCGACTGAAAAACGGTGACGCCTACCGCGAAGAAGTAGAACACCCATACGGAATAGCCCAGGGGGGTGACTGCGTCGATCCCCAGCGTGGCGGCGAGGATGAGGAAAACGACGGCCCAGATGGTGCGGTCGCGTGCTAACTGCTTCTGGCTCAAGTGGAAACCCCTGTAGAACTGGCGCGCACCCGGTGCACATCCCGGGCATAACCTTCAAACGGTGCCGATTCGCCTGTAAAACCGATGTGATGAGCAGCCCGTCAGCAAATTGCCCGCTCCCTGCCAGTCCTGCGACCAGGGTTGGCGTTAACGTGCCCGCACTCCTTCGAACAGGCATTCCCCGATGCTCAAGCAACTCCTCCTCGGCGCGGCGTGGTCCCTTGCCGCCACCGCGGCGTTCGCCGCCCCGCCCGATGCTGCCCTCCAGGGCAAGCTTCAGGCGGTCGCCGACAAGGCCCGTCCCGGCACGCTGGGCATCATGGTCATGGACCCGGCAAGCGGCCAGTCGGTGATGGTCAACGGGGGACGTTCGTACCTGCTGATGAGCTCGTTCAAGGCACCCATCGCCGCCGCCGTCCTGGCCCAGGTCGACGCGGGCAAGCTCAAGCTCGAACAGAAGGTCCACCTCACGCCGGCCGATATCGTCGACGGCTCCGCCGTACCGTCGGTCGGGGCATCGCTGAAGAAGGGGCCGCGCGACGTCACGATCGACGAACTGCTGCAGGGCGCCGTTAGCGAGAGCGACAACACTGCCGTCGATGCCCTGCTCCACGTACTCGGCGGCCCGGCGGTCGCCACGCGCTTCCTGGAAGACAAGGGCGTGCATGGCATGCGCATCGACCTGAGCGAAGGCGACCTCGCGCATATGTTCGAGGAGAAAGGCAGCACGGCCGTGCTGGCGAGCAAGGTGGACAGCAGCACGCTGGAGGCGGCCGCCGGTTTCCTGCAGAAGCTGGACGCGGGCCGCCTGCTGTCGCCTGCATCGACCCGCAAGCTGCTTGGCCTGATGACAGCGCAGGTGATCCCGAGCCGTATCCGTGCGGGCCTGCCCGCGGGTTTCCAGCTGGCTGACAAGACCGGCACCAGCGGCACGGAAGACGGCCGCCGTGCGGCGTTCAACGATATCGGCATCATCACGGGCCCGAACGGCAGCAAGCGCATCGTGGTGCTGTTCCTGTCGGACTCGCCGGCGAGCAGCGATGAGGCCACCGGCTGGTTTGCCGAGATCGGGAAGATCACTGCGGCTTCGATGTAGCTTTGTTGCGAGAGGGCTCGCCTTCGGCTTCGCGGTGCTCGGCTTCGCCATCGCGTTAGCGCTCGGACGTCTCTGGAAAGAGCCCTTGGCGCCCTGAGGTGGTCTAATCTTTCTGGACACCCCACGGGGATTCACGGCCAGAACGAGGTGAACCATGGGACGCAAGGACATTACGCAGGCGCAGCGGGACGAGGCGGTACATCTGATCCTGGCCGAAGGCCATTCGACACG
>NZ_JBQCFT010000341.1:0-8359 GCF_051958795.1 Luteibacter sp. | reverse complement strand
CCAGCTGGTAATCCTCACGCGAAAGCACGCGCCCGGACATGGCGAACTTCGCCCGCGGCTCGAGCTTGAAACGGCCGTGGGAGAGTTCGGTGCCGCGCCGGATATCTTCCTGGTCCGGGACCTCGCCCGCGACGATGCCTGGCGCATCGTGCACCGGCCGGTGGCGCCACCAGTTGTAGCCGCCCCAGCCGCAAAGCACGACCAGCAGGACGACGAGCCATGAACGCATCAGCAAAAACCGTCAGGGAGTCGGATGGGCAACGTCCGAAGGCTTCGCCGGTTGACCGGTGGCGCAGCCCCGCGCGTTGAACAGGTCGGCAGGGACGTCGCGCACGACCTCGGCAAGCGACTCGAAGAAGGGGGTCATGGCCGAGCTCTTCCGCCACAGCATCGCGATGCGGCGGCTGGGCGCCGGCTCCTCGAACTCGATGAGCTGGACATTGGTCGACTGGGCCACGGGCGGCTTCACGGCCAGGGTGGGCAGCAGGGTGATGCCGACGTTGGCCGAGACCATCTGGCGCAGCGTTTCCAGGCTGGTCGCGCGAAAGCCGGATTTCTCGCCGGCGCCCGCCATGTGGCAGACCTCGAGGGCCTGGTCACGCAGGCAGTGGCCGTCTTCCAGCAGGAGCAGGTTCTGCTCGGCCAGGTCATCCATGCGCAGGCGGCCATGCCCGGCCAGCTCGTGGCCACTGGGGACCGCCAGCACGAAGGGTTCCTCGAACAGGAACTCGGTATGCAGGGAATCGTCGTGCACGGGCAGGGCGAGGATGCCGGCATCCAGGGTGCCTTCGCGCAGCATGTGCAGCACCTGCTCGGTCTTTTCCTCGCGCAGCAGCAGTTCCAGGCGCGGGAAGCGCTCGCGCAGGCGCGGGATCACGTGCGGCAGCAGGTAGGGGCCGAGGGTAGGGAAGATGCCCAGGCGGATCGTGCCGGATTCCGGGTCGCGGGTGCGCTGGGCGATCGCCTTGATCTCGTCGACCTGCGACAGCACGCCGCGCGCCCGGCGGGCGATCTCGCGGCCGGTTTCCGTCAGCAGGATTTTGCGTGGCGTTCGCTCGACAAGGGCGACGCCCAGCTCATCCTCGAGCTTGCGGATCTGGGTCGAAAGCGTGGGCTGGCTCACGAAGCTGGCTTCCGCCGCGCGGCCAAAATGGCGGTGCTCGGCGAGCGCCACCAGATAAGACAAATCTCGAAGGTTCATGGGACGATCTCGAGAGGCATTGCGATAGTCATAGGCTATCACATTCATGCCTACAATCGATTTGAGATATGTGTCCCCCTTCGCTAACCTAGCTCCATCGCTCGCTTCCCCAGGCGGGCAAGCCTTGTACACCAACCCTCACTCTGGAGAGTCGATCCATGCTGACCATTGGCGATAAGTTCCCCGAATTCAATCTGCTGGCCGTCGACGGCGGCCCGCTGGCCAACAAGATCGAAGACGCCTTCACCACCATTTCCGACAAGTCCTACGAGGGCAAGTGGAAGCTGGTGTTCTTCTACCCGAAGGACTTCACCTTCGTGTGCCCGACCGAAATCAAGGGCTTCAGCGACCTGAACGAGCAGTTCGCCGACCGTGACTGCCAGATCCTGGCTGCCTCGACCGACAGCGAATTCGTCCACCGCGCCTGGCGCATGGACCACGCCGACCTGAAGGACCTCAAGTTCCCGATGCTGGCGGACATCAAGAAGGAGCTGACCTCGGCTCTCGGCATCCTGACCAACGACGGCGTCGCCCAGCGCGCGACCTTCCTGGTCGATCCGAACGGCGAGATCCAGTTCGCCTACGTCACCGCTGGTTCGGTCGGCCGTAACCCGGACGAAGTGCTGCGCGTCCTCGACGCCCTGCAGACCGACGAGCTGTGCGCCTGCAACTGGAAGGCCGGCGACGACACCCTGAAGGTCGCCTAAGCCTTCAACGCTCGAAGTCCCGCGCCGCATCCCTCCCTCCCCCGCGCGGCGCGGGCACCTCGTAGGAGCGCACCCTGTGCGCGACATCTCTCGCGGCAACGCCCCAGGGCCCCTGGCTCTTTCGCGAAAGGCGTCGCCCACAGGGTGGGCTCCTACAACCTGACTGCGACACCCCTGAATTCCTTCCCGGCTTGCCTCTTAGGCGGCCGCCGCGTGAACCGGTGCCCTCGCTCCGAGCCATTCCGCGACCCATTCCTTCAGTCCTTAAATAAACGATCAGGAGCACACCGATGAGCATCGCCGACCTGCGCAGCCAGCTGCCCGAATACGCCAAGGACCTCAAGCTCAACCTCGATTCCGTGCTGAGCGAAGCCGGTGCCCCGGGCCTCAACAAGGCGCAGATCGCCATGATCGCGCTGGGTTCGGCCTACGCCGCCCGCTTCAAGCCGCTGACCGAAGCCGTCGCCGCGTTCGCCGCCGAGCACGCTTCGGCCGAGCAGCTGACCGCCGCCAAGGGTTCGGCTGCGATCATGGGCATGAACAACATCTATTACCGCTTCCAGCACCTGGTCTCGCACCCCGAGTACGAAACCATGCCGGCCAAGCTGCGCATGAACGTGATCGGCGCCTACAAGGGCGAAGCCAAGAATGACTTCGAGCTCGTTTCGCTCGCCGTGTCGGCCGTCAACGGCTGCGGCATGTGCATCGACTCGCACGACAAGGTGCTGCGCGATGGCGGCGTGAGCGTACAGGGCATCCAGAGCGCGGTGCGCATCGCCTCGGTGATCCACGCCGTGGCCGTGGTGCTCGAGCAGGCTGAAGCTGCTGGCTGAGTAATTTCGTAATACCCGTCGTCCACAGGTCGCTCCCCCGTAGGAGCCCACCCTGTGGGCGACGTTTTTTGCGATGAGGCTTCAGCGCCTGTAGCTCGCTCGCGAACGGCGTCGCCCACAGGGTGGGCTCCTACGATGGCTGCGTCTTAACGCAGCCTTTCGCGTTTAGGCACATCCTCCGCCCACCAACAGCGGAGGGTGTGCCATGAGCTACGTCGATGGTTTCGTTCTGCCGGTTCCCGAGGCCAACCTGGCCGAATACAAGAAGATGGCCAGGCTCGGTGCCAGGGTCTGGATGGACCATGGGGCCCTCTCGTACACCGAATGCGTCGCCGATGACGTCCAGGCCGGCAAGGTCACGTCCTTCCCCCAGGCGGTGAAGCTCAAGCCCGGCGAAACCGTGGTCTTTGCCTGGGTGGTCTATAAAAGCCGCCGCGACCGCGACAAGATCATGAAGAAAGTCATGGAAGATCCGCGACTTGCGAAGTACATGGATCCCAAGGCCATGCCCTTTGACGGCAAGCGGATGTTCTGGGGCGGGTTCAAGCCTATCGTTGAGATGTGACGCAATGCGGTAGGAAGGGGGTGCCTTCCGGCACTGTGTCGAAGGTCACCCCTCTACGCACGATGGGCGGGATTATCCACAGGGAGTCCCACCCACCATGCGTCGTATCGTCCGTCCCCTCCTTCTCACCGCGCTGGCCGCCTGCTGTGGCGCCGCGTTCGCCGCCGGCACGGACGCCGCCCCGCCGCTTGGCCACCTCCCCGAGTGGGCCCAGCCGGAGAGCTACAAGCTCGCCTTCAAGGTGGACCCGAAGCAGGAGGATTACTCCGGCTCGACCATCATCAAGCTCAAGCTCACCCAGCCGTCCGACTTCGTCTGGATCCACGGCAAGGAGCTGAAGGTTTCCAAGGTCGTCGTCACCGACGCCGCGGGCAAGAAGCACACCGGCAAGTACACCGTCGCTGCTGAGAAGGAAGGCGTCGCCCGCCTCGACCTCGGCGGCAAGCTCGAAGGCGAGATCACCGTCGCCATCGATTTCACCGCGCCGCTGAACAAGCAGCTGCAGGGCCTGTACAAGGTCTCGCACGAGGGCGTGCCGTATGCCATGACGCAGATGGAGCCGGTATCGGCCCGTTACGCGTTCCCGGGCTTCGACGAGCCGCGCTTCAAGACCCCGTACGACATCAGCCTGACCATCCCGGCCGATGACCAGGGCGTGGCGAACACCGCGCAGGTCAAGGAAGAGAAGGCCGGCGCCGGCTGGAAGACCCTGACCTTCTCGACCACCAAGCCGCTGCCGACCTACCTGGTCGCGTTCGCCGTCGGTCCGTGGGATGTGGTCAAGGGCCCGGACATCACCCCGACCCAGTACCGCAGCACCGCCACCCCGCTGCGCGGCATTGCCGCCAAGGGCGAAGGCCACCGCATGCAGCACGTGCTGGGCGAGACCAACTCGATCATCCACACGCTCGAGGACTATTACGGCTTCGGCTACCCGTTCGACAAGCTCGACCTGCTCGCCGCGCCGGACTTCAGCGCGGGCGCGATGGAGAACGCGGGCCTCGTCACCTTCCGCGACTGGCTGCTGCTGATCGATCCGGATTCGGCCGCCAACTACGTGCGCGGCTCGTTCAACGTCAATGCGCATGAGCTGGCCCACCAGTGGACCGGCGATACCGTGACCATGGCGTGGTGGAACGACCTCTGGCTCAACGAAGCCTTCGCCACCTGGATGCAGCAGAAGGTGACGCAGAAGGTTCACCCGGAATACCGCGCCGACCTGGATCGCGTCCGCGGCGCCCAGGGTGCGATGAACAACGACAGCCTGGTCAGCGCACGCAAGATCCGCCAGGAAATCACCGGCAACGGCGATAGCGAAACCGCGTTCGACGGCATCACATACCAGAAGGGAGCGGCCGTGCTGGGCATGTTCGAAGGCTACGTGTCCGAGCCGACCTTCCAGAAGGGCATGCGCGCGTACATCCAGAAGCACAAGTTCGCCAATGCCACGGCCGATGACCTCGTCGACTCGATCGCCGAAGCCGCGGGCCAGGGCGAGCAGTTCAAGAAGGCGTTCAACAGCTTCCTCGACCAGTCCGGCGTGCCGTACGTGGCGACCGAGGTGAAGACCGAGGGCGGCAAGACCGTGCTGCACGTGAAGCAGAGCCGTTACCTGCCGCTCGGCAGCACGGGTGATGCGAACCGCGTGTGGGGCGTGCCGATGTGCGTGCGCTATGCCGTCGCCGGTGGCGACAAGGTCAAGTGCGAAATCTTCGACACGGCTGAAGGCAGCATCGTGCTCGACGGCGCCGCGAAGAACGCGTGGGTCATGCCGAACGCCGAAGGCCGCGGTTACTACCGCTTCGCCGAGAGCAAGGCCGACCTCGCCAACCTGGCCAAGGTCGTCAGCAAGCTGAGCGACGCCGAGCAGCTGGCTTACGCCGATGCGGTCCGCGCTGGTTTCCAGCATGGCGACCTCAACGCGGGTGATGTCCTTGCCGCGCTGAAGCCGATCACGGCCTCGAAGACCCGCGAAGTGTTCACCGCGCCGATCCCGACCTTCAGCTGGATCATGGACCACGAAGCGACCACGGATGCCCAGCGCGCCGCGCTGCGCCAGTGGGCCATCGATGCGTACAAGCCGAAGCTGGCTTCGCTGGGCTACCGCAAGAAGGCAGGCGAGCAGGACAACGACACGCTGACCCGCAACGCCCTTGTTGGCTTCCTCGCCGACAAGGACATCGCCGACAAGGATGTGCGCGCCGAAATGCTGAAGCAGGGCGATGCCGCGCTGAAGCTGAAGGATGGCCGCCTCGATCTCGACGCCGCGGATCCGGACCTGCTCGCCACCGCCCTCGGCGTGTCGGTGCAGGAACACGGCGCACCGGCGGTCGACGCGATCATCGCCGAAGTCCCGAAGACCTCCGACCCGGCCAAGCGCAACGCCATGCTCGTGGCGCTGGGCGATGCCAGCGACGCCGCCGTGGCCAACAAGGCCCGTGACTTTGCCCTCAGCAAGGACGTGAAGGTCGGCGAGATGGCGATGGTGCTGGCCGGCGGCCGCGACAGCGAGAAGTCGCGCGACGAACTGTGGCAGTGGTTCACCACGAACTACGACAAGATCGTCGCCCGCACGGGCAGCTTCGCCGGCGGCAAGCTCCCGGCGCTCGCCGCGAAGGGTGGTTGCTCCAAGGCCGAAGCCGACCGACTCAGCGCGTTCTTCAAGCCGCGCATGGGCCAGGTCAGCGGCGCCGAACGCGGCCTCGCGCAGACCAGCGAGGAAATCCTCCTGTGCTCCGCACTGAAGGACAAGCAGGACCCCAAGTCCATCAAGTAATCCAAAGCAACAGGTAATGAAAAGGGCCGGGGAATTCCCCGGCCCTTTTTTTTGCAAGCTCTTGTGGGAGCGCGCTTGCGCGCGATCGACGTCACAAAACCTGAAACGCCACCCGCTGCGCACTCCCACTCCCCACCGGGTAAACAACAAATTCAAAGTTACCGCCCTGGTGCCCGCTGGCATCCCAGGTACGGCGGTAGCCGACGATGGTGTCGCCGCGGCGGCATTTGCCGAGCCCGGCTCCCGTCCTGCACAGGGGCTCCTTGCCGATCTCACGAAGCGAGTTGCTGAGGAGTCGCGCCTGGGCATTACTACCGTAGCCAATCTCGTCGGTAAGAATGCGCATCCACGCGCCGCCGTGGTCTTTCATCGTGCTGCTTCGTCCGGCGACTTGCTCATTTCCAGCGGTAGCGGAGCTCACCTCGTACACGTAGGCGCGTGTTAGCGCGTTTGATTGAGCGAGTGCCGGCGTCGATGCGGTCACTACGGCCGCGATAAGAGCGATGGGAAAAATGTGCATGGGTGTGTCCTGTCAGCGACCTCATGGCCGCGACACATCGTTATCCACGCGCAACACGGGGCACAGGCGATGGTGCCCGCGCGATCATGTAGGCGTTCGCCGCGCTGCGACGATCTCCGAGAGTACGCAGATGCAGCGCGTAGGGCTTTTGCGCGAATTCGTGACAGTGAATGCCGACAGATGATGTCCCGCGTCTTCCTTGCCTTGAGGTGACATGCTCATATCTCCTCACGCCACCGAGGAGAGTTCCCGTGCACGTATCCATCTCATCAGCCGTACCTGCATCCCTAGCGCAGAAGTTCGACAAGCCCACCCAGGGTGTCACCCGCGCGAGCGAGCCGGAAAGTCCACTGCTCGATAAGCGCGTCGACTTTTCGCATATCACTCCTCGGCAGCTCCAGAATTACATCAACGAGCGCATCTTCTCGAACACCATCGATCCCGATGAAGCAACGTCAATCATGTCTCAGTTGTCGACGTATCAGATGCAAGATGCGCCGGACGTCCCCTTCGACCTTCGTGCCCAGATGACCGGCACGATGGAGTTCCACCAGGACCGTGGCGACCCCCTGGCTGCGTGGTATGCCCACCTGATCAAGCGCCTCGACGAAATGGAAGCCCAGTCGCTCCGCGTGGACGCTTTCGCCTAGCCAGGGTGCCCCGGCCTTGGGTTACGCTTAGCCCATGCATAGCCGGACCACCACCGCCCGTGATGTCGCCGAACTTGCCGGGGTTTCGATCTCGGCGGTTTCGCGGACCTTTACGCCCGGGGCCAGCGTGTCGGCGAAGACGAAGGACAAGGTGCTGGCGGCGGCAGAGTCGCTGGGCTATCGGCCCAACCAGCTCGCCCGGAGCCTGATGACCGGGCGTACGGCGCTCATCGGCCTGGTCTCCAACCACTTCGCGAACCCGACCTTCATGGAGGTGTTCGACCTGTTTACCCGGGAGCTGCAGGCGCGCGGGCTGCGTCCGCTGCTGGCCAACCTGGGTGAGGACGAGGATGGTAGCCAGGCGCTCGACATGATGCGTCAGTACAGCGTGGACGCGGTGCTCATCGCGACCTCGGCGCCCCCCGCGGGCTTCGCCGCCTCGTGCCGCGCGGCCGGCATGCCGGTGATCCATGTGTTCGGCCGGGCAGGGCGCGGCTCGCCCGTGCCGGTAGCGACGGTCGATAACGTGGCCGGCGGGCGGTTGGTCGGGGAGGCCATGCGCCAGCGCGGTCTCAAGAAACTCGTCTTCCTAGGCGGTTCGCCCCACGATGCGTCGTCGATCGACCGTGCCAACGGCTTCGCCGAAGCCGCCGGCAAGTGCCTGCGCCGGACGGTGTTCGCCGGCAACTACACGCACGACCACGGGCGCGATGCCATGCTGGCGCTGCTGGAAGACGATGCCTCGATCGACGGGGTTTTCTGCGGCGACGACGTGCTGGCGATGGGCGCCATCGATGCCTGCCGCGAACGCGGGGTGGATGTGCCCGGCCAGGTCAGCATCGTCGGCTTCGATGACATGCCGCTCGCCGCATGGGCCGCGTACTCGCTGACCACCGTCCGCCAGCCGATCCGCGCCATGATCCTGCACGCCATCGAGCGCATCGCGAACTGGGTCGAAGACGCCAACGCGGTGCCACGCAGCAAGCTATTCCCCTGCGAATTGATCGAGCGCACGAGCCTGCGGTAACGCAAAAGGCACTCTGTGGGAGCGGGGGGGGGGGCGGGGGGGGGGGGGGGGGGGGCCCCCCCCCCCCCCCCCCCCGCCCC
>NZ_JBQCFT010000340.1:0-13315 GCF_051958795.1 Luteibacter sp. | reverse complement strand
CTGGGCGGTCGTACCGACGGCGGACAAGACGATCAACCCGGACCTCGAGCGCTGGATGTACAAGCGCGCAAAGGCGAAAGTCACTGAAGTGCCGGGCTCGAGCCACACCGTGTTCCTCTCGCACCCGGACCTGGTGGTGTCGATCATCGAACAGGCGGCGGGCAAATGAGCATGCGCTATCGAGTCCTCGGCCGGCATACCGGCCTTCGTGTTTCCGAGCTCGTCCTTGGCACCGGCAATTTTGGTACGCGCTGGGGGCATGGCGCCGAGCCCGATGAGGCGCGCCGTATCCTGGATGCCTACCAGGCGGCGGGTGGCAACTTCATCGATACCGCCGATACGTACCAGTTTGGCCAATCCGAGGAGATATTGGGGCAACTGCTGCAGGGACGACGCGATGACTTCGTCCTTGCGTCGAAGTACACCCAGGCGGGTGGCAAGGAGGCGAGCCTCCTCGCGACCGGCAATAGCCGTCGGGCGATGGTGACGTCCCTGGAGGCGAGCCTGAGGCGGCTGAAGACCGACCGGCTGGACCTGTACTGGGTGCACTTTCCTGACAAGGTCACACCCATCGAAGAGATGCTCCGTGGGTTCGACGATCTCGCTCGCGCTGGCAAGATCCTTTATGCAGGCCTGTCGGACTTCCCCGCGTGGCGCGTGGCGCGCGCGGCGACGCTTGCCGAGGTGCGCGGCTCGTTGCCCATCGCCGCGTTGCAGGTGGAACACAGCCTCGTGGAAAGGACCACCGAGCACGAACTGCTCCCCGCGGCGGAAGCGCTAGGCCTTGGTGTCGTGGCGTGGTCGCCGCTCGGTGGCGGCATGCTTACCGGCAAGTATCGCCGTGGCGAGACGGGCCGCAAGGAAGGCTTTGCCGGCCGCGTCTTCCAGGATGAGGACAGCGGGCAGCGCACGCGCATCGTGGATACGCTGCTTGCGATCGCGGCGGAGACTGGCATCGAGCCTGGCGAGCTGGCGATCGCCTGGGTGGCTGCGAAGGGCCCGTTGCCGATCATCGGGCCACGCAGCGTGGCGCAGCTGGAAGGCAACCTGCGCGCGGCTAGCGTCGTCCTTGCGCCCGAACACCTGCGGCGGCTTGACGAAGCAAGCGCGCTGCCGCCGGTGTTCCCACATAGCCTGATCGATGACCCGGTGAACCAGCAAAAAGCATCCGGCGGCCACCTGGATGACCTGATCCTGCCGTCGGTGCCGGTGGCCTGAGGCGCGTGTGTTGCTGCCGGCTCAGAACGCCGGCAGCACCGCGCCGTTGTAGGTCTTCTCGATGAACGCCTTCACCTCGGGCGAGGTGAGCGCGGCGGCGAGCTTCTGCACGCGCGGGTCATCCTTGTTGTCCGGGCGCGAGACCAGGAAGTTGACGTACGGCGAATCCTTGTCTTCGATCAGCAGCGCGTCCTTCACCGGGTTGAGGCCGGCGGCGAGGGCGTAGTTGGTGTTGATCAGCGCGAGGTCCACTTCGTCGAGCACGCGCGGCAGCATGGCGGCCTCGAGCTCGCGGAACTTCAGGTGCTTCGGGTTCTGGTCCACGTCCTTCAGCGTCGCCAGCTTGTCACCCGGGTTCTGAAGGGTGATCAGGTTGTGCTTGGCCAGCAGGAGCAGGGCGCGGCTGTTGTTGCTCGGGTCGTTCGGGATCACGACATTGGCGCCATCCGGCACTTCGTCGATTGTCTTGTACTTGCGGGAATAGGCGCCAAACGGCTCGATGTGCACGCCGACAACCTTGACCAGGTTCGTTCCGCGCTCGCGGTTGAAAGCGTCGAGGTAGGGCTCGGTCTGGAAGAAGTTCACGTCCAGCTGCTTCTGGGCTACCTGCATGTTCGGCTGCACGTAGTCGGTGAACACCTTGATCTCGATGTCCACGCCCTGTTTTGCCAGAAGCGGCTTGATTTCCTTGAGGATTTCCGCGTGCGGAACCGGGGTCGCAGCCACGGTGAGCGGCTTGCCGGCGTCCGCCGAGCCACCCGAGGCGCCGCCAGAACAGCCAGCCATGAGGACGGCAAGGGTGGCGGCCAGGGGGAGCAGGAACTTCTTCATGGGGGCGTCCAGGCAGGCATGTTGCGGTGCGACAGCATAGACGTCCATACCGCCAGATGCAAAATGGCCCTGTGGGCTTATTTACGGCTGTACCGCGCCACGAGCCAGTCGCCGAGCATCTGCAGCACCTGGACGAGCACCACGAGCAAGGCCACCGTGACCAGCATGTAGTCCGGTTTGTAGCCGTTATAGCCGTACTGGTACGCGAGCGCACCCAGCCCGCCCGCGCCGACGATGCCGCCCATGGCGGTGTAGCCGACCAGGGCCACGGCGGTCACGGTGGTCGCAGCGACCAGGCCGGGGCGTGCCTCCGGCAGCAGCACGCGCATCACGATCTGCTTCGTCGTGGCGCCCATGGCCTGGCTGGCTTCGATCACGCCACGATCGACTTCGCGCAGGGCGGTTTCGACCAGGCGGGCGAAGAACGGCGCCGCGCCGATGACCAGCGGTACGATCGCACCGCGGATACCGATGCTCACGCCGGTGACGGCCTTGGTCACCGGGATCAGCAGGATCATCAGGATGATGAAGGGAATGGAGCGGAGCACATTCACTACCAGCGACAGCACGCCGTAGAGCTTCGGCTTCGCGTGCAGCTGCCCGCGCGCGGTGAGGAACAGCCACACGCCCAGCGGAAGGCCGATCGCCAGCGTGAACAGCAGCGAGCCAGCCAGCATCAGAAGCGTATCGAAGCAGGCCTGGAGGATCTCGGCCCAGTCGATATTCGGGAACAACGTCTGCAGCGGGCTCACCGGGTCACCTCTTCGATATCGACACCGGCGGTGCGGAGCTGCGCGAGCGCATCGTCCAGGCGGTCGCCGTGCATGGCCAGGGTGAGCTGGCCGTAAGGTTCATCCTTGATCCGGTCCACGCGACCGGAGAGGAGGTTATATTCCACGCCCGTATCGCGCACCACGCGCGACAGCAGCGGCGAATACGTCGTATCGCCACGGAACGAAAGGCGGAACAGCTTGCCAGGCACGCCGGCGTATTCCGGGCCGCGCCCCTCGCGGTGATCGGCCTCGGCAACGAAACGGCGGGTGGTGGGATGCTGCGGATGCAGGAAGACGTCGGCCACGGTCCCCAGCTCGACGACGTGCCCCGCATCGAGAACCGCCACGCGGTCGCAGACGCGGCGGATCACATCCATCTCGTGGGTGATCAGCACGATGGTCAGGCCGAGCCGGCGGTTGATGTCGGCCAGCAGTTCGAGCACGGACGCGGTGGTCTGCGGATCCAGCGCACTGGTGGCTTCATCGCACAGCAGGATCGACGGTTTGCTGGCGAGCGCGCGAGCGATGCCGACGCGCTGCTTCTGGCCGCCGGAGAGCTGGGCCGGGTATTTGTTCGCATGGGCCTCGAGCCCGACCAGCGCGAGCAACTCCGCCACGCGGGCCGCGATATCCGCCTCGGCCGTGCCGCCCTGCAGTCGCAGCGGGAAGGCGACGTTATCGGCCACGGTGCGCGAGCTCAGCAGGTTGAAGTGCTGGAAGATCATGCCGATCCCGGCGCGGAGGCGGCGCAACTCGGCTCCCTCGGCATGGGTCACGTCGCGGCCGTCGACCAGCACCTTGCCGGCGGTGGGCCGCTCGAGCAGGTTGACCATACGCAACAGGGTCGACTTGCCCGCACCGGAATGGCCGATGATGCCGAACACCTCGCCCTGCTGGATGGCGAGGTCCACGGGCTGCAGGGCAGGGACCAGCGTTCCGTTGACCTGGTACGACTTGGACGCGGCTTCGAATCGGATCACGGGCGGGGGTGGGCCTGGCGGGGAAGGCGCCCATGGTAGCCGAAGGCCCCGGGCGGCGTAGACTGTGCGCTTTCCACCCGCCTACGAAGGAGCACCATGACCGGCATCTACGATTTCTCCGCCCGCGATATCGACGGCAACGAGCGTTCGCTTGCCGAGTGGAAGGGTAAGGTCGTGCTGGTGGTTAATGTCGCCTCGAAGTGCGGCTTCACGCCGCAGTACAAGGGCCTGGAAGAACTGCAGAAGCAGTACGGCGCCCAGGGCTTCGATGTGCTCGGTTTCCCGTGCGACCAGTTCGGTCACCAGGAGCCGGGCGACGAAGCCGAGATCCGTGATTTCTGCTCGCTCACCTACGACGTCTCGTTCCCGATGTTCTCCAAGATCGACGTCAACGGCGACAAGGCCCACCCACTGTACAAGTGGCTGAAGTCGACGAAGAAAGGCTTCCTCGGCACCGAAGGCATCAAGTGGAACTTCACCAAGTTCCTGGTGAACCGCGATGGCGAAGTGGTGGAGCGCTACGCGCCGACCGATACGCCCGAGAAGATCGGTAAGGATCTGCCAGCCGTCCTCGGTTGATCTTGTAGGAGCCCACCCTGTGGGCGACGCCGTTCGCGTTGACGCCACAGGCCCTGTAGCGCATTCGCGAAAGATGTCGCCCACAGGGTGGGCTCCTACGGGTCAGAGGTGTTCAGGAGTCTCCGCGAGCATCACGGCGATCGCGTCCACTTCGGATGACACCGGCGCGGCACCCTGGGTGGGCTTGTAGTTGTTGAGAATGACGGCGAAGGCCAGGCGTTGGCCTGACTTCGTCGTAACGTAACCGGCGAGCGCGTTGACGTAGCTCATGCTGCCGGTTTTCGCCTGCACGTTGCCTTCGGCAGCGGTGCCTTTCAGGCGGCGGGCCAGCGTGCCGTCGATGCCGGCGACCGGGAGCAAAGCCCGGAATGCCGGTGTATCGCTTGTCAGTAGCAGGTGCGTCAGCGAACCCGCCGTCGTGAGGTCGTGCCGCGAAAGACCCGTGCCTTCCTCGAGCGAGGTGGCCGACGGGCCGATGCCGCGGCTGGCGAGCCAGGCGGCAAGCGCGGCGACGGCACGGTCCTCGGTGCGTGGCGCGGCCTGGTCGTGTGCTTCGGCGCCCGCAAGCAGGAACACGCTCTGCAGGTACATGTTCTGCGAGCGCTTCAGGCCGGAGGCAAGGATCTCGCCGAGCGTGGGCGAAGGAAGCGTCGCCAACTGGATGCCCTGCGGCGCCGGGATCGGCCAATGCACGCTATGTGCCTCCTTCTTCACCGTGATGCCGTGCTTCTCCAGCGCGGCGGTGAGCCGGCGCGCCGCGGTGAGCGCCGGGTCGGGCAGGGAGAGCCGGCTCTTGCGCGGCTGCGCGCCGAGCACATGCAACGTCGCGGTGCCGGGTGCCCGGTAGAGCTCGGGGGTATCCGCCGGCTGTTCGGCCAGCGTCGTTGCCGCATCGACGGGCGTCAGCGTGACGGCGTCGTCGCGCACCGTGGCGACCATGGTGTTTTCGTCGACGGTGAGGCCGCTGGCGGTCGCGCCGTAGTACTCCTGCAGATCGGAGGCCTCCCACCCGCTGCCGATCGGCGGGCCGGGGAAGGCCGTGTCATCGCCGACCACGCCGCCGTCGACGCGGGTGATGCCGGCGGCGGCGACCTGCTGCGCCAGCTGGTCGGCCCAGCCGTCGCCGCTCAGCGTGGGATCGCCACGCCCGCGCAGGACAAGCTCGCCGCGCAGGCGGCCCCGGCGGATGTCACCAGCGGCCAGCACATCGGTGTGCGTGCGGTAATCCGCACCGAGGCGGTCGAGTGCGAAGGCGGCGGTGTAGAGCTTGGCCGTGGAGGCGGGGAGCATGAGCTTGCCGTCGTCATGCGCATACACGACACGGCCGTCATCCAGTGACACCACGCTTATGCCCCAGGAGGCGGCGGCGAACCGTGGTGCGGCGACATGCCGTTCAATGTCAGCATGGATGTCCGAAGCCTGCACGGAAGTCGCGACCAACAACAGTGCGAACAACGTGAGCGTAGGAGCCCACCCTGTGGGCGACATCTTTCGCGACAGCGCTTCAATTCCCGGTATTAACGCTAGAACGCCTCGCGAAAGGCGTCGCCCACAGGGTGGGCTCCTACGGGGGAGCGCCTTACATCGCTGGGTTATTGCAGCCACGAGGGCTGGGCTTTGTCGAGGAAGGCCGAGAGCCCGTCCTGGCCTTCGGCGGAGACGCGGAGGCGGGCGATTAGTGCGGCGTTCGCCGTGTCGGTCGTTTCCATGGCGGCTTCGGTCATGCCGCCCATGCCGAGTGCCAGCTGCTTTGCCTCGCGCTGGGCCACGGGGCCGCCCTTGCCCAGCAGGCCGAGCACGCGCTCGACCGCAGTGTCGAGCTCTTCCATCGGCGCGGTTTCATGGACAAGGCCCATGGCATGCGCGGCCGCGGCGCCAAAGACTTCGCCGGTAACGAATAGCCGGCGCGCCTGGCGCAGGCCGATCGCGGCGATCACGTACGGGGAGATCACCGCCGGCACCAGGCCGAGCTTCACCTCGGAGAGCGCGAACTTGGCGCCTTCCGCTGCGATGGCGATATCGCAGCAGGCGACGAGACCGACGCCGCCGCCGAACGCCGCGCCGTTCACCCGGGCGATGGTCGGCTTGGACAGGAACTGCAGCCGGCGCATCAGCCGGGCCAGGCGCTCGGAATCCGCGCGGTTGTCGGCTTCCGACGCCGAAGCCATGCCACGCATCCAGTTCAGGTCGGCGCCAGCGGAAAAACTTGCGCCCGTGCCGGTCAGCACCACCGCGCGCACCTCCGGATCGGCGTCCACCGCGTCGATCGCAGCCGTCAGTTCGGCGATCAGGGCGTCATCGAAGGCGTTGTGCACCTCCGGGCGGTTCATCAGCAGCCAGGCGACGGTGCCGCGGCGGGTCAGTTCAACAGCCGGCATGAAGGATCTCCGAAAGGTGTCATGAGAATCATAAACGGCCGGTCTGTAGGTGTGGTGCCAAAACCCGGGTCCGTCTAACCCTTACATGAGATGCAGGCGGTCAGGTAAAAGGCGTACAATGCGAACAGTTCTTATTTGAGATATTCCCCAGTGCGCCTGTCCGACGCGCCGAAAGGTGCCCAAGCCGTGGTCCAGTCCGTTACCGATGCCCATCCCGCCGACCCCATCGCGCAGCGCCTGCGCGACCTGGGCTTTGTCGCGGGTGAGCCGGTGCGGTTGGTGGCCCGGGGCCCGCTCGGCGGCGATCCCTTGCTGGTCCAGATCGGTTCGACGCGCTTCGCGTTGCGCAAGACGGAAGCGGCGCGCGTGGAAGTGAACGTGGAAGGTGCGGCATGAGTGCCTCGACGATGCGCATTGCCCTGGTGGGCAATCCGAACTGCGGCAAGACCGCGCTGTTCAACCAGCTGACCGGCGGCCGCCAGAAGGTGGCCAACTACGCCGGTGTCACCGTGGAGCGCAAGGAAGGCCGTTTCACCGCGCCGTCCGGCCGCACGCTGCAGATCCTGGACCTGCCGGGCGCGTACAGCTTCGATGCCACGAGCCCGGATGAAGCGATCACCCGCGACGTCTGCCACGGCCGTTACCCCGGTGAGGCGGCGCCTGACCTGATCGTATGCGTCGCGGACGCCACCAACCTGCGCCTGCACCTGCGCTTCGTGCTCGAAGTGCGCCGCCTTGGCCGCCCGGTGGTGCTCGCACTGAACATGATGGATGCCGCGCGTCGGCGTGGTCTCGTGATCGACGTGGCGAAGCTCTCGCAGCGGCTTGGCGTACCCGTGGTGGAGACCATCGCGGTCCAGCGTGGCGGCGCGAAGGCGCTGGTCGAGCGGCTGGATGCGGCCGTGCCCGACGTGGTCCCGGCGGCGATCGACCATGCCAGCGTCGATGAGCTGCACGCCGAAGTGCGTTCGATCCTCGCGGAGACGGTGACGACGTCGCGCGACACCGTCGCCATCGATGACGCGATCGATCGCTGGGCGCTGCACCCGGTGTTCGGCCTGGGCATCCTCGCGGTGCTCATGTTCCTCATCTTCCAGGCGGTGTTCTCCTGGGCACAGCCGGTGATGGATGCCATCGAGGGCGGCATCGCCGCGCTCGGCCAGTACGTCACCGGTTTCCTCCCGGCCGACAGCGCGCTGCACAGCCTGCTCAACGATGGCGTGTTCGCGGGCCTGGGCGCGGTCCTCGTGTTCCTGCCGCAGATCCTCATCCTCTTCCTGTTCATCCTGATCCTCGAGGAATCCGGCTACCTGCCGCGCGCGGCCTTCCTGCTGGACCGCATGATGTTCAAGGTAGGCCTGACTGGGCGCGCCTTCATCCCGCTGCTTTCGAGCTTCGCTTGCGCTATCCCCGGGATCATGGCCACGCGCAGCATCAACGACCCGCGTGATCGCCTGACGACGATCCTGGTGGCGCCGCTGATGACGTGTTCGGCCCGCCTGCCGGTGTACACGCTGCTGATCGCCGCGTTCATCCCGGATCGCGCCGTCGGCATCTTCAACCTGCAGGGCATCGTGCTGTTCGTGCTGTATTTCGCGGGCATCTTCAGCGCGCTGGGCGTGGCGTTCGTGATGAAGCGCTTCCGCAAGGATCGCAGCGAGCATGCGCTGATCATGGAGCTGCCCTCGTACCGCCTGCCGAACGTGCGCGACGTCGCGCTCGGCCTGTGGGAACGTGCGCTGATCTTCCTGAAGCGCGTGGGTGGCATCATCACCGCGCTCACCGTGCTGCTGTGGTTCCTCTCCAGCTTCCCGGGGCCGCCGGATGGCGCGACCCAGCCGGCGATCGATTACAGCCTGGCCGGCATGCTCGGCCGCGGCCTGCAGTACATCTTCGCGCCGATCGGCTTCAACTGGCAGATCTGCATCGCGCTGGTCCCGGGCCTCGCCGCCCGCGAGGTTGCGGTGGCCGCGCTGGGTACCGTGTATGCCATGTCGGGTAGCGACGATACGGTCGCCACGCAGCTGGGGCCGGTCATCGCACATTCGTGGTCGCTGGCCACGGCGCTGTCGCTGCTGGCGTGGTACGTGTTCGCCCCGCAGTGCATGTCGACGCTGGCAGTGATCCGCCGCGAAACCAATTCCTGGCGCAACGTGGCGATCGCCGCGGGCTACCTGTTCGGCCTGGCTTACCTGGCCTCGTTCGCTACGTACCAGATCGCGAGGGCGCTCTCGTGAGCAGCTTCCAGGTCTTTGAAACCCTCATCGTTGGCATCGTGGTGCTTGCGAGCGCTTACGTGGCGTTCCGCAAGCTCCTGCCGAAGACCTCCACGCGGGTGATGGCGGGTGTCTCCGCCAGCCTGAACCATGAAGGCCGTGCCGGCGTGCTGCGTGCGATCGGCAGGAAGGTGCAGCCGGCCAGTGCGTCGGGCAGTTGCGGCGATGGTTGCGGCTCGTGCAACAGCTGCGGGCCGGCGCCGGCGGCGCGCAATGATGCGCAGCCGCTGACCTTCAAGTCGCGGCAGTAGGCATCGCGCGCGAGCGCGCTCCCACAACCGCCTCGCTCGCCGTAGGAGCCCACCCTGTGGGCGACATCTTTCGCGGAAACGATCGAGACCCTGCGGCGGCGCTACGAAAGGCGTCGCTCACAGGGTGAGCTCCTACTGCGATGCTTTTCCCTCAAGGCCCCGGCTCATCCACCTGCCGCCTGCGCTGCTTGCGCAGGGCGAACCAGTTGATCGTCAGGTTCACCGCGAACCACGCGCCGACGAGCGCGAGCGGCCACGCGATCACCGCGGGCCAGAGCACCGCGACGATGGTCAGCACGATGGCCGTCAGCGCGCCGGCCAGCACCGGTCCGGATTCGGTATCGCCCAGCACGCGGTGGTGGGTGATCGCCGCGCCCACGGTGTTCGCGATACGCAGCGCACCGGCCGCCGCGCGGCTGGAACTGCCGCCACCATGCCGCGGACGCGGCGGCCGTGGCGAGCGACTACGCAGGCGCTCGTTGCCCGTGCGCCGGCGGGAACCGCGCAGCAGGATCTCCGTGGCGTTCTCCAGATCGGCTTCGTATTGGGCGGCAAGCTTCGCCGCGAAGCCGGCATCCTCGATCGCCACATCGATCTCGCGATTGCTCAGCCAGCTGGCGAGGTTGAGGTTCGACGAGCCCACGCGCGCCCAGCGGCCATCGGCCACAGCGGTCTTCGCGTGCAGCATCGAACCGTTCCATTCAAAGACGCGGATGCCGGCCTTCAGCAGCGGCCGGTAACCGGAGCGCGACATGCCGGCCACCATCGGGATATCGCTGCTGCCGGGCACCAGCAGGCGGACATCGACGCCATCGCGCGCGGCGGCGGAAAGCGCCTGCACATACGGTGCGACACCCACGAAATAGGCATCCGTCAGCCACAGCGTCTTCGTGGCCATGGCCGCGACCATCTGGTCCAGGCGGTACATGCCCGCCGTGCTGGGCTGGGTCGCGATCAGTCGCAGGTTCACCTCACCCGCCTCGGCGGCAGGTTCATGCCGGGCCACGCGTGCGTCCTCGGGCAAACCGGCCGGCCCGGCATCGCGCCAGCTATCGGCAAAGGCCTGCTCGATCTCGGCCACCGCGGGGCCGCGGAGCATCACGCCGGTGTCGCGCCATGGCGGCACGTCACGGGCCGGGTCGCCGAGCCACTTCTCGCTGATGCACACGCCGGACAGGAAGCCGGTCTCGCCATCCACCACCAGGACCTTGCGGTGATCGCGGCTGATCCAGCCGAACGAGCTGCCGAACCGGGGTGGGTTGTAGATGCGGACCTCGCCGCCGGCCTGGCGCAACGGGTTCCAGAAGCTCGAGCGTGACTGGCCCAGGCAGCCCGCCCAGTCGGCGATCACCGCGACGAACACCCCGGCGCGGGCGCGTTCCACCAGCGCATCGCGGAAAGCCTGGCCGATCCGGTCGTTGCGGATGATGTAGTTCTCGAGGAAAACGTGGCGCTTCGCCCCGGCGATGGCCTTGAGCCAGGCGTCGTAATGGGCCTGGGCATCGATCAGCAGGTCAACGGCATTACCGCCGATCAGGGGCGCGCCGGCACTGCGGCTCAGGGCCTGTTCGGCGAACTGGCGGGTGGAAAAGGCGGTGGGACGGTGGAGGTTCATGGGCGGAGTGTATCGATAAGCCGGATGCATGCCTTGTGAGAGGCATTCCGGGCGATGGCCCTTCGTGAACCCATCGCGCGCAAGCGCGCTCCCACAGGGACGCTGCTCGGTCTAAAATGGCCCGCTATGACCGACGACCTGATCCGCCCGCGCCCCGCGGAAGCCGAACCCCGCCGCCCCAGCACCGGTGTCGTTATCGACAAGGTACAGGTGGGCGGTGGCGCGCCCATCGTGGTGCAGTCCATGACCAACACGGACACCGAGGACCCGGTATCCACGGCGAAGCAGATCGCCGAGCTGGCCCGCGCCGGCTCGGAAATGGTCCGTATCACGGTGAATACCCCGGCCGCCGCGGCCGCCGTGCCGCGCATCCGCGAGCGCCTGGAGATGATGGGCGTCTCGGTGCCGCTGATCGGCGACTTACACTACAACGGCCACCCGCTGCTGGAAGGCGAGCCGGCCTGTGCGGAGGCGCTGGCGAAGTACCGGATCAACCCGGGCAATGTCGGTTTCGGCAAGAAGAAGGACGCGCAGTTCGCCTCGATCATCGAGATGGCGATCCGCTACGACAAGCCCGTGCGCATCGGCGCCAACTGGGGCTCGCTCGACCAGTCGATGGTCGCGGCGCTGATGGACGAGAACGGCCGCCGCGCCGACCCGTGGGATGCCGGACACGTCGCCCGCGAAGCGCTGATCCGCTCGGCACTCGATTCCGCCGCCCGCGCGGAGGACCTGGGCCTGGCACGGGACCGGATCATCCTGTCCTGCAAGGTCTCTGGCGTACAGGAATTGATCGCGGTTTATCGCGACCTGGCCCGCCGCGGCGACTACGCGCTGCACCTGGGCCTGACCGAGGCCGGCATGGGCTCCAAGGGCATCACCGCATCCAGCGCTGCGCTCGCCGTGCTGCTGCAGGAAGGCATCGGCGACACCATCCGCATTTCGCTCACGCCGGAACCGGGGCAGTCGCGTACGGCCGAGGTCATCGTGGCCCAGGAGCTGCTGCAGACCATGGGCCTGCGCGCGTTCACTCCGCTGGTCACCGCGTGCCCGGGTTGCGGCCGCACCACCAGCGAGTTCTTCCAGGAACTGGCGAAGACCGTGCAGGGGCATGTCCGCGAGCGGATGCCCGAGTGGCGCGTGAAGTACGACGGCGTGGAGAACCTCACGCTGGCCGTGATGGGCTGCATCGTCAACGGCCCGGGCGAATCCAAGCACGCCAACATCGGCATCTCCCTGCCGGGCAACGGCGAGGCGCCGGCCGCGCCGGTGTTCATCGATGGCGAGAAGGCCATGACGCTACGCGGCGACAACATCGCCGATGAGTTCGTGGCCATCCTCGACAACTACGTCGAATCGCACTACGCCGTCCGCCACGACTGACCGTCACGCCTTGCATGCGGGGCCACCTGCCACCATGGCAGGTGGTTTCCCCCTCCCCAAGGAGACAAGGCATGGCACATTCCGTCCCGCTGCTCGGCCTCAACGACGGCCACAAGGCGCCGCAGATCGGTTTCGGCGTTTTCCAGATCCCCGACGATGAAACCTCGCGCGCCGTCCAGGAAGCGTTGAAAGCCGGCTACCGTTCGATCGACACCGCCGCGATCTACAAGAACGAGGCCGGCGTTGGCGATGCGCTCGCGAAGGCTGGCGTCGCGCGCGGCGATATCTTCCTCACCACCAAGCTGTGGAATTCGGAGCAGGGCTTCGATTCGACGCTGCGTGCGTTCGACGCCAGCATGAAGAAGCTCGGCACCGATTACCTCGACATGTACCTGATCCACTGGCCGACGCCGAAGCACGATCGTTACGTCGATACGTGGAAGGCGTTCATCCGCCTGCGCGAGGAAGGCCGGGTCCGTTCCATCGGTGTCAGCAACTTCCAGCCCGCGCACCTCGACCGGATCGTCAAGGAGACCGGCGTCACCCCGGTGGTGAACCAGATCGAGGTGCATCCGGATTTCGCGCAGGACGACGTGGTCGCCGCGAACCGGAAGCACAACGTGATCACGGAAGCCTGGAGCCCGCTGGGGCAGGGTGGCGAGCTGCTGAAGAACGACACGCTCGTGCAGCTCGGCAAGAAGCACGGCAAGTCGCCGGCACAGGTCGTGCTGCGCTGGCACGTGCAGCTGGGCCACATGGTGATACCGAAGTCGGTCACGCCCGAACGCATCCGTTCCAACATCGATGTGTTCGATTTCGAACTGTCGCCGGATGACATGGCCGCGATCGCGAAGCTGGACACCGGCAACCGCATGGGCCCGAACCCCGACGAGCTCAACTGATCACGGGTAGCGCCGTGGGGGGGGGGGGGGGGGGGGGGGGGGGGGGGGGGGGGGGGGGGCGCCGCCCCCCCCCCCGCCGCCCCCCCCCCCCCCCCCCGGCCCGCACGCGGGGAGGGTAAGAAAATAAAG
>NZ_JBQCFT010000339.1:0-37096 GCF_051958795.1 Luteibacter sp. | reverse complement strand
ATGACGTCATCGAAATTTTCATGGCCTGACCGCGCGTCTTTCACCCCGCGAGACCTACTCCCTTCGCCTAGTCCGGATGCCGTTCACGCCGCGCTGGCGCGGGGGGCGGATGGCCGTCTAAACTTGCGCCCAAGGCCGGGGAGGGGCCTAGCTCATGAATCCTGGCACGCCGCCGTTCGGTCGGACGGGACCGTATCCCGTCGCCCTTTCGCCGCGTGCCGAACGCGAGGCGCAGCAGGGCCTGTCGTTGTGCCTCACCTGGCTGGACATGCCCCTGCGCGAGGCGCTGCGCGACTTCGACCAGCGGATGTTCGCCGTCGCCGAAAGCAGCCGTAACCACCTCGAGCAGCAGGATTGCTTCGAGAGCCGCGGCATCGTCCAGCGCGAGGGCCCGGCGTTCCGCAACCGCTTCGCCGCGCACCTCTCCGAGCGCTTCCGCCGGCTGGGCGATACGGGCGATAACCGGCCTTCGGCGAACGAGTACGGCGGCCTGAACCTGAGCCTGGTGGATCCGGAGGAACAGGAGCAGACCGACGCACTGTCCAGCATGGCCGCCCGCGCGGAGGCACGCAGCGCCAGCAGCCTGTTCGAGCTGGGCTACCGGCTGGCAGTCCTCGCCGGCACGCCGCCGCTCGAAGGTGAAGCCCTGCCTGCCGGCCCGCGTGCGCTGACCGCCGCGTTGCAGGCGGCGATGGAGAACATGCCGCTGGTGCCTGCGCACCGGCTGGTCCTGTTCCAGGCCGTCGATGCGCGCGTCCTGGGCCACACCGAGGCCTTCTACGGTGCGTTGAACGAGCATTACCGGACGCGCGGCATCCTGCCGGGTTTCCGCGTGTACCCGAACGTCCGCGTCACGAGCGCGCCTGCCGGCGAGCGCCGCGGCCGCCCGGGCGAGCCTGGCTCCGCCGAAGGTGGGGTGGGTGGTGGCGCCGGCGGTGCTGGCGCGGGCACGGGCGGTGCCGGTGCGGGCGGCGGCGGCCAGGGCGGCGCGACACCGGAAGGCAATATCGGCGTCCTTGAAAGCCTGCGCCAGTTGCTCTCGCAGCGTGCCCAGACGGGCCGTGGCGCCGGCTTCTCGCCGGGCCGCCTGGCTTCCGATGATGAACTGCAGACCGCGCTGCTGGCCCTGCAGGGCCATGTCAGCGACGTAACCGATGCTGCGCAGCGCGAGATCCGTAGCGCCGGCGCCCTTCGCGATGAGCTGCTCGCACAGCTCAACCGTGGCCGCCCGGCGGGCTCGCCGCTCGCCGAACTCACCCTGGAACAGGGCGATACGGTCGAGCTCACGGCCATGCTGTTCCAGAACCTGGGGCAGCAGATGGCCGCCGAGAGCGCGGGCCGCCGCGTACTGGGTGGCCTGCAGTGGCCGATGCTGCGCGCGGCGGTGAACGACCGCGGCTTCTTCGACCAGCCGGAACACCCGGCACGGCAGCTGCTGAACACCGTCAGCGAGGCCGCCCACCACTGGCTCGACCCGGCCGAAGGCGAGCCGGATACCGCCCTGCTCGACCGCCTGGAGCGCCTGGTGGTGGATGCCAGCGTGGCCCAGGTGATCGACCCGGCATGGCGCGCGGATATCGAAACCCAGATCGCGCAGCTGTCGCGCAAGGCGCACGTCGCCGAGCGCCGCCAGATCGAGGCGATGGAAGGCCGCGACCGCCTGGAGCGCGCGCGCCAGCGGGCGGGCGAGGTGATGGGCGAGCGCATGGTCGCCGGCCAGGCACCGCGCGGGGTCCTGCGCATCCTGCTCGAGCGGACCTGGGCGGACGTGCTCGCCCTGCATATCCTGCGTGGCGGCGAGACCGGCGAGGCCTACCTGCACTGCCTCGGCGTGACCGACCAGCTGCTGGGCCGCCGCCCGGTGACCGACAAGGCGAAGCTGCGCCAGGAAGTGGAACGCGGGCTGGAACACCTCGGCATGCATCCCTCGGAGGCCGCGCAGGTCGCCGCGGGGTTGTTCGAGCCGGCACAGGAACGCCAGAGTGACGAGACGCCCACCGCCACCGACGTGGCGATGCGCCTGAAACAGCGCCCGCGCCTGGGCGAAGGCACCGCGCACGGTGAACCGGTCGCGCCGGTGGAGCCCACGCCACTGGATACGGCAGCGCGCGCGATCTACGACGGCTTCGCGAGCCTGCGCTTCGGCACCTGGTTCGAGTTCACCCAGCCGGATGGCGAAGCCGTGCGGCGCAAGCTCGCGTGGTTCTCGCCGGCCACGGGGCGTTGCCTGTTTGTAAACCAGCGCGGTGCGCGCACCGACGATCTCGACCTCACCCGCCTGGCCCGCATGATCTCCAGCGGCGAAGCGCGCGAATGGCGCGAGGAACGCGTGCCGCTGATCGATCGCGCCTGGCAGGCCGTCGCGCGTGCCCTGCGCCGCGAACGGATGAGTGAACGCATGGCAGGCCACGCATGAAGAATGAATTCGAACAGCGCCGCGCCCCGCGCAAGCGCGCCTCCTCGCCGATGCCGGTGGTCGATGTCATGACCGACGCCGTGCTCGGCCAGCTCGGCAACCTGTCGGCCACCGGCATGATGCTGCTGGGCACGCGCGCACCGCGAACCGGTGCCGTGCACCAGGTGACCTTCCAGCTGCCCGATGCCCAGCATCGCGAACACGCGGTGGTCATCGGTATCCAGGAGCAATGGCACGAGCCCGCCGCCTCCGCCGGCCAGTTCTGGTCCGGCTACCGGATCATCTCCGGCAGCGAGGATGACGTGCGCGCCATCGACGAGTGGATCGGGCCACCGGCCGACTGAACTGAACGGCGGCCCGCGCCGGCGCTTTACCCCGGTGGCCCCACGGGCCACCATCCCCACGATGAGCCAGCCCACCACCCTTCTCGTTGATACCGAGCTCGACCGCGACGACGCCGCGGCCGCGGCGACGGAGCTGTACCTGCGGCTTGCCGCCGATGGCACGATTTCACCGCTGCCGTTCGCTGGCGCCACCGGCGTGGCGGGGCAGCCGCTGCCCCTGCGCGGGACGGACACGCGCTTCGAGATCCTGGACCGGCACCTGGTCGAGGAAACCGGCATCACGGCGATCGGATTGCACGCCAGCGGCCACTACTGGCGCCTGGACGGCCAGGCTGCCGAGATGGTCGAGGGCGGCCCGGAGAACGGGATTTTCTGCCGCTACGACGGCAGTTTCTCCATCCGTTGCCCGCAGTGCCTTGCTCCACTTTCGCCCGGTGACGACGGCAGCGATGCGCTGGAAGAGGCATTGGCCGTGTGGAGCGACTCGCCGGATTCGGCCTTTGTCGCCTGCCCCAACTGCTCGACGTGGACGCCGCTCACCACCTGGCGCTCGCCCGGCCACGATTTCGCGGTGGGCCACTTCGCGATCAGCCTGCACGGCGCCCACCTGCGCGCGTTCACCGAGCCCGGCAACCACGCCGCCATGGCCCTCCGCCAGCGCCTCGGCGACCTGGCCACCGACTACACGGTAGTCTTCTCGTCCGTCTGAAACCCGCGCCGTCGTAGGAGCCCACCCTGTGGGCGACATCTTTCGCGATAACGGCACAGGGCCTGTTGCGTGACCGCGAACGGCGTCGCCCGCAGGGTGGGCTCCTACGTGGGGTTGGCTCGGGCGGCACGGAGGCGCACCATTAGGGGCTGCCCCACCCCACGTCCCCGGAGATTCCCCATGAACGACGCGCTGGCCGCGCTTTATCCGCAGCACCTCGCCACCGTGCGCGAACGCACCGATGTCGCCCTGGCACGCGGCGGCTTCGACCACCTGATCGTCCCGGCCGGCCGCCCGATCACCAAGTTCATGGATGACCTGGATTACCCGTTCACGGTGAATCCGCACTTCAAGCACTGGCTGCCGCTGGTGGATGCCCCGGGCAGCTGGCTCGTCTACACGCCGGGCCACAAGCCGAAGCTGGTGTTCCTGCAGCCGCACGATTACTGGCACGTGGTGCCCGAGGCGCCGACCGGTTACTGGGTGGACCATTTCGATATCGTCACCGTGCGCAAGCCGGCCGATGCCATCGCCGAGCTGCCGGCCATGCTGTCGCGCTGCGCGGTGATCGGCGACCAGTACTGCGGCGCCGACGAGGTGAAGCCGAACAACCCGCCGGCCGTGCTGGACTACCTGCACTACCACCGCGCGTACAAGACGCCGTATGAGCTGGAACTGATGCGCGAGGCCAGCCGCCGCGGCGTGCGTGGCCACCGCGCCGCCGAGCAGGCCTTCCGCGCCGGCGCCAGCGAGCTTGGCATCCACCAGGCGTACCTCACTGCCGTGGGCCAGACCGATGCCGAGCTGCCGTATGCCAGCATCGTCTGCCTCAACGAGCACGCCGCGATCCTGCACTACACGCACTTCGGCCGCACCCCGCCCGCGGAGAGCCGTTCGTTCCTGATCGATGCCGGCGCGAGCGCGTCGGGTTACGCGAGCGACATCACCCGTACCTACGCGGGTAAGAACGCCGGTGAATTCCAGGCGCTGATCGATTCGATGGATGTCGCGGAGCGCTCCTTCGTGGCGAAGGTGCGTGCCGGCCAGAACTACCCGGAGCTGCACGTCCATGCCCACCATGTGATCGGCGGCGTGCTGCGTGAGCATGGCTTCATCCGCATGAGCGCGGAAAGCGCCGTGGAATCGGGCGTGACGTCCGCGTTCTTCCCGCACGGCCTCGGCCATGGCATCGGCATGCAGGTGCATGACGTCGCCGGGTTCCACGCCTCCGACGCCGGCGGCACGATCGCCCGGCCGGAAGGCCACCCGTACCTGCGCCTCACCCGCAACCTCGAGCCGGGCATGGTCGTCACGATCGAGCCGGGCCTGTACTTCATCGACATGCTCCTTGCCGAGCTGAAGCAGAAGCCGGTCGCGAACGAGATCCACTGGGACAAGGTGGATGCGTTCCGCAAGTACGGCGGCATCCGCATCGAAGACGATGTCGTCTGCACCACCGGCGAGCCGGAGAACATGACCCGCGACGCTTTCGCGGCGTTGTCGTAAGTCCGGCAAGGACGGCACGTGGCGTAAAGCCGCATGCCGTCCCCGTGCCTCCCGCACCGCCCTCCCCCGCGCCCCCGTATCCCACGCGAAAACTGGCGTATGCTCGGCCCCAGGGGTAGTACGCGCAAGAATCGCGGTCGGGCCACTGCGACAATCGGCCATCGGTCGCCAGTGAACATGCAGGCATAAGCTTCCCGCAGTTGTTCCCAGACCATTGCCGGAGTCGCACCCATGGATGTCGACGTCCCAACAAGGCGCCCGCGCTGGCGCGACAAACCGCTGCCGAGGCTTGCCCTCGAGCTCTCGGTCATCGTCGTCGCCAAGCTCGCCCTGCTGATGCTCATCTGGTACATCGCCATCCGGCCCCTGCCCCGCGCGGACGTCTCGCCCGCAGGCGTCAGCCGTGCGCTCGCCCCCGCTTCCGCATCCACCCAGGAAACCAAGCCATGATCGTCGTCGACCCCGAAGTCGTCGGCCTGTCACGCATGCAGTTCGCGCTGACGGCGCTTTATCACTTCCTGTTCGTACCGCTAACGCTGGGCCTCGCCTTCATGCTCGCCATCATGGAGAGCGTGTACGTGATGACCCGGCGCGAGATATGGAAACGCATGACCCAGTTCTGGGGCGTGCTGTTCGGCATCAACTTCGCCATGGGCGTCGCCACCGGCGTCACCATGGAGTTCCAGTTCGGCACGAACTGGGCTTACTACTCACACTACGTCGGCGACATCTTCGGCGCGCCGCTCGCGATCGAAGGCATGATGGCCTTCTTCCTCGAGTCCACCCTCGTAGGCGTGTTCTTCTGCGGCTGGGAGCGCACCACGCCGCTGAAGCACATGATCGCCACCTGGTTCATGGCCTTCGCGACCTCGCTCTCCGCGCTGTGGATCCTGATCGCCAACGGCTGGATGCAGAACCCGGTCGGCGCGGCCTTCAACGCGCAGACCATGCGCATGGAGGTCACGAAGTTCAGCGACGTGATCTTCAACCCGGTGGCCCAGGCCAAGTTCGTGCATACGGTGAGCGCGGGCTACACGATGGGCGCGATGTTCGTGCTCTCGATCAGCGCGTGGTACCTGCTGCGCGGGCGCAACATCGATTTCGCCAAGCGCTCGATGACGGTGGCGGCCAGCTTCGGCCTCGCTGCCTCGCTGTCCGTCGTGGTGCTGGGCGATGAATCGGGCTACACCGTGTCGGAAAACCAGAAGATGAAGATGGCCGCGATCGAGGCCATGTGGGAAACCGAGCCCGCGCCCGCGTCATTCACCCTGTTCGGCTTCCCCGACGTGGCGAAGCGCGAAACGCATGCGGCGATCCGCGTACCCTGGGTCATGGGCCTGATCGGCACGCGTTCCATCGATGAACCCATCCTCGGCATCCACTCGCTGGTCGACGACGCGAAGGTGCGCATCAACGATGGCATCAAGGCCTACGACGCCATGCTCGTGCTGCGTGAGAACAAGGATGACGCGCAGGCGAAAGCGATCCTTGCCGCGCACGACAAGGACATGGGCTATGCGCTGCTGCTGAAGCGATTCATGGATGACCCGCGCAAGGCGACCCCGGCCGATATCGAACGTGCGGCGGAGAGCACCATTCCCAATGTGCCGGTGCTGTTCTGGTCGTTCCGCCTCATGGTGGCCTGCGGACTCTGGTTCATCGCGCTGTTCGCTTATGCGTTCTGGCGCGCCAGCAAGCGCCGGCTCGAGGGGCGCCGTTTCCTCCGCGTCGCGCTGTGGAGCATGCCGTTGCCTTGGGTGGCCGCGGAGCTCGGCTGGATCGTCGCCGAATACGGGCGCCAGCCGTGGGCGATCGAGGGCGTGCTGCCGACCGCCATGGGCGCTTCGGCGCTCGCGCCCGGCCAGGTCTGGATCTCGCTCGGCGGCTTCGTGCTGTTCTACACCGCACTGGCCGTGATCGACGGTTACCTGATGGTGAAGTTCGCGAAGAAGGGACCGGATGGCCTTGGCATGTGGCCACCCTCGCCCGAGCCCCTCCCCGCCACGGCCCAGGCTGCCTGAAGGAGCACGCGCCATGTTTGATTACGAAACACTCCGTGTGATCTGGTGGGCCCTGATCGGCGTGCTGCTCAGCGCGTTCGCGATCATGGATGGCTTCGACTTCGGCGTCGCCGCGCTGCTGCGCGTGTTGGGCCGCGACGAACACGAACGCCATGTGCTGCTCGAGACGATCGAGCCGACGTGGGAGGGCAACCAGGTGTGGTTCGTCCTCGGCGGCGGCGCGGTGTTCGCCGCGTGGCCGCTGCTCTACGCGGCATCGTTCTCCGGGTTGTACGTGGCGATGTTCATCCTGCTGCTGGCCTTCATCGTCCGGCCGGTGGGCTTCAACTTCCGCGAGAAAGTGGAGAACACGCACTGGGCGCGCACGTGGGATTACGGGCTGGTCGCGTCGGGCGTCATCGTGATGACGGTGTGCGGCGTGGCGTTCGGCAACCTGTTCCTCGGCCTGCCGTTCCATTACGACGCCGACCTGCGCATGGCCTGGGATGGCAGCTTCTTCGAACTGTTCCGCCCGTTCGCGCTACTGTGCGGCCTGGTGAGCCTGAGCATGCTACTGACCCACGGCGCGGCCTGGGTGTCGATGAAGGCCGATGTGAGCATCGCGGCGCGTGCGGCGGTGATCGCCCGGGTGATGTCACTCGTGTACGTCGTCCTGTTCGTGCTGGCCGGCATCTGGCTGGCGTACGGCATCCCGGGTTACGCGGTGGCCGGGCCCGTCGTCACCGACGGCATCTCGAACCCGCTGATTAAGCAGGTTGCGGTTGGCGCATCGTGGTTCGCGGGGTATCTCACCCATCCATGGTTCTGGGCCGCGCCGGTCGTGGCCTTCGTGGGCGCGCTCGGCGTGCAGCTATTCGTGTCGCGCCAGGGCTTCCTGGGCTTCTTCAGCAGCTGCCTGTCGGTGGCGGGCACGATCTGCGCCGCGGGTTTCGCGCTGTTCCCGTTCCCGATGCCATCGTCGGTGGATCCGCGCTCGAGCCTGACGGTGTGGGATGCCTCATCGAGCCAGGGCACGTTGTTCCTGATGATGTGCCTGGTCGCGTTCTTCCTGCCGATCATCATCCTCTACACGACCTGGGTGTTCCGCGTGATGCGCGGCCGGGTAAGCCTCGAACAGGTGCGCAAATCGCACCACATGTACTGAAGGAGGAAAGCACACCATGTGGTACTTCGCCTGGATCCTCGGCCTTGGCCTGGCCTGCACCTTCGCCATCCTCAACGCGATGTGGTTCGAAGTTAACGCCGACGACGCCGCCCACCAGAAGAAAGACCCGAAGGTTACGGCGAAGTAGGAGCCCACCCTGTGGGCGACGCCGTTCGCGAAAGCGCCACAGGACCTGTTGCGGTATCGCGAAAGATGTCGCCCACAGGGTGGGCTCCTACGACATCAGAAGGCCGCGGGGTCCTTTGGCACCATCGCCGTCATGACCGCGGGCGCGCCCCTGGTCACCACGACATCATCCTCGATGCGGATGCCGATGCCGCGCCAGCGCTCGGCCACGCCCTTGTCGCCCGGCGGGATGTAGATGCCGGGCTCCACGGTGAGGACCATCCCTTCCTCGAGCACGCGCGGCTCGCCGTCGATGCGGTAGTCGCCGACGTCGTGCACGTCCAGCCCCAGCCAGTGGCCGGTCTTGCTGGGGAAGTACGCCTTGTAGGCGCCCTCGGCGATCACGCGGTCGACGCCGCCCTTGAGCAGGCCGAGCGCGCAGAGGCCGGTGGCGATCACGCGCACGGCGGCCTCATGCGAATCGGCGAACGAACGCCCCGGCCGGACCGCATCGATCGCGGCGAGCTGGGCCTCGTGCACGATGTCGTATAGCGCGCGCTGCTCCGGCGAGAACGTGCCGTCCACCGGGTAGGTGCGGGTAATGTCCGAGGCGTAGCACTCGACCTCGGCGCCCGCATCGACCAGGAGCAGGTCACCCGCCTTGAGGACGGCGCGATTGGCCTGGTAATGCATGATGCAGGCGTTGGTACCCCCGGCGATGGTCGGCGGGAAGGCCGGCACGGCGCCGCGGCTGCGGATGGTGCGGAGGATCTCGCCCTCGATCTCGTACTCGGCCACGCCAGGCCGGGCCATGGCCATGGCCGCCAGGTGCGCGGCGCCGGCCACCTCGGCCGAGCGACGCATCAGGGCAAGTTCGTCGCGTGACTTGAACAGACGCAGGTCGTGCAGCAGGTGGCCCAGGGCCACCAGGTCCTTCGGCACGACGCCACCGCCGCGCGCGGTGCGCAGGCGGCGCATCCAGGCGAGCAGGCGGGCATCGAAATCGGGCTCCTGGCCGAAATGGCAGTACACCCGCGCCCTGCCCTCGATCATCCCGGGCAGGATGTCGTCGATGTCGTCGATCGGAAACGCGTCATCGAGCCTGAGTTCGCGCGCTGCACGGTCGGTGCCCATGCGCTCGCCATCCCAGCGCTCGCGGTCGGCATCGCGCTCGCGGCAGAACAGGACCGTCTCGCCATGCGCGCGGCCGGGCAGCAAGGCGAGCACGGCCTCCGGTTCGTCGAACCCGGTGAGGTAATGGAAGTCGGAATCCTGCCGGTACGGCCAGGGCGCGTCCGCGTTGCGCATGCGCTCCGGCGCGGCGGCAAGGATCAGTACGGCATCCTCGCCGGCCATGCGCATCAGCTCCCGGCGCCGCCGGGCGTATTCCGCCGCCGCGATCAATGCAGGGTATCGCTGGCCGGTTCCTGGCGCGGGGCCATTTCCGCATGCAGGGTCAGTGCGCCGACGCGCACGTATTCCTCCAGTTCGGTGAGGGAATCCTCGTCGCCTTCCACATCCTCATCGAGGGTGACCTCGGTCGAAGCGATGGTGGCCATGTCGCGGAGGATTTCACGGGCGTCTTCGCTCAGCTTCTTCGCCGCCTCGGGCGATCCGCCCAGGCCAAAACCGCCGAGGAAGCCGCGCGTCCAGTCGGCAAGGCCTTCGACGCGCTCGTGCAGCGGGGCCTCGTCATCGGGGATCCACGGCATGAAGCTGAGATCGGTATCCGCGAGCCATTCCTCCGTCTGGTGGCGCAGGCGCAACAGCGTCGCGGTTTCTTCCGTGGTAAGCGCCGGATCCGGCTCGAGTTTCAATGCGTCCAGCACGTTACCGGCCGGAAACGTGCCGCCGGCACTGATGTAACCGACGAGCGAGCCGTGGAACTCGCTGACGGTGGTCCCCAGGTTGCAGCGCCCGATCAGTTCGGCGATGTCTTCGGGGTCGACGGTCTGGTTGGCCGACATGGCGCGTACTCCTCAAGAATCGCCTTTAAGTCTAATCCACCCGGCCAGCTGTCACGTGGAGGAATTACGCTTCACGGCCTGCTGACAACCCGCGCAGCCCTGTTATAGTCCGCGCATGACGAACCCGGATGCCTTCAAGACTGAACTGGAAGCCCTGAGCGCTACGCTCGACCGGCTCGTCGATACCGTCCGTCGCCTGACGGAAGAAAACCGCAGCCTGCGCCATAGCCAGGAACAACTGGCGAATGAGCGTTCGAGCCTCATGGCCCGCAACGAGCAGGCCCGCAGCCGCGTCGAAGCCATGATCCAGCGCCTGAAGGCGCTGGAGAACACGGGTTGAATCCAAGTATGAACGCACCCGCCTCAGAACCCGTTGCCCTCCGGTTCCTCGACCGCGAATTTCACATCGCCTGCGCGCCGGAAGAGCGTGAAGGCCTGCTGGCGGCCGGGCGTTACCTGGATGACAAGATGCGTGCGCTGAAATCCAGCGCGAAGGTGCCTGGATTCGATCGCATCGCCGTGCTGGCGGCCGTGAGCATCGCCCACGAGCTGCTCTCGCTGCGCGGGCAGCACAACACGCAGGAACAGTCCCTGACCGACGGACTGGCCGCGCTGCGCAAAAAACTTGATGGCCTGCTCGACGCCTCGGTAAAATAACCACCGGGCGTTCCCTGCGGTGCTCGCCAGCGCACTTTACATTTGCCTTGTTCCTACATACGACCCCGGGTCGGCCATACACGGTTGTTGCGCATGTCCGCCTTCGTACGGAAAGCCTTGAGACCGTGTGGCTCTCCCACCTGATCCTTTGGATCAAGGTCGTTTGGTGCGCAGCGGCATCGCGGAGAACGCCTCTTTCTTTTGCCGGCCGGCCCCGCCTGGGGCCGGTCAGCGCCTTGCCCGCGGCACCGGGCGTGGCGGCTCACGGGCGCCCAGACCGTGCCGTTCGGCTGAACGACCATGTCAAAGCTCCCCGAAAGACGTGAACTGCGGGCCGACCTTGTCCAGCGCCGCCGCGAGCTCAAGCCCGCCGAGCGCGTTGCCGCGGCCGCAGGCCTGCGCCATTCGCTGGAACAACTGCCTGAATTCCTTACCGATAAGCACGTGGCCGGCTACTGGGCCACGGGTGGCGAGTTGCCGCTGAACGTGGCGATCGGCCCGCTGGCCGAGCGTGGGCAGACCTTCTACCTGCCCATCGTGACCAAGACCGCCGGCAAGAAGCGCCTTACGTTCGCCCCGTGGACCACGGGCGAGGACGTGGAATCGAACGAGCTTGGCATCCCCGAGCCCAAGGCGGCGTCGCACATCATCGAGGCCGAAAAGCTCGACCTGGTGCTGGTGCCGCTGCTTGGCTTCGACCGTAACGGCAATCGCCTGGGTTTCGGCGGCGGCTACTACGACCGCAGCTTCGAGTTCCTCCGCGGGCAGAAGCGCCCGGCGCAGCCGTTGCTCGTGGGCGTGGGCTATGCGTTCCAGGAACTCGATGCGATCGAAACGGCCGAGTGGGACATCAAGCTCGACTACATCGCGACGGATAAGGAACTGATCGACTGCACGGGTGGCGCTGAATGAAATACTGGCTCATGAAGTCCGAGCCGGACGCGTTTTCCATCGATGACCTTGAACGCAAGGGCGTCGAGCCGTGGGATGGCGTGCGCAACTACCAGGCACGCAACTTCATGCGCGATGGCATGAAGGTGGGCGACAAGATCTTCTTCTATCACTCGAACACGGATGTCCCCGGCATCGTCGGCATCGCGACCGTCGCGTCGCCGGCGTACCCGGACGAAAGCCAGTTCAATCCGAAATCGAAGTACTACGACGAAAAGGCGAAGCGTGAAGAGCCGCGCTGGATGCTGGTCGACGTGAAGTTCGAGCGGAAGTTCAAGCGGACGATCTCGCTGGATGAAATGAAGAACCTCGACGCGCTCGCGGAGATGCCGCTGGTGCGCAAGGGCAACCGTCTTTCGGTCATGCCTGTCGCCAAGCACGACTGGGACATCATCCTCAAGCTGGAAAAAGCATGAGCCAGGACAACGAGAAGCGCCTCGCCGCCGAAACCGCCGCGTTCAAGTACGTGGGCAACGGTCCGAAGGACCGCATCATCGGCGTCGGTACCGGATCCACGGTGAATTTCTTCATCGATGAGCTGCCGCAGTACCGCGATTACATCAAGGCCTGCGTCTCCAGTTCCGAGGGTTCCAGCGAACGCCTGCGCAAGCTCGGCTTCGACGTCATGGACCTGAACGCCGCGGGCCGCCTCGATCTTTATGTCGATGGCGCCGACGAATGCGACAGCAACAAGTGCCTGATCAAGGGCGGCGGCGCAGCGCTCACCCGCGAAAAGATCGTCGCTGCTGCGTCGGACAAGTTCGTCTGCATCATCGACGCCAGCAAGCAGGTCGATGTGCTGGGCAAGTTCCCGCTGCCGATCGAAGTGATCCCGATGGCGCGCAGCCTGGTGGCCCGCGAGATCACCGCCATGGGCGGTACGCCGGTGTGGCGCGATGGCGTCACCACCGACAACGGCAACTGGATCATCGACGTGCACGGCTGGCGCATCACCGACCCGGTGGCGCTCGAAGCCCAGCTCAACCAGATCACCGGCATCGTCTGCGTTGGCCTCTTCGCCAAACGCCGCGCCGATGTCGTCATCGTCGGTAATCGCGAGATCTGAGACCCTGAAGCGGCACGCTTAACGCCTGCCGCTGTCGTAGGAGCCCACCCTGTGGGCGACGCCGTTCGCATGAGAGCTGCAGGTCCTGCCGCCATCGCGCGAAAGATGTCGCCCACAGGGTGGGCTCCTACCATTAAGCTCGCCGCATGAACCTGGAAACGATCCTTCTCTTCGCCCTTCTCGTGGTCGGCATCGCCTGCCTCGCCCTGCTGTTCACCCTGCTCTCCCGCGCCAAGCCGCGCGATGACGGCAGCGCCACGAAACTGGACGCCCTGCGCGAAGACACCCGCCGCCTGGAAGGTGTCCTCCGTGACGAACAGCGCGCCGGCCGTGGCGAGCTGGGCGAGAGCTTCGGCCAGTTCCGCGGCCACGTGCAGGATCAGCTGCAGGCCGCCGCCACCCACCAGCACGAGCGCATCGACGGCTTCGGCCGCCGGCTCGACCAGCTGACCGAGCGCACCGACCTCGGCCTGCAGACGCTGCGCCAGGGCATGCAGGATGACGCCCGCAAGACGCGTGAGGAGTCCGCCCTCACGCTGAAACACTTCGGCGAGCTGCTCGACCAGCGCTTCACCGCGCTCTCCGCCGATAGCGAGAAGCGCATGGCCGACATGCGCGGCACGCTGGAAACCCGGCTGGCCGCCATCCAGCAGGACAACGCGGCCAAGCTGGAACAGATGCGCGCCACCGTGGACGAAAAGCTGCAGTCCACCCTCGAGACCCGCCTGGGCCAGTCGTTCCAGCTGGTATCCGAGCGGCTCGAAGCGGTCCAGCGCGGCCTGGGCGAGATGCAGGCGCTTGCCGCCGGCGTCGGCGATCTCAAGCGCGTGCTGACCAATGTGAAGACCCGCGGCACCTTCGGCGAAGTGCAGCTGGGCGCCCTGCTCGTGCAGATCCTGGTCGCCGAGCAGTACGACGCCAACGTCGCGACGGTGCCCGGTTCGGCCGAACGCGTGGAATTCGCCATCCGCCTGCCCGGCGCCGAGGACGGCGCCCCGGTCTGGCTGCCGATCGATGCCAAGTACCCGATCGAGGATTACCAGCGCCTGCTCGACGCGCAGGATGCCGCGGACGCCGAGGGCGTGCTCAGCGCCGGCAAGGCCCTGGAACTGCGCGTCCGCGAGGAAGCGAAGCGGATCCGGACCAAATACGTGGCCCCGCCGCACACCACGGACTTCGCGATCCTGTTCCTGCCCACCGAAGGCCTGTACGCCGAGGTGATCCGCCGCCCGGGCCTTTCCGACCAGTTGCAGCGCGACCACCGGGTCACCGTGGCCGGCCCGACCACCCTCACCGCCCTGCTCAACAGCCTGCAGATGGGCTTCCGGACCCTGGCGATCGAAAAGCGCTCGTCCGAGGTCTGGCAGGTGCTGGGCGCGGTGAAGAACGAGTTCGGCAAGTTCGGCGTGGTGCTGGAAAAGACCCGCAAGCAGCTGGACACCGTCCGCAACAGCATCGACAACGCCGGGATCCGCACCCGGGCGATCGAGCGCAAGCTGCGCGGCGTGGAGACCCTGGGCGGGGACGAGACCCAGCGGCTCCTGGACCTGGTGCCTGGCGCGGAGGAAGGCGAGCCTGAGGGCGAATCCGAGGACTGAGGCGCGTTACAATGACGGTTTGCTTACGTGCCCGAGGAATCCACCCCGATGAGCGACGACGCCAAGTCCCGTCCGGTCACCCGCGAGCAGGCTGAAGAGGCCGTTCGCACCCTGCTGCTCTGGTCCGGTGAAGATCCGACGCGCGAAGGCCTGCTCGACACGCCCAAGCGCGTCGTCAAGGCTTATTCGGACTGGTTCAAGGGCTACGACGAGGATCCGGCGGAATACCTGCGCCGCACCTTCAAGGAAGTGGAAGGCTACGACGAGATGATCGTGCTGCGCGACATCGAGTTCGAGAGCCACTGCGAGCATCACATGGCCCCGATCATCGGCCGTGCGCACGTCGGTTACGTGCCGACCGATCGCGTCGTCGGTATCAGCAAGCTCGCCCGCGTGGTCGATGGCTTCGCGCGCCGTTTCCAGGTGCAGGAGAAGCTGACCGCGCAGATCGCGCATTGCATCGAAGACACCCTGCGCCCGCGCGGCGTCGGCGTGGTGATCGATGCCAGCCACGAGTGCATGACCACGCGCGGCGTGCACAAGCGCGGCGTCTCGATGGTGACCAGCCAGATGCTCGGCAGCTTCCGCGAGGATCCACGCACGCGTGGTGAATTCCTCCGTTTCGTCGGCGTCGACCGTCGCTGACCTTGAACGGGCCAGCCGATACCACCGTCCACGACGAACGCCTGCAGGATCTCTTCCGCGACGGCGTCGTCGCCGAGGACCTCCCCACCGTCTTCCCGCTGCTGCGCGGGCGCAGCCTGTTGCGCACGTTCTCCGCGCTGTTCCACGGCAGCGAGGCGCAGGTGCTCCTGCGCCTGCTCGTGCTGCGTACGCTGGGTGCGCGCACGCACGCCACCGAGTGGGCGCCGCAGGAGATCCGCGACCACCTGTCGTTCGTCGACCCGGTCAAGCTCGAGACAGTCGTCCAGCGCCTGAAAGACCACGACCTGCTGGTCTACGACGCGGAAACCCTGCGCTACCGCGTCGGCCCCATGGGCCGCAAGGCGCTGGGTGCGCTGGCGACCATGCTGGAGTTCGAGAACGACGATGATGATGGCCTCGGCTATCTCACCGCGCAGCTCGCCGCCGGCCAGGCCGTGGGCCGCGTCTCCGCGGATGAACTCGGCCACCTGCTCTCGCGCCTCACCGAGCTGAAGGAAGACTTCGACCGCGCGGTGCTCTCCGGTTCCGAACACCGCATCCGCCGTGCCGCGGAACGCCTCGACTCGGTCTGGACCTGGGTGGAAAAAGGTACGGAGATCGTCGCCACCATCACCGAGGCCGACGAACTCGAGCCCGTGGCGCACCGCCTCGCCCAGGCCGTCGGCCGCGCGCAAAGCGCGCTGCTGCGCCAGGCCGGCGTTTTCCAGCGCGAACTCAACAAGATCGACCAGCACCGCGTGCACCTGGGCCGTACCGGCCTGTCGTCGTCGGACCTGGTCGGCTGGCTGCGCGCGCAGGATATCGACACGCTCGCCTCGTTCGAGGAAGGCCAGCTGTCGCTCCCGCTGCCTGCTCCGTTCCTGCACGACCAGATCGCGCTCGACGTCGCCGAGTACGAGCTGCTGGAACGCGAACGCCTGGCGGCTGAAGTCACGACGCTCCCCGGCGCCGAAGAACCGCCCGATACGGCCGACCTGCCCATGGGCGAGGAAGACCTGCGCTACCTAGACGACTGGCACGCCGAACTGGCCGCCATCGTGGCGCCGCGCGAACTCGCCGAGACGCTGATCCCGAACGATTACGCATTGTCCGCCTACCGTCTTTCCCTGCTCGGCCTGCTCGGCGACCCTGAATCCGCAGCGCTGGAAGGCGGCACCGCCGATCTGGCCCGCCTGCCCCTCGCGCTGGAAATCGAGCCCGTGCTGATCGACCCCGAATTGCCCCAGATCGCGCTGGTGAGCGCCGGGCGCCTGCGCCCGCGCACCGCCGCGAAGGACACCCCCGATGCATGACGAAACCGCCAGCCTGGTGACCCGCCTGCTCGCGCAACGCTGGCTGCCGCGCGATGACGTGCAGGCACGCAAGGCGCTGCTCGACGAGCCCTTCCGCGAAGACCTCGACCGCCGCCTCGAAGCGGTCGGCCTGGAACTGCGCGAACACCCCTACGCCGCTTACATCGGCCTCGCCGTCGCCCGGCGCAGCGAGCGCGCCGTGTTCGGCGGCAGCGACAGCTGGATCAGCAACACCATGCAACTCGATCGCGACGGCGTCGCCCTGCTGGTGGTGCTCTGGGCACTGATCGTGCTGCCCAAGCGCCAGCGCCAGGTCGAGCGGCAGGAGATCGAGGCCGCCGCGTCGCAGTCGCAGATGTTCGCGGAAGAAAAACCCATTCCGCGTGACCCGACGATCTCACCGGTCATCGCCGAGCGCACCCTGCTCGCCGACTTCGCCGACAAGCTCGGCGGCAAGACGCGCGTGAACTTCAACCTCGGCACGCTGAACCGCCTGGGCTTCATCATCCGCCGCAAGGGCGAAGTGGCCGAAGGGCCGCTGCTCGACCTCGCGTTCGATTACGAGCGCACCGCGCGGCGCATCCTCGATGGCGCGCTGGGCGACCTGCTGGCCGATGCCGCGTCGCGCGCGGCGAACTCGCCCGCCGATACGGCCGACGACGAGCCGCTGTACGACACCGAGACCGATCCCGAGGCCACCGACGATGTTTGATTTCCGCAGCCTCGAAGTCGTCCACTGGGATTACTGGCAGCGCTTCAGCCTGCCGCTGGATACCAACATCGTCACGGTGGTGGGCCCGAACGGTTCGGGCAAGACCACGCTGCTCGATGCGCTCCGCACCCTGCTGACCATCGACTGCGCGGGCAACCGCGATTACAAGAGCTACCTGCGCCACAACGGCAAGCCGTTCGCGTGGCTGCGCGCCCGGGTCGGCAACATTCCCGGCCCGAATGGTGAGCGCCCATTCTTCCCACTGATGGATCGCGAGGTCACCCTGGCCTGCCGCATCCAGAAGAAGGGTGGCGAGTGGACCCGCCAGTACGCCGTGCTCGGCGGTGACGTCAGCGTGGAAGAGATCGAGGCGCGTAACGACTTCCTCGGCCTGCGCGAGTACCGCGTGCGGCTCGAAGGCGCCGGCCTCTCGCAGGCGATCCGCCGCGTGCTCACGCTGGAACAGGGGGCGACCGACAAGCTCTGCCAGCTACCGCCCAAGGCACTGCTCGATCTCGTGTTCGACGTGTTCGGCGACAAGGCCGTGCTCGACGATTACCAGCGCGCCCGCAACGAACAGTCCGAGGCCGACCGCGAACAGCACGGCCTGGAGCACCAGCTTTCCCTCATCGGCGTGAGCCTGCAGGAAGCCGAAGCGCGCGCCCGTTCGTACCAGGAATGGAACGCGCTGAAGGACGAGCGCGTGTCGCTCGTCGCCGAGGTGCTGCCGCGTACCGAATTCGCCGACCTCGCCGCCAGCGTGCGTGGCGCCCGCCCGGCGCTGAATGGCGTGAAGCGCCGCGTCGCGGAACTGGAACAGCGCGATGCCGAACTGACGCGCCAGCTCGGCGAGCTCGATGCCACCGGCGAGCAGCTGCGTGGCGAACAGCACGAGGCGGACATCGCCCGCCAGTCGACGCAGAAGAGCCTCGACGCGGCTCGTGCTGCCCTCGCCCAGAACGACCTGGTCATCCGCCAGGAGAACCGCCTGCGTGAAATGGTCGCCGCGCAGAACGGCGCCGACCACGAGCGCCTCGCCGACATCGCCCGCGACGCGCGCGCCCGCCTGCATGCGCTGCAGACGGAAGAGACCGGCCTGCGCCAGGAACTGGGCACGCTCACCACCAAGCTCACCGCCTGGCGCAGCGGCCGCCGCTACACGCCTGAGTTCGAGGCCGCGTTCCGTCGTGCGCTCGATGACGCGGGCATCCGCCACAGCATGCTCAGCGAGATCGTCGAGATCACCCAGCCGCGCTGGCAGCCGGCGGTCGAAGCGGTGCTCGCCGGCTATCGCCATGTCGTGCTGCTGGATGTTCCGCGCGATCGCGAGAAAGCCTGGAAGCTCGGCGAATCGATGCGCTACAAGCACTTCGTCGTCGCCGACCGCGCGCCGGCCGAGAAGCCAGTGGCTGGCTCCCTGCACGAAGTGGTCGAATTCTCCGCCGCCGCGCCGGACTGGTTGCTGCGCAACCTCGAACGCATCCAGCGCGTGGAAGACGTGCCGGAGGGTTCGAAGCTGGGCCGGGACCAGGACTGGATCACGCCGCAGGGTTATTTTCGCGAGCGCCGCGGCGGCCGCCACCTCGGCGTGGATGACATGTATTTCGGCGCCTCCGCGCGCGAGCGCCAGCTGCGCGATGGCGAAGCCAAGCTGCGCGAGATCGAAGGCCGCCTGCGCGACATCGCCGACGAGCGCAAGACCGCCTCGGCCCAGGCCGGCGATGCGGAGAGCATCCTGCGCGGCGCGAACGCCAGCAGCCAGCTCGCCGATCGCGCGGAAGAGTTCAACGAGGCGCGCGAGCAGCAGCCGCGCCTGCAGGAAGACGTCCAGCGCACGGCCGACAGCCACGCCGCCGCCGAGCAGTATTACGAAGGCGTGCGCGAGAAGCGCCTGAAGACCTCCAACGGCCGGGACAACGCCGCGCGTGAACAGCGCACGGTGCAGAACCAGCTGGCGGACTCAGTGCGGCAGTACCACACCTCGCGCGGCGAGCAGGTCGAGCGGCTCAAGGCGTTCCGGGCGAAGCGCAAGGGCGTCGTGCTCGCACACCGCACGCGCGCTGCCATCGCGGCGCTGCGCGAACGCTTTGAATCCCCCGCCGCCGTGCGCCGCGAGATGGATCGCGTCGAGCGCCGGCTGGATGAGGGCCATTGGGAACAGGACCCCAGCGTGCTCGCCTTGCGCGAGAAGCTCGGCGCCGACCACGAAGGCCTGAAGCACGATCTCGAGAAGCGCCGCCTGCACCTTGAACGTGCCGGCCGCATCACGCATGAAGCGCGCGGGGCGTATATCCACGTGCTTCGCAACACCGTGCGCCGCTATGCGAAGAACCTGAAGATCCTCGCCGAGCTCGCCGGCATCGGCGTTGAAGTCGATCTGCCCGAACTCAACAACGACGACCTCGCCCTTGCCTCGGCCGCGCTCCACGTGCGCTTCGAGTTCGACAAAAAGGGCTGGATCGGCATGGACGACGGCGAGGCCTCCGGCGGCCAGCAGGTGATGAAGTCGCTGCTCTTGCTCGTCGCACTGATGCGCGACGAAGACCGCCCCGGCGGCTTCGTGTTCATCGATGAACCGTTCGCCCACCTCGACATCTTCAACATCGACAAGGTCGGCGCGTTCCTCAAGAGCACCCGCGCCCAGTACATCCTGACCACCCCGGCAACGCACAACGTCAACGTGTTCCAGCCTTCGGAGCTGACGCTCGTCACGAGCAAGCGCCGACCAGGCGCGGTCTGGGCACAGCCACTGGCGGTGCTCCGCCGCCGGGCCGAGGTAGCCTGACGCGTTATCGCGCGCAAGCGCGCTCCCACATTTGCGCATAACCGTTGGGGTTGACGCGGGTGTCACGCGCTCCGCAGTGAGCGCGTGACACTCCTATGCAACACGTATAAAGCGCCGGCTCTCGGTTCGCCAGGGCACCATGTAAATTCCGGGCCGCTGGAGGCTTTCGCTGCCCTGGATGATTCGCGGCCACCAGTGGACCAGGCGCGAAGCCTTATCAAAGAAGGAGTGCGGCATCCAGCTCTTCTCGAGTACGAAGACAAGCAGCTGGCTTTCGGAAATGGCTTCCTTCTCTTCCTGGCTGCGATGGTGGTGGTCGTGAGTCACGTGGATGTCGACCCCGAACTCGGCCGCACGAATGAATAACTGGGTGTCCGGCGTGCCGCGTGCATGCAGGTCGGTAACATGGATCACGTTGTGCCCATTTGCCTCGACGAGGCAATCGAGGGCTTTCGCCAAGGCCGGCGCAATGTTCTCGTCGATCTGGGCCTTCATGCGGGACGCCATTCCGTCTCGAAATGCACGGCGGTGCGCACTTCGTCCTCGGAAATCCGGTATTGCCAGGCGACGAACGGAACGTCTTCCTTGTCAGCTTTGTACGCGGCTGCGATAGCCACCGTGGGAACGCCTGCCTCAGTCAGTATGGGCTCGCCTGCACGGCGATCCGGATCAAGGACGATGGCTCGGCTCTTCGGCAACGGATACCAGCGTTTCACCTGCCCACCGGCGTCGAGCTCGAAGCCTTCGCGAAAGCCGGGGCCTACGAGGCTTCGCAGTACGTGCCGCCTGCTGTCCTCATCGAAACGGAGGTGGCTGACGTCTTCGCGGGCTAGCGCTTCAAGAAAGATCTGCTTCCCGTGCTCGCGGAAGCTGTCGCAAGACAGCGGGTAAGCCACCTGAAGGCGATCGCGGCCGAGTTCGAGCGTTCGGCGGATGACAGGTAGCGAGACCCCGGCTGCGTGCATGGCGCGCACGAAGCGAAGCTCCATGAGGTCAGTGAAGCCAAGATCCTTCCGACGCCACTCAACTAGTTGCGAGTCCCACAGAGCGGGACGCCGATCATCGCGAACGGCGTTCGGACTGTATGACCGGACCCATCCTCGTAGTTGACGCGTCGTGGCACCGACGTACCGGGCCGCCTCCCAGAAAGAGTAGACGCCCACGCCGAATGGGAAAGGGCGGGATTCGAAGGTTTTCATCCGCGCATGCTAACGATGGCATGCGATGGTGACATTCAGCGAAGGGTGATGCGTTGCGTAGGGATTGGCCTACGCGGCACATCTGTAGCCGATCGCGCACAAGCGCGCTCCCACAGACCATTCGCAGACCTTGTGGGAGCGCGCTTGCGCGCGATGTTTTTCAGCGATCGATCGAACGATCAGTACAACCCGCTCTCACCGGGCACCGGGTTGTCTTCCCCCGAGCCATCCAGCGCGTCGCCGGAGTCGTTGCTCGCGCGGTAGCGGGTCGGGTCGTGTTCGTCGTATTCCAGCTCGGCCTGCTGCTTGAGCTGGTGACGGCGGAGCAGCCACGCGGCGGTAAGCGCGGCGATGCCAAGTCCGGCACCTACGGCGATCGAGGTGCGGGGATGGCTGCGCATCTGTTTACCGGCACGCGCTGCAGCGGCGCTGGCCTGCTTGCCGGCACGAGCGGCGGCCTTGCTTGCGCGCTTGCCGGCACGGGTGGCGGCATTGCCTGCCTGGGCACCTGGGAGTTCGGCGAGCTCACTTGCCTGTTTCTGCGCGAGGGCGGCCAGGTCGACGGACCGGTGGCCCGCGTGGTTGGCGAAACGGCTGGCGCGTTTCTCGGCCTGGGCGAGGAGATCGCGCACATCATCACCGACGCGTGAGGCGACGATGCCGGCGTGGCCGGCGTACTGCCGGGCGGCGCCCTTCAGCTCAAGCGCACGGTCGTGGGTAAGCGCACCGGCCAGGCGCTGGGCGCGGCCACCGAGTTCCGCCGTGAGGCTCTTGCGGAAGAGGGACATGGGTGGGTCTCCTTGGGCATGCTGAGGAGTCCACGTTGCCGCCGCGGGCGTGATGATCGTGCGTTGAGGATGTTCCCATCGCGTCATGGGTTCAGCTTTTCCGGTGGGTTTGTGGGAGCGGGCTTGCCCGCGATGGGTGCTCGCGGCAAGCCCCATCGCGCGGAAGCGCGCTCCCACAATGGGTCTGGCACTCGAATGCTTTAGAGGCTGTTGAGCCACTCCTCGTCCGTGCCTTCGTTCACGCCTTCGAACAGGAAGGTGGAGAGGTAGCGTTCGCCGGTGTCGGGGAGCATGGCGAGGATGACGCTGCCTTCGGCGGCGCCCTTCGCATACTCGAGCGCCGCGGCGACCGTGGCACCGGCGGACACGCCGACGAACAGGCCTTCCTCGGCGGCGAGGCGGCGGGCGGTGTCACGGGCGACCACCTCATCGACGACCAGGTCCTGGTCGAAGACCTTGCGGTTCAGCACGTCGGGCACGAAGTCCGGCGTCCAGCCCTGGATCTTGTGCGGCGACCACGGCTTGTCCTGGAGCAGCGGAGCGGCCGCCGGTTCGCAGGCGATGATCTTCACCTCCGGCCGGGCGACCTTCAGCACCTCGCCCACGCCGGTAAGCGTGCCGCCGGTGCCCCAGCCGGTCACGAACGCATCCAGGCGGCGGCCAGCGAAGTCCTGGAGGATCTCGGCGGCCGTGGTCTGGCGGTGGTAGGCCGGGTTGGCCGGGTTCTGGAACTGGCGCGGGAGGAACCAGCCGTGCTTCGCCGCGAGTTCCTCGGCCTTCTTCACCATGCCACTGCCGCGCTCGGCGGCGGGCGTCAGGATGACCTTGGCGCCATAGGCGCGCATGAGCTTGCGCCGCTCGACGGAGAAGGAGTCGGCCATCGTGGCCACGAACTTGTAACCCTTGGCCGCGCAGACCATGGCGAGGGCGACGCCGGTGTTGCCGGAGGTGGCTTCGATCACCGTATCGCCGGGTTTGAGCAAGCCTTTCTGTTCGGCATCGAGGATGACCGCGATGGCCAGGCGATCCTTGACCGACCCCCCGGGATTGAAGGATTCCACCTTCGCATACAGACTGACGTGCCTGGGGGCGATGCGGGGTAGGCGCACGATCGGGGTGCGGCCGATCGTGTCGAGGATGCTCTCATGGATCATGGAAGGTTCCCGGATTGGACGCAGTCCTTCGAGAGTACGCCGCTCCGCCACGACCGACAAACACCTATGCAGGTTTCCATGTACCGGACTTCCCGCGGCCTGCTGGCCGCCCTCGCCCTCTTCGCCGCCACCGCCGCGGCCGCCCAGGATTTCCCCAGCACGCCGAAGGAATACCTGCGGCGGGTGGACGCCAATGGCGATGGCAAGGTGGATGAGGCGGAATACGTCCGCTACATGAGCCAGGGCTTCCAGCGCATGGACATCAATGGCGATGGGGTGATCGACGCGAACGACGGCCCGATGCGCCCCGGTGCCCGCCCGATCCACCTGGACGAGTTCCAGCGCAACCTGATCCACCAGTTCCACAAGCTGGATACCAACAAGGATGGCTACCTCAACGCGCGCGAGCTGACCCAGCCGCCGCGGTAGCCTGATTGGCGCGGCCGCGCCGGTCAGCTACCCTCTGCCGATCCTGGGGAGGGCTTAATGAGCACAACGGAATTGTTCCTGGTCGCCATGGTGATCATCCTTGGCGTGCCTTACCTGATCTGGCGGGTATTCCGCACGGATTACTGGGCACCGCTGGTCGTGGTGCAGATCATCACTGGCATCCTGTTAGGGCCCGGCGTCCTGGGCAAGGTCTTCCCCGATTACTACGCCACGGTGTTCGCGCCGCCGGTCATCGGGGCGCTGAACGGCATCGCGTGGTGGGCGGTGATGGTGTTCGTGTGGATCGCAGGCATCGAGCTGGATCTTGGGGCCGTGTGGAAACAGCGCCGGGAGTGCGGAACGACGGCCGCCCTCGCGCTTGGCACGCCCATGCTGACAGGCTGCGCGGCGGCGCTCGGCATGCTCGCCTGGCGCGATGGGTGGATGGGACCCGCTACGCAGCCATGGCAGTTCGTCGTCGGCGTGGGCATGGCGTGCGCGGTTACCGCCCTACCGATCCTCATCCTGCTGATGACCAAGCTCGGCATCCTGCGCGAACCGCTCGGCCAGCGCGTGCTGCGCTACGCGAGCCTGGATGACCTGGCCATCTGGGGCGTGCTCGCGATCCTCCTGCTGGACTGGAAGCGCGTCGGCCACCAGGCAGCGTTCCTCGCGGCGTTTGCGCTCGCATCGTGGGCATTCCGCCGGGTGATGGCACGCGTTCGCGAATCGGACCGCTATTATCTCGGCCTGGTATGGCTGGCGGCCTGCGCTTATGGCGCGGACTGGTGCGGGTTGCACTTCATGGTCGGTGCATTCCTGGCAGGCGCGGTCATGGAGCGCGACTGGTTCACCCTGGCCAAGCTTGACGAGCTGCGCGACAACGTTCTCCTCGTGGTCATGCCGGTGTTCTTCCTATCCACCGGGTTGCGCACTAACTGGTCGATCGGCGGCGCTTCCGTCTTCGTGGCAGCAGGCGTACTTCTGATCGCCTCGGTCGCAGGAAAACTCGCCGGCGTAGGCATCGCGGGGAAGGTGCTGGGCTGGAAGCGCGGCGATGCATGGGTCATCGGCTGGCTTCTGCAGACGAAGGCACTGATCATGATCATCTTCGTCAACGTATTGCTGGACAAGCAGATGATCACCAGCGAGACCTTCACGGCACTGCTGCTGATGGCGGTCGCGAGTACGATGCTGACCGTCCCATTCGTGGCGCCGCGCCTGAAGTCCGTCACGAATGTCTGATAGCGTGCACACCCCGCTGGCGGCCCCGGTACGCCGGGCAGCGGTGGTCTTCGTCTTCATCACCGTGCTCATCGACATCCTCGCGTTCGGCATCATCATCCCGGTGCTGCCGCACCTGATCGAATCGATGACCGGCGGTACGGTGAGCAACGCCGCGTGGTGGGTAGGCGTGTTCGGCACGGTGTTCGCGGCCGTGCAGTTCTTTTCCTCGCCGATCCAGGGCGCCCTCTCCGACCGGTTCGGCCGGCGCCCCGTGATCCTGCTCTCGAATCTGGGCCTGGGCCTGGATTTCGTGCTGATGGCGCTCGCGCCGTCGCTCTGGCTGCTGTTCGTGGGCCGCATCATTTCCGGCATGACGGCGGCGAGCTTCACCACGGCCAACGCTTACATCGCCGATGTCACGCCACCGGAGAAGCGCGCGGGCGCGTTCGGCCTGCTGGGCGGCGCGTTCGGCATCGGCTTCATCATCGGCCCGGCGCTCGGGGGTTTCCTCGGCGGCATCGACCTGCGCCTGCCGTTCTGGGTCGCCGCGGGGCTGGCCCTCGCCAACTTCCTGTATGGCTTCTTCATCCTGCCCGAATCGCTGCCGCCGGAACGCCGCGCCGCCCGTTTCGAGCCGCATACCGCGCACCCGATGGGTGCCATGCGCCTGCTCCGCTGCAGCCCCACGGTGTTCGGGCTGGCCATCGTCACCTTCCTGTTCTACCTGGCGCACTACGTGCTCCAGACCACCTTCGTGCTCTACGCCGATTACCGCTACCACTGGGGCGCGCAGGCCGTCGGCTTCGTGCTGGCCTTGGTCGGCGCGTGCGACGGCTCCGTGCAGGCGTTCCTGACCGGCCGGCTCACCAGCCGCTTCGGCGAGCGGAAGATCCTGGTCACCGGCCTGCTCTTCGGCACGCTGGCCTTCGCGGTCATGGGCCTGGCCAATACCGGCTGGGTGTTCCTGCTCGGTATCCCGCTCATGGCGCTGTGGGGCCTGTCGGGGCCGCCGATGCAATCGATCATGACCCGCTGCGTCTCCGCCGACCAGCAGGGCCGGCTGCAGGGCGCGATCACCAGCCTGGGCAGCTTCGCCGGGATCTTCGGCCCGTACCTGTTCGCGCAGATCTTCGCCTTCTCGATCGCGCCGGAGCGGACGGTCCATGTGCCGGGGGTCGCCTTCCTGCTCGCGGCCGTGCTGATCGGCGTCGGGGCGGTCGTGGCGGCCCGGGCGACCCGGTGGTTGCCCGAGGCCCAGGATCTGCCATAAGACAGATCGAAATTGTCAGGTTTCATCGTATGATGCGCCACGTTATTAAGAAACTTCACGCGACGGTCGGGGCGTGCGTTTGGACAGCCAGCTCTGGGAAAACAAATACCGCGAGTCCGTCGAACGGCTCACCCGTGAGGAAGCCCAATGGCGGGCCGTGGAGTCCGTGCTCCGCCAGCTCGTCGCCAGTCTTACCCGCGCCGCCCATGGGGCGCATGACCAGGTCGATCCGCACATCGAGCGCCTGAGCGCGGCCCTTGCCGCCGGCGCGGCGGACGCCATGGTGCTGGAAACCCTTTCCAACAGCCTGCGTGACTCCCTGGAAGGCCTGGCCACCCGGCCCCTGCGCGTCCCGGAAGAGCGTGCCATCCCGATCACCCGGCCGCAGCGCACCGAGTACGGCTCGTCGGTCCAGGCCTCCCTGCACCGCCTCGTCGACCGGCTCGTCGTCCAGCCCAAGCTGGCCGACCGCGCCAACGGCCTGCGCCGTGACGTCGCCGATGCGGGCGATTTGGTCGCCCTGGCGACTTGCAGCGACCGCCTCGCCGACCTGGTCAACGAGCAGCGCATCGGCATGCAGCGCGAGATCGATGCCCTGCAGGCGGTGCTGCGCCACGTGGCCGGCCGCCTCGACGAGATGACCCAGTACATGGCCCGCGAGCTCGCGGACCAGTCCACCGGCGAATCCAACGGCCAGGCCCTGGATGCCTCGGTGGCCCACGAGATGCGCCTGCTCAGCGAAGCGATCCTCGAGGCCGAGGATGCGCACGAGCTGCGCGAGCGGGTGAACGCGAGCCTCGAGACGATCGCCGCGTGCTTCCGCGATTTCCGCGAACGCGAGGGCTCGCGGCTCACCGCGTACCGTGACCGCGCCGAGAAGATGCGCCAGCGCGTCGAGCAGCTCGAGACCGAGCGCAACGCGTTGCAGCGTTCGCTGGAGCGCGAGCACGAGCTGGCCCAGACCGACACGATGATCGGCATGCCGAACCGGCTGGCCTACGAGAAGCGTATCGAGGCGGCTTACGAGAGCTGGCTGACGACCTCGCGCGCGCTCTCGATCGCGGCGATCGACATCGATCACTTCAAGAGCATCAACGACACGTATGGGCATACCGCGGGCGACGCGGTGCTGCGTGTGATCGGCCAGGCGCTGCTGAAGCACGTGCGTCCGGTGGATTTCGTCGCGCGCTACGGCGGCGAGGAATTCATCGTCATCTTCGATGGTGCCGACGAAGCCGAATCGCTGCAGGTATGCGAGCGGTTGCGCGGGAAGATCCAGCACCTCGCCTTCCACGCCAGTCGCCAGCCGGTGCGAGTCACCGCCTCGATCGGCGTGGCGCAGTTCCGCCAGGGCGATACGCCGCAGTCCGTGTTCGAACGCGCCGACCTGGCGCTTTACACGGCGAAGAACGGCGGCCGTAACCGCTGCGTGGCTGGCTGAGAACATCACACAACCGGCGACTCGTAGGAGCCCACCCTGTGGGCGACATCTTTCGCCTCACCGCTACAGGCCCTGTGACGCTACCGCGAACGGCGTCGCCCACAGGGTGGGCTCCTACGCGATCGGTTACGCCGCGACCCCGAACAAGCGCCCCACCGCCGCCGTAAGCGCCATTGCCGCCGCGCCCCAGAACAGGATCCGCACGACGCCGCGCCACATCGCCGAGCCGGCGAGCCGAGCACTCGTCGCGCCCAGCACCGCCAGTGCCGCCAGCGAGACCGCGACAGTCACCGTCGCCATGTGCTCGCGCGGCGTGGCGGCCGTCGCGAGGATCGGCACGATCGCGCCCACGGCGAAGCTGGCCGCCGAGGCCGCGGCCGCCTGCAACGGCCGCGCGGCCGTGGCGGACGACAGCCCCAGCTCGTCGCGTGCGTGCGCTTCCAGCGCGTCATGCGCCATCAACTGTTCGGCCACCTTGTGCGCCAGATCGCGATCGAGGCCGCGATGCACATAGATCTCGGTCAGCTCCTTGTGCTCGCCATGCGGATCCTCGCGCAGCTCGCGCGACTCCACTGCGAGCTCGGCGCGCTCGCTGTCGGCTTGCGAGCTCACGGAAACGTACTCGCCCGCGCCCATCGACATGGCGCCGGCGACCAGTCCAGCGACGCCGGCGATCATCACGCTCGACGCTGCCGCTTCCGCGGAAGCCACGCCAACCAGCAGGCTGGCGGTGGAAAGGATGCCGTCGTTGGCGCCCAGCACGGAGGCGCGCAGCCAGCCCAGGCGGCCTAGCCGGTGGTGTTCGGAATGTTTGCGGATCAACCCTCGTCCCCTTCTGCCTTTGCTTCCACGCGGTGTTCCAGGCGGGATACCAGCCAGCCCACCGCCAGCGCGCATATCGTGCCGCATATCACCTCGCCCAGCCGCGATGCGGCCACCTCCCAGCGAGGGCCGGTCGCCGGCACCAGCAGCACGATGGCCGAGGTGATGCCGCCAATCTTCGCCGCTGCACCCGCGTTCGCGGTCCAGCACGCCACGGTGACCAGCGCCAGGGCCAGCGCGAACGACACCAGGTCGCCCGTGCCGCCGACCCATAGGCCAAGCAGGCCCGCGATGCCGCCAAAGGTCGTGCCGAGCACCCGGTCGCGCCCTGCCCCGCGCGTGTCGCCATAGTGGGGCTGGGTCACCGCGACCGCGCTGATCGCGGCCCAGAACGCTTCCTCCGGCTTCAGCACGTAGCCGGCGCCGTAGGCCGTGATCGAGGCGAGCATGGCCTTGAACGCCATGAACAGGCCCACGCGCAGGCGCGATGCCAGCGGCAGCCCCTTAAACAACCGATCGAGCAGCCGCTGCGCCCGGCGCACCCGCAGGATGTCCAGGGCGCCGCGCCGTGTCGACCGTGCTGCCTCGGGCTCGCTCATGCCCCTATCGTAGCTTTTCGCGCGCACAATACGCGCCGCCCCGGCCAGCCGGCCGACCCACCACCAAGAGCCCGTCCATGTCCATCACGATGTACCAGACCACCGTCCCCGTCCTCGTCCGCGCCCTGACGAACCTCTCCGGCGTGCTGAAGAAGGGTGCCGAACACGCGAAGGAACGCAACATCGCCGAAGAAGTGCTGCTGAACACCCGCATCACCCCGGACATGTTCCCCCTGGTCCGCCAGGTGCAGATCGCCACCGACATGGCCAAGGGCGCCGCCTTCCGCCTGGCAGGCGAAGAAGCCCCGAAGATGGAAGACAACGAGACCACCTTCGACCAGCTGCAGGCGCGCATCGCCTCGGTCATCGACATGCTGAAGGGCTTCAAGCCGGAACAGATCGACGGCAGCGAGAACCGCGAGATCGTGCTGAAGCTGCGCTCGGGCGACATGCACTTCAAGGGCCAGCCGTACCTGCTCGGCTTCGTGCTGCCGAACGTCTATTTCCACTGCACCACCGCCTACGCGATCCTGCGCGGCGTCGGCGTGGTGCTCGGCAAGTCCGATTTCATCGGCAAGCCGGAGTAAGCGACCCGTAGGAGCCCACCCTGTGGGCGACATCTTTCGCGATGGAGCCCAAGATCCGTGGCTTCATCGCGAACGGCGTCGCCCACAGGGTGGGCTCCTACAAGGCGTTGCACCGCGTCAGTTCTTCAGCTTCCACCCCGTGCGGAAGATCCACCACACGATGGCAAGGCACACCAGCATGAAGCCCACCGTGGCCGATACGCTCACCACGACGTTCACGTCGGCCTGCCCGTAGAAGCTCCAGCGGAAGCCGTTCACCAGGTACACCACCGGGTTGAACAGGGTCACCTTCTGCCAGAACGGCGGCAGCATGTTGATGGAATAGAAGCTGCCACCGAGGAAGGTGAGCGGCGTGATCACCATGAGCGGCACCACCTGCAGTTTCTGGAAATCATCCGCCCACAGGCCGATGATGAAACCGAACAGGCTGAAGGTCACCGCGGTCAGCATCAGGAATGCGACCATCCAGACCGGGTGCATGATCTGGTAATCGACGAACAGGCGAGACGTCACGAGGATCAGCGCGCCGAGGATCATCGACTTCGTCGCCGCCGCGCCGACGTAGCCAAGCACCACCTCGACATAGTTCACCGGGGCCGAGAGCAGTTCGTAGATCGTGCCCGCCCACTTCGGCATGTAGATGCCGAATGAGGCGTTCGAGATGCTCTCATTGAGCAACGAAAGCATGATGAGGCCAGGGATGATGAAGGCGCCGTAGCTCACGCCGCCAATCGCGCCCATGCGCGAGCCGATCGCCGCGCCGAACACGATGAAGTACAGCGACGTCGAAAGCACGGGCGACGCGATGCTCTGGGTGAGCGTGCGGAACGTACGGGCCATCTCGAAACGATAGATGGCGCGGATACCGTGGATGTTCACAGGCCACCTCCCCTGACCAGGCTGACGAAGATATCTTCCAGCGAGCTCTCGCTGGAATGCAGGTCCTTGAAGTCGATACCGAGCGCGCCGAGCTTCTTCAGGAGTTCGGCGATACCCGTGTCGTCGGCTTGCGTATCGAAGGTGTAGGTCAGGCTCAGGCCATCCTTCGACAACTCCAGGGGCCAGTGCTCGAGCCCTTCCGGCACGCACTGGAGCGGAGCCTGCAAGGTCAGGGAAAGCTGCTTCTTGCCCAGCTTCTGCATCAGCGTCCGCTTGTCTTCCACGAGGATCAGCTCGCCGTGGTTGATGACACCGATGCGGTCGGCCATTTCCTCGGCCTCTTCGATGTAGTGCGTGGTGAGGATGATGGTGACGCCCGATTCGCGCAGGCGACGCACCATCTGCCACATATCGTGGCGCAGCTCGACGTCCACGCCGGCCGTGGGTTCGTCGAGGAACAGCACGCGCGGCTCGTGCGAGAGCGCCTTGGCGATCAGCACGCGGCGCTTCATGCCGCCGGAGAGCGCCATGATTTTCGAATCCTTCTTCTCCCACAGCGAGAGTTCGCGCAGGATCCGCTCGAGGTATACGGGGTTCGGTGCCTTGCCGAACAGGCCGCGACTGAAATTCACCGTCGCCCACACCGTCTCGAATGCGTCGGTGGAAAGCTCCTGCGGCACCAGGCCGATCAGGCTGCGCGCGGCACGGTAGTCACGCACGATGTCGTGGCCATCGACGGCCACGCTGCCACCCGTGCCGTTGACGATGCCGCAGATGATGCTGATCAGCGTGGTCTTGCCGGCGCCGTTAGGGCCGAGCAGCGCGAAGATTTCGCCGCGCCTGATCTCGAGATCGACATGTTTGAGTGCCTGGAAGCCCGTCTTGTATTCCTTGGACAGGCCACGCACCGCGACGATCGCGTCGGGTGCCGGTGGGGAAGAGGACATGGGGGACCGTTCGTGGCGGGGATGGCGGGTGATGGTAGTCCCTTGGGTTCCAGCGCGCACGGGCCTTGAAGGCGCGCCCCGCCCGCCCCACCATCGATGGATTACCCAGGAGCCACCGCCATGAGCATCTCGCTACACGAAGCCTCCGCAGCCGCCTACATCCGCGGTTTCCGCGTCCTTGCCGACCTGCTGGCCAAGGCGAAGGAACATGGCGGTGACGCCCTGGTCGAGCAGCGTCTCGCCCCCGACATGCTGAACCTCGCCGGCCAGGTCCAGCGCGCCAGCGACACCGCCAAGTTCGGCATCGCCCGCGTGGCCGAAGTCGATCCGCCGGCGTTCGAAGACAACGAAACAACGATCGACCCGCTGATCGCGCGCATCAACGGCACGGTGGACTTCATCAAGTCCGTACCCGCCGAGAAGGTGAATGCCGGCGCGTCGCGCACCATCACGCGCAAGTTCGGCCCGAACGAGCGCACCTTCACGGCGAGCGAGTACCTCATGGTGTTCGCCCTGCCCAACTTCTATTTCCACATCACCACCGCGTACGACATCCTCCGCCACAACGGCGTGGGCGTCGGCAAGCTGGATTACCTCGGCTTCGCCGGGTGAGTGACGGCCTGGTCCGCTGCGCCTGGGGCGACGCGGACGAGCTCATGCGCGGTTACCACGACCGCGAATGGGGCGTCCCCGAGCGCGATGGCCGCAAGCTCTGGGAGAAACTGGTCCTGGACGGGTTCCAGGCCGGGCTGTCGTGGCGGACGATCCTCGCCCGCCGCGATGGCTTCCGCGCCGCGTTCGAGGGCTTCGACCCGGAGGTCGTGGCGGCCTATGGTCCGCGCGAGGTGGAGCGCCTGCTCGCCGACCCGGGGATCATCCGCTCGAGGAGCAAGATCGGCGCCGCCATCAACAATGCGAAGGCCCACCTGGCCATGCGCGACGCCGGCGAGGATTTCGCCACGTTCTGCTGGCATTTCGTTGGCGGCGAGCCCCTGGCCTGGGAGGGCCCGGTGCCGCCGAACAGCCCGCTCTCGGAGCAGGTCTCCAAGGCGCTGAAGCAGCGCGGTTTCACCTTCGTGGGGCCGACCATCGTATTCGCCTGGATGGAGGCCACGGGACTGATCAATACGCACGCTCCCGACTGCTTCCGCCGCGCCCTTTTGCTTCGTAAACCCTTGCGGAACAAGGCTTAATGGTTTTTTTAGCCGCTTAGGCGTAGCGTCGGAACCCAAGGCCCGCGGCATCCGCCCCCGGCCCGTTCGTCTGGCCTGACCACCGACCTATGCGAGGGTTCCATGGCATCGAGCTCCGCCCAACTGTTCATTCCGTACAACGAATCGACACAGGGACCGTGGATCGTCCGCCACGGTACCGCCGACACGCTCGGCCGGTATCCCACGCAAGCCGACGCCATCCACGCCGCTGAAGGCCTGGCCCCTGGTCTCTCCGACAGCCTCGGCCGCCCGGTCGCCATCCACGTCCAGCAAGCCGACGGCACGTGGGAGGAACACACCTGGGTGGTGGCGGGACTGGTCGCTGGCGCACCCCTCAGCCCGCCGATCCACGCGCGCTGACGACACGGGGTGAGACCCCGATAGGGTAACCTTGGTGGGCTATGCTCACCGAAGACACCAAAGCCGCGATCCGCGCCGCCTATGCGCGCCTGAAGGACGGCCTTGCGGGGTTCCGCGGGCGTCCGTCGCAGCTGAAGATGATCGCCGAGGTCGCCAAGGCGCTGGCTGAGCCGGCGGGCGCGGCTGTGATCGAAGCGCCGACCGGCACCGGTAAGTCCATGGCCTACCTGATCGGCGGCCTCGAGGTGGCGCGGGCGCAGAAGAAGAAGCTCGTGATCGCCACCGCGACCGTGGCCCTGCAGGAGCAGCTGGTCCAGCGCGATATCCCGCAGTACATGAAGCTGTGCGGCGTCGAGGCCAAGGTGGCCCTGGCCAAGGGCCGTGCGCGTTACCTGTGCCCGCGCAACCTCCGCATGGCTGGCTCGGAGCCCAGCGCCCAGGGCGGCTTCGATTTCGACGCCGACGTGGCGCTGTGGTCACGGCCGCCGGCCGAGCGCGATACGAAGGCCATCGAGAAGCTCGGCAAGGCGTTCGAATCGCGCGAGTGGAACGGCGACATCGATACCAGTCCCGAGCCGCTGTCGGACCTGGTGCGCGGCATGATCACCACCAGCGCGGGCGGCTGCACCGGCCGCAAGTGCAACGCCTTCGCGGTGTGCCCGTTCTTCCTCGCCCGCCGCGCGATTGGCGAAGCGGACATCGTCGTCGCGAACCAGGACCTCGTCCTTGCTGACCTGACCATGCCGCGCGATGAAGACACGTTCGGCGGCGTGATCCTGCCGAAGCCCGAAGAAACCCTGTACATCTTCGACGAGGCGCATCACGTGCCGTCGAAGGCGATTGATCGCGGCGCCGCCGACGTGCATCTCGCAAGCGCGGTGCGCCGCATCGGCCGCCTGCAGAACCAGGTGCACGCGGCGTATTCGCTTACCGACAAGGAATCCATCGGCAACCTCACGCTGGAAACTGGCGACGAGAAGATGCTGGAGATGTCGAACGCGTTGGAGGAGATCGAGCGCGAGATCCGGCTTTCGTGGACACCATCGTCCAGCGAGCTGGAGCCCGTGTTCCGCGCTTCGCTCGGCCAGCTGCCCGAGAACTGGGTGATCCACGCTTCGCACCTGCACACGGTGACGCGCGACGTGCAGCGCTGGCTGCGCACGGTGCGCCGCACCGTCGTGGAAATGGAAGCCGGTGGGCCCACGCAGGAAGCTCTCTCGCGCGAGCTTGGCATGGCACTGGAGCGACTCGAGCGCCAGGTGCGCACGTGGTACGCGTGGTCGACCGAGGATCGCGAGAACGGGCCGCCGCTGGCGCGCTGGGTGAGCATGGGCTCGGACCAGCAGCTCATCTGCCATGCCTCTGCGGTATCCGCGGGCGGCTTGCTGCGGAACGTGCTGTGGGACAACGCGTCAGCAGTGGTGATGACCTCGGCGACACTCTCGGCGGGCGGCAACTTCCGTGGCTTTGCCGATTCCGTCGGCCTGCCGAACGAAGCGGTCACCATCAGCCTGCCTTCTCCCTTTGACCTGGAACGACAGGCGAAGCTGGAAGTCCCCGCCTTCAACACGCTGCCTGACGACCGCGAAGGCCATGCGCGTGAGGTCGCGGGCTGGCTGGCGAAGCATCTCGACTGGGATGCCGGCAACCTCGTGCTGTTCACCTCGCGTGCGAAGCTCGACCGCGTGTTGCAGGTGTTGCCGATCGACCACGTGCGACGTGTGCGTGCGCAGGGTTCGCTGGCGAAGGCCCAGCTGATCGCCGAACACTGCGCGGATATCGAAGCCGGCAAGGGCAGCACGATCTTCGGGCTTGCGTCGTTTGGCGAAGGCCTCGACCTGCCCGGCAAGTTGTGCGAAACGGTGGTCGTCACCCAACTCCCCTTCGCCGTACCGACCGATCCGGTCGGTGCGACCTACGCCGAATGGCTCGAATCGCGCGGCCGCAATCCGTTCATCGAAGTCAGCGTGCCGGATGCCACGCGCATCCTCACGCAGTACTGCGGCCGCCTGATTCGTACGGAAACCGATACCGGCCGCATCGTGCTGCTTGATCGCCGCGTCATCACCAAGCGCTACGGCACCGGCATGCTACGCGCGCTCCCACCCTTCGCCCGTGAGATCGAGCGCGTCGCATGAAGATCATTCGCTTTGACGAACTGAAAGCCGTGCCGTGGAAGAACGGGCTGGGTATCACGCGTGAGCTGGCGGTCGAACCGGCCGGCGCGTCGATGGAGGATTTCGCGTGGCGGGTCAGCATCGCCGATGTTGATACCGCCTCGCCGTTCTCTGTGTTCCCTGGCATCGATCGCACCATCGTGCTGATCGAAGGCGCGGGATTCACGATGGTGATCGATGGCGAGCGCGAACATGCGCTCACGACGCCGTGTGAGCCTTTTGCCTTTCCCGGAGAGGCGAAGGTCGATGTACGCCTCGCAGGCGGCGCCACGCGCGACTTCAACCTGATGGTGCGGCGTGGCGTCTGTTCGGCAACGCTCAAGGTCGTCCATGGACCACGCACACTCGAGCATGCAAGCCTCGCATACCTTGTCAAAGGGTATGCCGATGCCGACGGAACCATGCTCGGCCCAGGCGACTCGGCGATTGCTCCATCAGCACTGGCACTGGCCGAACACGGCATTGCAATTGCCGTATTTGCATAGATCGATCAATCGAGCGAACAGGGGATGGCCAATGGACAAGCCGGATCGGAGAAAGAACAAAGCTGCCTTGAGCCGTATCGTTGACTGGAAAAAAACCTTTCCAGACTACGTCTTTCTGGAACCAGGCTTTCGTTTCGCCTACTTCTTCGAGACACCATGGACAGCTCGATCTGACGTCGGCGCGGAGCTTGATCGGCTTCTCCTCGTGAACGGCCGTGGCGGCACCACATCGGTTGAGTACAACGCCGATGGGTCATTCGACCCGCATCGCGCATCCAGCAGTATATGGACCGATGATGACGGCATGCTTTTCAACGTCAAGCGTGTGGCCGAATACCGGAAGTCTGACCCCGTTTGGCCCGGCCTTACGGTGGCGAGCGGTGATGACCAGGCTTGGTTACTTTACGAAAACCCCTCAGAACCGTTTGGCATATTGGTCACCAAGGCGTCGCTCGCAGAGCTCAGACCCAATGACGAAATCATCTTTGACGTCGTTCGACTGAAGGAGGTGATCGACCGCTCGTCCACGGACTTCTTTCCCTGGGTAACAACGCGATTGGCCGAGGCATATGGAAAGATGGCCTAGCGCTTCGCGATCTTGGGCTCCCACAACGGGCCACCTGCAAGGCTGATTGTTACGGCGCCTCAGCCGTATCGGCGACAGGCGCATCGGGCGCATCACGACGCCACAGATCCACCGAGGTCAGCTGGAACTTCACCGAGGGCACGGCGGACTCCCAGCCCTCGATGCCGGGAAAGGTCGCCTGCAGGTCATCGACCAGCTCGACGAACCCTTTGTCGTGCTCGGAGAGCACCAGGGTCTCTTCCCCATCGACGTGGAAGAACAGGAACACGCTGTCCCAGGCGTCCGTATCGCGGTTGCCGGCCTCGACCCGGAAAACCCGGGCCAGCGGCACCTCGCGCATCCTGAACACGCCCGGCGTAGCCACGATCATCCCTGCCTCGGAATCCACGTGAGCCGCCCCCGGCGACACCAGCCGCTCGCGCAGCCGCGTGAAGAGCGGGCGTTTGGCGGGGCTGTCCTCGTGGTCCATGGCACGGTTCCGGTGGCGCAATTTATTGGGGATTCACCCGTCATCGGCATCGTAGTGCGTTCGCTTTAACGGAATCCAGCCATGCGCGACCTCCTCGCGGCCCTGAACGGGGCCATGGCCAACCCAGGCATCGCCTCCGCGCCGGTCACGGCCGTGGCCGACCTCGACCTGGAGCGCTACGCCGGCACCTGGCACGAAATCGCCCGGCTGCCCATGTATTTCCAGCGGAAATGCACGGGGAACGTCACCGCCCGCTACACCCCGAACGTCGATGGCACGGTGGCCGTGGAGAACCGCTGCGGTACCGAAGACGGCGAGATCGCCAGCCAGGGCATCGCCCGGCGCCCCGAGGCCTTCGCCCGCGGCAAGCTCGAGGTCACCTTCGTCCCGCCGTGGCTCCGCTGGCTGCCCCTCGTCTGGGCCGACTACTGGGTCATCGCACTGGATGACGACTACCAGTGGTCGATGGTTGGCCAGCCGGGGCGGAAGTACCTATGGATCCT
>NZ_JBQCFT010000338.1:0-7037 GCF_051958795.1 Luteibacter sp. | reverse complement strand
AACGCAAGACGGGGAAAGCGCTCTGTCTGTGACAGCGCGCTGCCCAGCCCGGTTCCGCCCTTCACGCGATCCGCCGCCTGTTCCAGGGCAAGGTCCAGGGCGCGGTTGCCGGTGACCTGGCGGGCGATGGAGAGCGCACCGAGCAGCGGCACGCCGTTCTTCAGCAGCGTGCCGAGCGTGCGGGCGATGCGCGCGGTTTCCACCTTGAGCAGCAGCGGGCCCGCGACGCGCATGCCGAGCAGGCGCGCATGGAAGCGGAGCTTCGCGTCGGGGTCGCGCAGGCGCACCTGAAGCACGAGGCCGCCGACGACGAGCAGCAGCACGATCGCCCACCACCAGTCGCCGATGACCGTGCCCATCGCCAGCACGACCTGGGTAATAAGCGGAATCGGCACCTGCATGTCGGCGAAGATCGGGACGAACTGCGGCACCACGTAGGCGAGCAACAGGACGAGCGAGCCGAGCACGCCGACCATGAGGAAGGCCGGGTAGATCAGCGCGTTGATGATGCTGCCGCGCAGCGCCTGCGCGCGCTCGAGATAGTCCGCGAGGCGGCGCAGCGTTTCGTCGAGCGAACCGCCCGCCTCGCCGGCGCGCACCAGGCTGATGTAAAGGCGCGGGAAGACCCCGTTCTCTTCGTCGAGCGCCGTGGAAAGCGTGGTGCCGCCGCGCACGCGGTCGCGGATGCGCTCCACCATGTTCTTCGCGCGCTCGCCTTCCGGCAGGTCGAGCAGGATGCCCAGCGCGCGATCGAGCGGCTGGCCCGCGCCAAGCAGCGTGGCGAGCTGGTGGGTGAACTGGGCGAGCTGGTCGCCGGTGAACGGACCCTTGCGGAAGAGTGCCGCGATGCCGCCGCCGGACGCTTCACCATCGGCGGGTGCGGCTTCCAGCGGCACGTGGCCCTGGTCCTGCAGGCGCGCGACGACGTCTTCGACCGACGTGGCTTCCATGCGCCCGGCCAGCATCTCGCCGGCTGCACTGATGGCCCGGTAACGGAACTGGCTCATAGTCAGCTTTCCTGCGTGACGCGCAGGACTTCCTCGATGGTGGTAACCCCGGCGACGGCCTTGGCCAGGCCGTCCTCATACATCGTGCGCATGCCCTCGGCACGCGCCTGGCGTTCGATCTCGCCGGCGTCCGCCTTCTGCATGACCAGGCGCCGGATCGGATCGCTCATCACCAGGAATTCCATGATGGCGCGGCGGCCGCGGTAACCCGTCGGATTGGCGGCGCTCGAGCCCGGCTTCCACAGCCGGATGGGACGCTCGTCGGTGTAGCGGTGCAACTGGAACTGCTCGATGACCTCGGGCATGGCCTCGTAGGCCACCGCGGTCTCCGGGTCGAGGCGACGGACCAGGCGCTGTGCGAGGATGCCGTTGACGGTCGAACCCAGGAGGTAATCTTCCACGCCCATGTCGAGCAGGCGGGTGACGCCGCCGGAGGCGCTGTTCGTGTGTAGCGTCGAGAGCACCAGGTGGCCGGTAAGCGCGGACTGGATGGCGATGCGGCAGGTTTCCAGGTCGCGCATTTCGCCGATCATGATCACGTCCGGATCCTGGCGGACGATGGAGCGGAGCGCGCCAGCGAAGTCCAGGCCGATCTGCGGCTTTACCTGGATCTGGTTGATGCCTTCGATCTGGTATTCGACCGGGTCTTCGACGGTGATGATCTTCACGTCGGGCGTGTTGATCTGCGACAGCGCCGTATACAACGTGGTGGTCTTGCCCGAACCCGTCGGGCCGGTGACCAGCAGGATGCCGTGGGGGCGGTCGAGCACTTCGACGAAGCGGTCGCGGAAGTTGTCGGTAAAACCGAGCGATTCGAAATCGAACACGACCGACTCGCGGTCGAGGATACGCATGACCACCGATTCGCCGAAGCTGGTGGGCACGGTGGAGACACGCAGGTCGAGTTCCTTGCCCTGCACGCGCAGCTGGATGCGGCCGTCCTGCGGGAGGCGGCGCTCGGCGATATTCAGCCGGGCCATGATCTTTACACGGGAGATGACAGCGGCGGTCGAGCTGGAGGGCGGTGCTTCCACTTCATGCAGCACGCCATCGATGCGGTAGCGCACTTTCAGGCGATTCTCGAACGGCTCGATATGCACGTCGGATGCGCGCTGCTCGACCGCGCGCTGCAGGATCAGGTTCACCAGGCGGATGACCGGTGCCTCGGAGGCGAGATCGCGCAGGTGCTCCACATCGTCCTCGACGGCCGCGCTGCCATCCAGGCTCTCGACGATGCTGCCCATCGCCGAGCGTCCCTGCCCGTAATAACGTTCGATCAGGTCGTCGATCTCGGAGCGCAGGCCCACCCGCAGCTGGACGTCGCGGCCCGTGGCGAGGTGGACCGCCTGGAGCGGATACGGGTCGGCGGGATCCGCCACCAGCAGGGCCAGCCCGTCGTCGCCCTCGCGGACGGGCACCACGTGGTACTGCTTCAGGAAACGAACGGAGAGCTCGACATCGGCCGGTGGCATCTCCGGCGCATCCTTGGCGGCCAGCAGCGGCAGGCCGAGCAGGGCGGCCCACGCATCGGCGAGATCGCGCTCGGAAACGAGGCCCAGCCGGGCCATCAGGGCCGTGAGGGTCCCTTCCGGCGTCTCGTCGTGCAGGCGACGCGCCCGCGCGAGGTCGGTGTCCTTCAGGCGGCCATGCGCGACGAGGTGCGCGCAGACCTGGGCTTCGCCGGGTTCACCGGCCAGCATGTCCCTATGGTCGGTCATCGCAGACATGCTTTCTCACGCTCCGTTCGTTGCGGTATCGATGCCCCCGTTCCTGGGGCCATGGGCCGCTATTGGTAGCACAGACCATGCTTCCGGGGCGACCACGCCACGCGCATCCTGCGACGCGCTGCAACAAAGCAAAGGCCGGCGTCTCCGCCGGCCTTGCAGGGTTTTGGCGACCCCGTGTAGGGGATCGCCTAGGCCGATTACCAGCCGATGCCTACACCCACACCACCCGAACTCTCACCCCCGCTGACGGCGGCACCGAAGGTGACGCTGGCGTGCGGCGTGATCGACCGTGAGTAGCCGACGGACAGGGCACCCTGCCCCTTGTATCCGCCGACGCCCACGCCGAGGCGGTTGTCACCGCTGACGCCCTGGGCGCTGAAGGCCATCTGCGACATGGCCGCTCCCATCGCGCCCACCTTGTTCAGGCGATCGTTGAGGTTGCTGAAGCGGTTGTCGACCTCGCGCTTGTACTCGTCGAACGCACCACCACTCACGATGTCGCCGAACTTCTGGTCGGTGTAAGCCTTGGCCTGGTTCAGCGTGCTCGCATCGCCCTGGTCCGCGTAGGACTTGGCTGTCGTCAGGGCCTGGTCCACCTGGCCCACGTTCGCCGCGTCCGTCGGCGCTGTGCCCGCGGCGACATTGGTGACCCGGCGTTCCGCGCCGGCCGAACCGACCGAGACCGTGTTGGGCTGGTCGGCGACCGAGTTGGCCCCGAGTGCCACGCTGTTGGTCGCGGCCGCAGTGACCGTGGCGCCCGTGCCCACCGCCGTGCCGTTGTCCGCACCGACCGACGCGTTGTTGCCGATGGCCAGGTCGGTCGTGTCCTTGGCGTAGCTGCCGGTACCGATCGACGTGCCGTCACCGGTGCCGGGGACGATCGCCTGGGCGGCGGGCGTGACGGCGGCCGGAGCCGCCGCGGCGGTGACCGCCGGGTTGGTTGCGGCCGGTGCCATGACGGCGTTCACGTGGGCACGCGAGGGGCTGGTCCCGGGCGAGCTCGTCGCGACGGACCCTGCGCCGGTTTCGAGGCTGCCGACACGGCTGTTCAACGAGGTGAGTGCGCCATCCAGCGCCCCGACCGCATCGCCGACCGTGTTGTACGAGCCACCCTGCACCCGATAGACCGGGCCGACGAAACCGGTGGCACCCATCGTGGCGCCGCCACCCAAGGCCATGGCGACGGCATTGCCGGCCACGTTGCCGGAGCCAGAGAAGGCGCTGCTCAGGGCCGTGTTGAGCTGGTTGACGTTCACCGCGTCGGTGCCCTGAGTACCCGCTGCTACGTTGGTGATCTGGCGGTTACTGCCGGATGCGCCGACGGATACCGTATTGGCTCGCGTAGCGACGGAGCCCGCGCCCAGTGCCACGGAGTTCTTCGCCGTCGCCCGTGCGCTGTCGCCGATCGCGGTGGAACCGACGCCCGCAGCGTTAGCCGAGGCACCGATCGCCGTGCCCGATTCCTTGCTGGCGGTGGCGAACGAACCGATCGCGGTGGACAGGTCGCCGCCCGCACTGCTGCCGGCGCCTACCGCGGTCGAGTACGCACCCGTCGCGGCGGCATCGTCCGAGCCGTCCTTCGCCCCATCGGCCGCGACGTAGTGCGCGGCGCTGCTCACGCTGTTGGCCAGGCTATCGAGCTGACCTTTGTTGGTCGCATCCGTGGCCTGGGTACCCGCGGCCACGTTCGTCACCTGGCGTTCGGCACCGGCCGCGCCCACCGAGACCGTATTGGCGCGGCTCGCGAGCGACCCGGCACCGAGGGCCACGCTGTTCGAGGCATTCGCCTCGGCTTGCGCGCCCAGGGCCGTGCTGTTGGCGCCCGTCGCCGTCGATGTCGTACCGATGGCCGTGGCGTTGCCGCCATTGGCGAACGAGCCGCTACCGATGGCGCTATCGCCGTTGCCGCCGGCGAATGCACCGGAGCCGGCGGCGGTGGCGAACTGGCCTGCGGCGGTGGCGTCGTCGCTGCCATCACCGGTGCCGGTAGCCTTGAAGAAGTGACTGGCGTCGCTCACGCTGCCGGCCACCGCATCGAGCTGGTTCTTGTTCACCGCGTCGGTGCCCTGCGTGCCGGCCGCGACGTTGGTGATCTGCCTTTCCGAGCCGACATCGCCCACCGACACCGTGTTGTCACGATCGGCGTAAGAATTGGCACCGAGCGCCACCGTGTTGGCACCGATCGCCCAGGCACCCGCACCGAGTGCCGTGCCGCTATCACCGAGCACCCAGCTGTTGGTGCCCAGGGCCACCGCGTTCGCGGCCTCGAGGCCGAACAGGGCGAAGCCGGTTTCCGCGTACTGGCCGATGGCGACGCTGCCGGTGCCGGCGGCGCTCGCGCCACCGCCAACCGCGACCGCGCCGTCGCTGTACGCCGCCGTGCCATAACCCACCGCTGTGGAGAGTTCACCCGGCGCGTACGCCTGGCCACCCAGTGCGGTCGAGCCTGCGCCGGACGCTTCGGAGAGGAAGCCGCCCGCCAGCGACTGCTCGCCCTGGGCGAACGCCGCCGTACCCAGCGCCGTGGCGAACTGGCCTTCGGCCTGTGCGCTCGCGCCGACTGCCGTGGCAGCCAGACCCGAGGCCGACGCTGGGCCGACTGCTTCGCCGGTCGCCGTGAGCGTGATCAGCGGATCGCCGTTCTCATCGACGGCCTGGCCGCCGATCGCCGTGGCGCTGTTGGCCGTGGCCTGTGCGCCACTGCCGTACGCGGAGGTGTTCTTGCCCTGGGCGGCGGAACCATAACCACCCGCCGTGGCGCCATCACCCTGCGCGAACGTCGCCGCGCCGAGGGACGATGCACCTACGCCATTCGCGCTGCTGCCGTTACCGACCGCCGTGGCGTAATCGCTATCGGCCACGCTGCTGGCACCGAGGCTCGTCGCGCCGTTGCCGTCGGCGATGCTGCCGTAACCATTCGCGGTGCTGTCGTCACCAAACGCCGCGCTCGAGGCGCCCGTCGTCGTCGAGCGTGCACCCGACGCTTCGCTGTTCGCACCCACCGCCGTGCTGTCTTCGCCCGTGGCCGTGGCCAGGCCGCCCACCGCCGTAGCGTTGTTCGCACCCGCGTAGCTGCCACTACCGATCGCCGAAGCGAAGTCGCCATTGGTGGTCGAGACCGCACCCACCGCGGTGGACTGCGTGCCGACCGCAATGGCTTCCGCGCCAAGTGCGCTGGCACCCAGCGTCTGCGCCGAGGCCGATTCACCCAGGGCGGTGCTGCTATCCGCCGCCGCGTAAGTGTTCCAGCCGATGGCCGTCGCGTAGTCCGCGGTGGCCCACGCACCCGCGCCGAGGGCGGTGGTCGCGTAGCCCGTCGCCTGCGCCGTGAAGAAGCCAAAGGCACTGCCGCCCACCGCGACGCTCTCGTCGCCGGTAGCCGTCGCACTTTCACCGACCGCGACACTGCTGATACCACCCGCCGTGCTCTGCGTACCGACCGCGGTCGAGTAATCACCCAACGCGTTGGCTACCGCACCGAATGCCGAGGACTGCGCGCCGCTCGCATACGCACCGACACCGACCGCCGAAGCGGCAAAGCCACTGGCATTGGCGCTCGCACCGACGGCCGTGCCACCCACGTCCGCACTGGTCGCGCCGGTATCGACCGGCACGCCGCCGTTGGTGATCAGCGGGTTACCGTCTTCGTCGACGGCGACACCACCCACCGCGACGCTCCCCGGACCATTGGCCTGGGAACCGGCACCGTAGGCGGCGCTGTTCTGACCGGTGGCCGTGGCACCGTAGCCGGTAGCCGTGCTGTTCACGCCCGTGGCGAACGCGCCGGAGCCGTAAGCGGCCGCACCATTAGCGCCCGCAAATGCACCCGATCCCGACGCCACCGCGAAGTCACCGACCGCGGTCGCGTCATCGCTGCCGTCGCTTGCGCCATTCGCCTTGAAGTAATGGCTGGCGTCGCTGACGCTGCCGGCCACGGCATCGAGCTGGTTCTTGTTCACCGCGTCGGTACCCTGCGTACCGGCCGCGACGTTGGTGATCTGCCGTTCCGAGCCGACGTCGCCCACCGACACCGTGTTGTCACGATCGGCGTAGGAATTGGCACCGAGCGCGACCGTGTTGTCACCGATCGCCCATGCACCCGCACCGAGTGCGGTGCCGCTGTCGCCCAGCACCCAGCTGTTCGTACCGACTGCCACCGCATTGGCAGCTTCGATGCCGAACAGGGCGAAGCCGGTTTCCGCGTACTGGCCGATCGCGACGCTGCCAGTGCCGGCGGCACTCGCGCCACCGCCGACCGCGACCGCGCCGTCGCTGTACGCCGCCGTGCCATAACCCACCGCTG
>NZ_JBQCFT010000337.1:0-5174 GCF_051958795.1 Luteibacter sp. | reverse complement strand
CACCACCCCCGCCATTTGAAGAACAGCACCGGCAGGATCATGCTGATCACGATCACTCCCAAGGCCATGGGATAGCCCAGCGGCCAGTCCAGTTCGGGCATGTGCTTGAAATTCATGCCCCATATGCCCGCGAGGATCACCGGGGGAATGGTCGCCACCGAGGTGACGGTGAGCACCTTCATCACGTGGTTCTGGTCGGTACTGATGAAGCCGAGGGTGGCGTCCAGCACGAACTGGAGCTTGTTGGTGAGCTGGTCGTCGAATTCATCGAGCGTGCGCAGGTCGTGCTCCACCACGCGCAGGCGGACCTCCACCGCTTCGCTCATCCATTCCGGCTTCTTCGCACGCACGAACGAGACGATGCGCTGGACGCCCAGCATCGACGAGCGGTTGCGCGCCTGCATGCCCTCCAGCCGGCCGACCTCGAGCATGCAATCCCGCAGCACGGGCGTGCCGAGCCGTTCCGGGGTGAACACGCGGTCGGAGAGCTTCTTCAGCTCGGCCGAGACATCCTCCATGCGCTGCGCGCCCAGGTTCACGATGGCCTCGATCAGCGTGGCCAGCACGTCCGCGCTGGATTCCCAGTTCTGGTGGGTGCAGCTCTCGTTGGCCAAGTCGAACGCGGGCGATTCGCTGAAGCGCAGCGTCATCAGCACGTGGTTGGTCACCACGATGCCGACGGGCTGTGACGCGTGGCCGTTATTGGTGTCAGCGAAATAGGGGATCGACAGGTACATCGCGTCGTCATCCGTGCGGATGCGGCTCGACATCGCGAGGTTCACGATGTCCGAGCGCTCGGGCACGCGTAGCCCGGTGATCTCGGCGGCGCAGCGGCGTTCGTCCTCGCTCGGTTCCAGCAGGTCGATCCAGATCGGCGCGTCGGGGCGGCCCATCCCTGGCGTCCAGACGGTCGCGCGTTCGTGTTTGCCGTGTTCGTGGATGATCAGCACGTGTGGTCGTTACCCTGGCAGCCGGATGCGCCGCCGGGCGAACCCGGCGGCGCGGGCAGTTTACGCTTCCAGCGTGGCGTCCATGGTGATCTCGGCCTTCAGCACCTTCGACACCGGGCAGCCTTCCTTCGCCTGCTTCGCGATCTCGGCGAACTTCGCCTGGTCGGTGCCGGGCACCTTGGCCTTGGTGGTCAGGTGGACCTTGGTGATCGAAAAGCCTTCGCCATCCTTCGCCAGGGTTACGTCGGCCTTGGTCTCGATGCGGTCGGCGGTGAGGCCGTTGTTACCCAGCATGAGCGAGAGGGCCATGGTGAAGCACGCCGCGTGCGCGGCGCCCAGCAGCTCCTCCGGGTTGCTGCCCGGGCCATCCTCGAACCGGGATGCGTAGCCGTAGGGTGCATCCTTCAGCACCCCGGTCTGGCTCGAGATGAGCCCCTGGCCTTCCTTGATATTGCCCGTCCAGACTGCCTTGCCCCATTTCTGCATGATGCTTCTCCGTTGGGTGTTGGATTGTGGTGGTGAAGGCGCGCATGCTCTGTCATCGATAAAGCTAACGCCCCGGCCATCGACAGAATGCGAAGGGGCGGCCGAGATGGCTTGGAGAGAACGACGATGAGTGCAGACCCGAAACCCCTGGAAATTACCCACGACCGTGCGAACACCGTGTTCCTGGCGACCGTGGACGGCCATGAGTGCGAGCTCGATTACCGCCTGGAAGGCAAGACCATGGTCATCACGCACACCGGCGTCCCCGAGCCGGTCGCAGGCCGCGGCATCGCCAACCTGCTGACCCGCAAGGCGGTGGACGTGGCCTGCCACAACGGCTGGAAGATCCACCCCGCATGTTCCTACGCCGTGCGCTGGTTCGAGCGGAATACGGAATACAAGAACCTGCTGGTCTGATCGCAGGAGCCCACCCTGTGGGCGACGCCGTTCGCGGAAGAGCCACAGGGTCCTGAGCCTCCCGCCGAAAGATGTCGCCCACAGGGTGGGCTCCTACGGCGGGCTCGGTCGGTGTGGTAGGTTTCACCGCTCCTACACGTCCTGAGCCCAAACGATGCGTACAACCTGGATCGCCGCAGCCATCGCGCTTGCCTGTGTCACCGCTGCACAGGCCGAGCCGGCCCCGAAAGCCGACGACCCGCGCATCGCCGCGATCCTGGAAAGTCTCGGCAAGGTCCGCACGGTGGAATCCGTGGCGATCTCGCCGGATGGCAAGCACCTGGCCTGGGCGGTGAAGACCGACGGCAAGCCCGTGCTGCAGGTCGCCGACGTGGACGGCCGCAACGCCCGCCGCGTGACCGCGACGAAGGGTTGCAGCGAAACCAGCGTCGCCTGGGCACCCGATTCTAAGCACCTGGCCTTCCTCTCCGATTGCGGCGGCAAGGGCGCCGGCGTGGAAGAGGGCAAGCAGAACGATATCCAGGTGGTCGATACCACCAGCAAGGCCGCGGCGCAGCGCCTGACCCACCTCACCGGCTACGTCAGCAGCCTGGCCTGGTCGGCCGACGGCAAGCAGCTGGCCTTCCTCTACGTGCCGAACGCCACGCGCCGTGCAAGCGCCACCGCCGCGGCCAAGCCGCAGCTGGGCGAGATCGGCGTGGAGGGCCTGGAGGTGCAGCAGGTCGCGACCGTCGGCGCCTCCGGCGGCCCGGTGCGCGTCCTCACCCCGGCCGGGCTGCACGTTTACGAATATGCACTTTCGGCCGACGCCAAACGCATCGCCTACGTCGCCGCCGAGCCGCCGGGCGATAACAACTGGTGGATCGCCAAGTTGTACGTCCAGCCCGCCACCGAAGGTGCCAAGGGCAACGTCATCGTCGATACCAACGCCCTCAAGGGGCCGCTGAAGGACCTGCAGATCGCCGTGCCGCGCTTCTCGCCGGACGGCTCGCGCATCGCCTTCATTGGCGGCCTGATGAGCGACCAGGGTTCCACGGGCGGCGACATCTGGACCGTGCCTGCCAACGGCGGCACCCCGGAAGACATCACCCCCGATATCCACACCACGCCGGCCTGGCTGTCGTGGGCGGCGGATGATCGCCTCTTGGTCTCCGAGCAGGTAGCGGGCGCCAGCCGCGTCACCAGCTATGCGGTGCCGGCGCAGGGCGCCGCCACGCCTACCACGCTGTTCGACCTGCCGATGTCGCTGGGCGACGGCCGCCTCTCCATGTCGCTTTCGCTGACCCAGGACCAGAGCCACGCCGCGTTCATCGCCAGCAGCTTCGACAAGCCCTACGAAGTGCATGTCGCCGACCTCGGCGCGAAGTCGGCCCCGGTCGCGGTCACGTCCTTCAACGCCGGGCTCAAGCCGTCGTGGGGCAAGGCCGAGTCGATCACCTGGAAGAACGAAGGCCATGACGTCCAGGGCTGGCTGCTGTACCCGGCCAACTACGACCCGGCGAAGCGCTACGGCATGATCGTCTCGATCCATGGCGGCCCCGCCGCCGCCGTGCTCCCGCGCTGGCCCAACGCCGGCTACGGTGCGGCGCCGCTCTCGGCGCTGGGCTACTTCGTGTTCATGCCCAACCCGCGCGGCAGCTACGGCCAGGGCGAAGCCTTCGTCCAGGCCAACCGCAAGGATTTCGGCTACGGCGACCTACGTGATGCCCTGGCTGGCGTGGATACGATCGAAAAGACCCACCCGGTCGATGACAAGCGCCTGGGCCTCACCGGCTGGAGCTATGGCGGCTTCATGACCATGTTCGCGGTGACCCAGACCGACCGCTTCAAGGCCGCGGTGGCCGGCGCGGGCATCTCCAACTGGCAGAGCTATTACGGCCAGAACCTGATCGACCAGTGGATGAAGCCGTACTTCGGCGCCTCGGTGTATGACGACCCGGGCGTCTACGGCAAGAGCTCGGCCATCAACTACATCAAGCACGTGAAGACCCCGACGCTCGTGGTGGTCGGCGAGCGCGATGCCGAGACCCCGGCGCCGCAGTCGTGCGAGTTCTGGCACGCCCTGCGCGCCCAGGGCGTGCCGACCACGCTGATTGTCTACCCGGGCGAGGGCCACGGTTTCGCCCGCGAGGCCAGCCGCCGCGACGTCCTCGCACGGGCCCTGGCCTGGTTCGACACCTACCTGGCCGCCCCGGCCAAGGGTCGCTGATCCGGGGTACGACGAACGGCACGGATTGCGTTTTTCCGCTAAGGCAGCATCATGCGTGCTGGGCCCGCCAATCTCACCGAATGTGAAGACGGCGGGACCCGGCGTGGCGGGGGCATTAAAGTTGCGGGTGCCCACGGCCGATAAGCCGGAGATGAGTCGTACCTTGCCCGGGCTCTCCCCAGGCTCCCGGTGAGGTCACAATGGTTGGTTGGTCCCAGCGCCTGGCAAAGCCAGGCCGGAGCGAGGCGTGCTGACAATTAGCGTCGAAAACGGCATACGCCATGCCGTCTCGAACTGCGCACGCTGGCCCCTCGCGGGGCCGGACGGCAACAGCTGCTCGGGATTCAGCACCAGCGGCGCCGGGCTCGGCTGGCTGGTGTCGCTGGTGGTGGTCTTCGCGGTGGCCTCCATCGTCATCACCATGCTGGTCACCCAGCGCCGCAAGCTCCACGCCCGCCTGAAGGATCCGCGCGAAGAAGCGCGCCGGGCCCTGGCCTTCCACGCCTACCACGACACCCTGACGGGACTGCCCAACCGGGCGTTCCTCATGCGCGAGCTGGAAGAGGCGCTGGCCGATGGCCGTGACGCCATGCTGGCGGTGATGTTCATCGACCTCGATGGCTTCAAGTCGATCAACGACACCCTGGGCCACGAAGCGGGCGATACCTTCCTGCGGGCCGTGGCCACCTCGCTTCGGAGCAGCGTCCGCGAGCGCGACACGGTCTCGCGCTTTGGCGGCGACGAGTTCGTCGTGGTGGTGAAATCGTATGGCGGCATGGAAAACCTGGTCCGGGTGTGCCGCAAGGTGCTCGACCTCGTTTCGCAGCCGGTGAACGTGGCGGGCCAGCTCGTCGCGGTCAGCCCCAGCATCGGCGTGGCCATTGCCCCGCAGGATGGCAAGGAAGCGGACAGCCTGATCCGCAACGCCGATGCCGCCATGTACGCGGTGAAGGAAACCGGCAAGGCCGATTTCCGCTTCTATGAAGAAGGCATGCTCGAGGCCGCCCGCGAGCGCCTCGCGCTTACGGTCGAATTGCGCGAGGCCCTGCAGCGCGGCGAACTGGATGTCGAATACCAGCCCAAGCGCCACCTGCACGACGGCAGCCTTGCCG
>NZ_JBQCFT010000336.1:0-27360 GCF_051958795.1 Luteibacter sp. | reverse complement strand
ATCCGACAGCGATTAATGCCGCGACACCGACATCGCCGAGCAGGTCTTCAACTGGTCAGGCGTGCCGGTCATCCATATTCGCCCGACATACTTCCTCGAATGGATGCTCTACCCCTGGCAGCTGCCGTTCCTGCAGCAAGGCGTCCTGCGCATGCCGGTCGGCAAGGGCACGCACTCGCCGATCGCCGCCGACGACCAGGCCCGCGCCATCGCCTCTCTTCTCCAGGATCCGCGCGACTACATCGGCAAGGTGGTGCCGCTGTCGGGTCCGGTCGAGATGAACCATGAGCAGATGGCCGCCGAGCTCTCCGAAGCCCTCGGCCGCACGATCGTCTTCCAGGATTTGCCCGTCGAGGACTACGTGAAGTCACTTGCCGAGATGGGTGTGCCGGCTTACATCGTCCAGCACTTCGATGGCGCGATGCGTGACTACCAGAACGGCCACATGTCTGGCGCCGATAACAACATCGAAGTCATTACCGGTAAGCGCTCCATGACCGTCGGTGAATTCGCCCGCCTGCATGCCGACCGGCTCAACGCCCGCTGATGCGTACCGGGCGCCGGTCTTCCCGGTGCCCGACTCCACCCCACTTCCCGAGGTTGCAATGAACGTTGTCAGTGAACTGCTTGCCCGCAATGCGTCGTTTGCCGAAACCGGTTTTGACGCGGGGCTGAAAATCATTCCTTCGAAGAAGACCATGATCATCGGCTGCGTCGACCCGCGCGTCGATCCGATGGATGTGCTGGGACTCCAGCCCGGTGAGGCGGCCATCATCCGTAACGTCGGCGGACGGTCGAACCCTGCCCTGCTCGAGACCATGACCATCCTGGACACCGTGGCGAAAGCTGGCGGGGCGCCGCTGGGCGAAGGCTGGAACCTGATCGTGGTCCAGCACACGCAATGCGGGATCGCCGGGTGCTATCACCACGCGCCCAGCCTGCTCGCCTCGTACATGGGTGTGCCGGAGGCGGAACTGGACACGCTCGCGATTACCAATCCGTATGAAGCGGTCGCGCTTGATGTCGAGGCGTTGCGTGCCAACCCGGCGATTCCGGCGGGGTTTGCGATTTCAGGGCTCGTTTATGACGTGACCACCGGGCGGGTTGAGACCGTGGTGGCGCCTGAGGTGAAGGGTTAATCGAGGTCGGGGATCTCCGAAGATCGATCCCTTGAGCATGCTTCACATACCGTGTCGTCAAGACTGACCGGTACAAAGAAAGTCGAATCGACCATGAGCTTCGCGGCCTCCGGCTCTTTTGCTGGGGGCCGCAGCGGCGCGCCCTTGAAGATCTCCGAAAGCTGCGCCGGCGTGAGCTCGGGAACCCCGATATCGACATCGACGGTTTTCAGGCAATCGCTGGCGGATTGATCGGTGCACCGCACCGAGAACGTGACCATGGCAAGCCTCCCAGTGGAACCACTACGGTACGCCTGGCGCCGGTGGCTGGGTATCGGCCAATGGTATGTGGCGGGGGTCAGATCATGCACGCGAGCATGTGACCGTGCCCGATAGGACGGCCTTCCATCAGAACGAATGGCGTGCCGACGACTATTTTTGGAGCAACAAGGTCGGGGCAGAGGAAGGCGACGTCCAACTCCCGCGCCTCCCCGGGATAAAGATCCTCGTCGATCCTGGCGCGGAAATCATGGCACTGGGTGCCATCGAACGTCATCATTCCGCGGAGAATGCCCGGCAGAATCGGACCTTTCCGGCCGCCCTCGTCGGTTCGGAGCAGGCGCAGAGCGATGGTCGCGTCGCGATTCATGACTTCCTCCCGCTCCGTTTTGCCGTCGCTCTCACGCCGTCGAGGCCTTTTCCAGTGCAAGGGCGAAATGCCGGGCGGATTCATAGCCCGGCCCTGACTGCCACGGTAGTGTACGAAAGTGCTCGACAGCTTCTAGCCACGGCTCGTTATCCAGCAGGATATCGATGCCACTTACCTCTCCGTTGAAGCTGGCCAGCGTGACGCTAATGGCGTGGGGCCCGCGGCTTTGCGTCGCTTCGAACATCCGGCGGAGGGCGGGCCAACCGTATTCCCGGTAGATCCTCGTGAGCGAATGCGTTGGTCCTTCCGACTCCTCGGTGATCACCTGCCCTTCGAAGACGTTCCAGCTCGCCGTCGCCGATGTCCAGGTTTCCAGCAGGGCCTGGGGTGGGTCGCACACGTGGTTGGACAAGGATTCCAGCACGACGTGGAGCGGGCCGATCATTGTTTTGACGAAGCTGTTGGCCACGGCCTTTTCGCGGGAATCACCGTGGCCGAACATGCTGGAGTAAATCGGCTTATTCGCCGTGAGCGGACTGGCGGCCACCAGTTCGAAAGCAACGAGGAAGGTGCCTTCATTCGTCGAAGGCAAATCGTGGATGAAAGCCCTAAGACCAAGGTCCCCTGGCAAGAAGAGGATGTCGCCAGTACGGCCGAGCTCTATGCCGTGCTGCACCAGTGCGTCCGCCAACATCTCTGTTGGATCCACGACCTGACCAGGACTTTCGGTGCGTTCGGGCTTGGCCTTCGGGGCTCTTCCAGTGAGGCGCTTTAACCAATCCATCGTGCTTCCCCTCAACATGACCCGGCTACTATACGAGCGCAAGCCGCCAGATTGTGGCTAGATCAGAACCAATCCATCCGTCCGTTCGCGCAGAGCGCAAGGCTCAAGCCGCCGCCACGCTGTTGCGCCGGCGCCAGGCCCCCGGTGGGATACCGACGACTCTGGAGAACTGCCGGGTGAAGTGGCACTGCCCGGCGAAGCCGCACGCCGTGGCCACGGCCTCGAGGGTGACGTCTTCTCGCAAGAGCATTTCCTGGGCGAGCTCGATACGGCGCTGGATGACCCACTGGCGGATGGAGCGTCCGAAGCTCATCCGGAACGCCACCGAGAAGCGCCCTGATGACATGCCGCATTGGGCGGCGACATCCGGTGTGGTGAAGCCTTCCGTGAGGCGCGCGTCCATGAAAGCCACGGCTTGCTCACGCTGCCACGGCGCGAGGGTCCGAACGGGCACGGCCTGTGAAGATTCGGGCGGAACGGTCGAGGACGCCAGGCGCAGTGCCTGGGCCACTTCGAGCGATGCGCTGGCGGAGATCGGACCCTGCTGGATCAGCTTCACCAGGATCGCGGCTAGCCTCGACGCGATAGGCAGCCCTTCGTGGCAACCTTTGACGGGCTGGAGCAGCAAGCCCGTGTCGGGTCTTCCGTCTTCGTTTCCATAGGCCACGAGGAGGGGCTTGCCACGGGTGGCCGCGTAGTTGATGGTGCCGAGCGCCTGGCGCGACCACAGCGAATCGAGAAGGCGGTTTAGCATGGCACCGGTCTGCACGGTGGCCGTCCGCTCCGACGGCATGACCAGTACACCCGTCTGTGGAAGCGCGTTGAAGTTCACTGACATGTCTGGCCGCATCACCCACTCCTGCCCCTGGCGTCGGTCGAATGTTCCCCTTGGGGCGTCCCGGAAAGCGTGACCGCCCTGTACGCCATTAGGCCGGGACGAGCGCGTCGCCGATACCCCCAAAATGAGCAAAAATGTTGGACATTCCTGCTCTCCCATACCGGAGCCACGCCATGACGCCCCTCGACAAACCCCTCAAGCGTGAACTGGTCATCGGCAAGCAGGCCTAGACGCTGACGATCGACCCTGATGGGTTAAAGCTTGTTGAGAAGGGGAAGCGCAACGGCATCGAGCTTGCGTGGAAGGATTTGGTTTCAGGTGATGCAGGGCTTGCAGCGGCACTACAGGCTTCAGTGAATACCTAGCGAGGCGGAGGATGCGGTGAGGGGGCTTGAACACCCTGCTCCGCCCCGGTCCATTCGCTCTGATCCTGACCGACTGTCGGTCCGATCCAGCTACTAATCGCGGGCGCACCTCGTCCATAGGATAGGTCCATCCTTCCCGGAACGCAGGTGCACCATGTCCGCCACACTCTCCTCCCGTCCGACCCTCCATATCCGCGAGAAAGGCACACGCGGCCCGACGCTGGTATTCCTCCATTACTACGGCGGTTCATCGCGAACCTGGGCGCCGGTTATCGCCGCCCTGCCCGCTGATATGCATACCGTCGCCGTCGATCTTCGCGGCTGGGGGCAGTCGGAGAAGCCGGATGACGGTTACACATTGGGCGTGCTTGCCGACGATATAGAGTCGCTCATCAGCGACAAGGGGCTCACGGATTTCGTCCTTGTAGGCCACTCGATGGGTGGGAAAGTGGCTCAATTGCTTGCCTCCCGGAATCCCGCCGGCCTGCGTGGGGTTGTGCTGGTCGCACCGGCAACGCCAACGCCCCTTGCGCTCCCGCCTGAGGTGCTCGCCGGTTTCGTGAATGTCTACGACACGCGCGAGAGTATCGAGGGCGCGCTGGAGAACATGCTGGTTTCCTCCCCGTTACCCGCCGATCTGCACGAGCAGGTCATTGCTGACAGCCTCGCGGGGGCTCCGGGTGCGAAAGCGGGCTGGCCGTTGGTGATGAGCCAGGAGGACATCAGCGCGGAGCTGCGCCACATCCGTGTGCCGGTGCTCGTCATTGCCGGTGGTGAAGACAAGGTCGATCCGGTCGATGCGCACCGGAATGAATTGCTTCCGCGGCTTAACGACGTTGAGTTTCGTGTCCTGCCGGGAATTGGGCATCTTGTGCCGTTGCAGGCGCCATCCGAAGTCGCTCTCCTTGTGAAGGATCTCCTTCGCCAACGCATAGCCGGTTGAGCTAGGGCTTCCCGGGAATATCCGCCATAACTCGCGATCTCGACTACCACTTTCCCCTAAGTTCGCGCCTCAACCTGTCGCGCGCTTTCGATCATCACATCGAGTAAGGCACTTCCCCGCACCCCAATGCGCTCAAATGCACCTCGCTCACCCAGGACATAAACGGAATAGAACACCGATTCGCCGTTCCAGAAGATCTGTAGTCCGAGCACGTAACCCGCCCTTGCCCACCCGTCCCATCTCATCAGGATGTCGCCCAACGCCCTGGCCTCTGTTTCATCAATCGCTGGGGCCAAAGGAAACGCATTGGAGACGGCACCCTGAAGGTCCCGCGATTCACTACGAAGGTTCAGCGAATCGTTTCCGTTCCCGTCGATGTCGACCGTGCAGATCCTGCCGTTCTCCCGCTCTCCGTCAAATTTGACCAGTATCAGCACCTTTTCTCGCTCGACGAATTCGGCGGCAGAAATGATGTGCTTGGCGGTCTTCAGCCAATCGATTCCTTCGGATGCTGAATCAGTGTGTGACGTCACTTCACCTGACCCCATCTTTTGTTTCCCATGGTTCTTGAGCGTCTCTACACACGCACCTTAGATCGAAGGCAAAGGCCAAAATCCCCGACCTCATCGTCAATCACGTCTTCAATCCAGAATTCGATCCCCGGGAAGTCGGATGCCACCCTGGCACACCAGGCGTTACGGACGATCGCCAGGATGGCCCGCGCCGACGGGTCGTCCGATGTCCAGTCGCCCCCGCAAATCTCCGTAATAAAGGTCTCGAGAAAAACCGTGTTCATGAAAGCCTGGGCGACCTCCACAGAAGGATGGCGACGCATGCGTTCGCGAAGGCTCGCCTCGGACTCTGACCCGTCCTTGAAGAAGATGAGTCCATCGATCATCACCACCGGGGCGAGGATATGGTCTAGCCAGTACGCGAGCTGATGCAGAATCATGATGGCTCACCCGGCGCTATCTGGACCACCACTCGAGTGGGACCGTTAAGCGTATCAACCCATACCACCACAGTGGCTCGGGTGTCCCCTATCCTGAGTTCCGAGAATCGATCGTCACCCGAATCCATAAGCGCCACCAGCCCGCTCGGGAACGAGATATCGCAAACGGCCACCTGGATGAGATCGTCCATTTCTGGCGCGTCTTGCCCAAGGAAAAGTTCCGTCTCTCCATCAACCGAAGCTTGAGTTGCGACCGACGCACACGTACTTGTGTAACTGACGACCATGTCATGATCGTACTCGGGAATCACAGCTTCCTTGTTTGTAGGATCGAGCACGAAAATAATACCGTGCGTGGGCGTAACCGTTACGCTCTTCATCGTGGCGTACATTGATAGCGCGCCACGCCTGATTGCGACCCGCCGGCAATCGGGAAACCGGTCTTTGGATCCACCGGTGGCGGACCGAAACTGGACTCGAGCAAGAGTGCCGGTCCGTCACATGCTTCCTGGGCTCGCTGATCGCAGAACGCCATAGCATCGCTTCCGCCACCCGTCGTCATGCTGCAGCTGACCCTGACCGCGCCGGTGGCGTCGGGCTTCGGTGGCGGGGGATTCAAAATGCTGCAGGCGAAAGTCGCACTACTGACCACAACGAGCGCCACGGTCCTTAATAGTCGTCGGACAACGGTCATGCGTGCTCCTTCACGTTGATGGCAGAGAAAGATGCGAGCCACGCCGGCAGACCTTTCTCAGCGGAGCCTAACCTGTCTTCCCATCCAACGGAAATAGGAACCCGGCCGCGCCAGTGGCGCCGCCTCCGACCCCGTAGAGGCAATCTAGGCGAACCCGGACGCCAGGCGCATGCATGTGGCGTGAGATTCCTTCAAACCCTAGCCAGGGCCTCATAAGCCTTCTCCGGGATCTCCGCCAGCCTTGACGGATGCACCTGGCCGCTAAGCCCATAGAACTTCTGGAAGCTCATGATCAGCGGCTGCCACTTGTCGGGGTCAATGCGGTTCGCGTGCCCTTCCATGAGCAGATCCGGGTGGACGTGTACGCGCCGGACGCGCACTTCGAACAGCTTGATGAATCCGCGCAGGTCGTCGCTGTCCTCGCCAATGCCGTGGACAGCGGCAACGCTCGCCTCCAGCTGGATCGGACATTCAAGTGCTCGCGCCGCGCCGACGAGGTCCGCCGGCACCCGGGTCATGCCGGCGCGGTCGAACTTGTCCGGCTCGTACACGTAGCCCAGGGCCTGCCTGAACTCGGAAACCGGGTACTTCCCCGTGGTCCGCGCGATCCGATCAACGGCGGTTACCTCGTTCACCGAGGGCAGGTTCAGGACGCATTCGCCCGTGCGAAGCAGGTTATGCGTGGTTTGCGAATCCGCCGCCAGGCCGAGGACGCCTCGCCAGCCAAGCCAGAAGGCCGATGACATTGGGGCGAGGTTGTGCGTGCCGTCTTCGTTGACCGTGCTGATCAGTACGACGGGCGTTCCCAGGTAGAGGATGTGCGGTTCGATAACGGAGTGAGGGCGATTCATTGGCGTCGTGGTTCCGTGGGCGGGTGGTTACATGATGCAAACCGCCTCGGGAGAACGACATCCGGTTCTTGCGGACGTTCGCCTGCCCTGCGCCATCCCTCGCCTGCCGTCCGCGCCTCGGCAGCCTCCAGACGTGAACCCACCGTGCAACCGGGCGATCCGCCGGCATGCATCGGCATCACCCACCAAGGTGGACGCTGTGATTACGGCGGAGTTGGCGGCGGCCGGTCCTTGTGGGTTCACCCGGTTCGCCGCCGGCCCGGCCGACCAGAAAACGAACCACAGGAATGCTCGATGGGCTGGAACGATCACATCAGGAACGAACTGACCGAGTCGCTGAGGGATGCCATTGCCAGCGGCTATCTGACCGCTGAGGACCCAGGCTATACCGTCGCGGTCAAAGTAAGGGACCAGGGGCCTGGCAGCCTGTCTGAGATTGAACAGGACGTCTTCGACTTCGAGCTTCGGCCGTTAATCGAATCGTTCGAGCAACGGAAGATCGAGGACATCGGGCGGGATGAGTTGGAAAAGCCTGAGTGAGTGGCGGCGGGGCTTTGCTGCCGCCCGCGCCGGCCTCGTAAGTTCATGTTCGGATCGAAGCACCCGTCGCCGGGTGCTTCGACTCCATCAAGGCAACGGATTGCCGCCAGTCACCCCGTAAGTCTCGCCCGTCACGAAGCTCGATTCGTTCGAGGCAAGCAGCACGTAGAGCGGCGCGCACTCCACCGGTTGACCCGGGCGCTTCAGCGGTACCTGCGCACCAAAGTTCTTGATCTTTTCCATCGGCTGCCCACCGGACGGTTGGAGTGCGGTCCACACCGGCCCCGGCGCCACCGCATTCACGCGAATACCCTTCTCCGCTACCTGTTTGGCCAGCGACTTGGTAAACGCAACGATGGCGGCCTTGGTGGTTGCGTAATCCAGCAGGATGTCCGACGGGTCGTACGACTGGATCGATGCGGTGTTCACGATCGTGCTACCGGCAGGCATGATCTCGAGCGCGGCTTTGCACAGCCAGAAGAGTCCGTAAACATTCGTCTTCAGCGTTGCGTCAAACTGATCCGTGCTGATATCGGCGATGCTTTGCTGATGGGTTTGCTTTCCCGCCACGTTGGCAAGGATGTCCAACCCACCCATCGCTTCGCTTGCCTGCTTCACCAGCGAGCGGCAGAACGCTTCATCTTTCAGGTCACCGGGAATCCCCTTCGCAACCACACCCTCCTTTTCGAGCAGGGCAACGACTTCCTTTCCGTCCTGCTCTTCTTCAGGCAGGTAAGTAATCACGACGTTGGCGCCTTCGCGGGCGAATGCGATAGCCGCCGCGCGGCCGATGCCGCTATCGCCACCGGTGACCAGGGCACGCCGCCCTGCGAGCCGGCCGTGGCCCTGGTAGCTGGTTTCACCATGGTCGGCGGGCGGCTGGAGATCGTGCACGGTGCCGGGTGCCGACTGCTTCGGCGTATCGAACGGCGGTCCGGGAAAGCGGGTGACCGGGTTGACCAGGACTGGGCTGTTCTTCGTGCCATGGCTCATGGTGTGCTCCTCGGGAAAAACCTCACCCTAAGGATTGGCACGTGCCTCTAGCGTCCACGCTAGAGGCTCATCCGTTCACCTATTCGTGCCGCGTGCACCCAGCGAATCAGCAGCGTCGCGTTTGGCGGCCAGCGCGTTGGCCCGCCAGCGCATCAGCGGTGTCACGCTAACGCCGTGCGCCAGGATGCTCACCGTCACCACCGTGATGACGATGCCCTCCAGCGCGCCAAGATGGTCGCCACCGAGGCCATGGCCAATAGCAAAGGCGAGGTAGTTGAGGCTGCCTAAGCCACGGATACCGAACCAGCCGATGAGAAGCCGACGCTGCCAGGGCACGGGACTACCCATCGTGGCGAGCCACACCGCTATCGGACGGATCACCAGCATCAAGGCCATGGCCACCGCCACGCCGGTCAAGCTCAAGGCAGGCATCGCCGCGACACCGACAGCCAACACCAATGCCGCCGCGATCAGACGCTCCACGGTTTCCCCGAACGACAGCGCGTCGGAGACGACCCAACCCACGGTCTGGCCAGCGTGATCAATGGCCGACCCCGCGCGCTCGTTGGGATTCACACGGGTCTCCGCGGGAGCCAGATCATCCGGATCCGCCTTCCCCTCGTCCGCTACGTGCCGGCTCACGCGAAGCTCTACCCGCCGCAGGCCGACACCCGCGGCGAAGGCTGCCAGGAAGCCCGACGCATGGATGGCTTCGGCCAGGGCATAAACACCGATCATGATGCCCAGGGCCAGGAAATCGCTGGGTGCCACATCACGCGTGGCATGGCGCAGGTGGGTGCCCAGGTGCCCCAGGCCCCAACCGCCCAGGAAGCCGACGACCACGCCGCCCGCCAGGCTCCACAACACGTCGACGGTCAGCCAGTGAGACCAGACGTCGGCCAAGGTCGCGCCCGGCGCCAAGAGCGCCAGGGCCAGCACCAACATGGGCAGCGCGGTGGCGTCGTTCATGCCCGCTTCGCCCGAGATGGCCACCCGCAAGGCGTCGTCGTCCCGCGCGTCGTCCACCGACACCAGTGAGGCCAGCACGGGGTCCGTGGGGCTCACGATCGCGGCCAGGGCCAAGGCGAGCGGCAAAGGCCAGCCGAGGCCGACCATGCTCACGAGGACCATCCCGGCGACGGTCAGTATCATGGCCACCAGCGCCAGGCGCAACGCCATCCGCCACCCGCCATCGCGGAAGCGCAGCCGGAGCTTCAGCCCCGTGATGAAGAGCGAGACCACCATGGCGGCCTCGGACGCCACGCGAAGCCAGTGGCTGTGATCCGAGGTGAGCGGCAAATGGGTCAGCGCGAGCACGCCCGGCCCGACCACGACCCCGCCGAGGAGGTAGATGGCAAACGTCGTCACGGGCCCGCGGTGGATCCACCCCGAGAGGAACGAGGTAATCAGCAGGAGTGTCGCGGCGAAGAGGAGCCATCCGAGGGTCGGCATGGCTCATGGTTGCCGTTGGTTGATCAAGGTCCCGCGAATGGCGGGAAGTGTCGAAGCCCGCCGGCTATCTGTCCAGGGAATCGGTGCGCACGATGCCCAGGAGTTCGTTGGCTTCCTCTTCGGTCACGGTATGTGCTTCGACCAGGAAGGCCACCGAGGCCTGATTGGCCGTATCGGTCAGCACCGTTGGCCCCTCCTGATCCAGGGCTCCTTCAACGTAGCCACCGAGCGTCAAAAAGCCCGCCTCGACAGAACCGACGGTAAAACCCGCCGCGCGCTCGATGAGCGCCATGCGGAGCTCTTCGTGGAACCAGATCACCTTGCCAAGCATGCAACACCTGTGAAGTCCGGCTGGGGATACCGGCGCTTCTGAGGTTTTCGGCACGGGGCGTAGTCTTTTGAATCTGGGGCCTTCACATTTGTGAGGCTTCACGCATCGCCTTACTGGCCTATGAGCGCGACCGAAGGCCAATGTGCCGCAGCCCTTTAATTTTCAACCCGTCCAACCGCCGTGCCTTGTCAAATCCGCATGGTCAGGCCGGTGCTATCACGCAGTCGCCACGCTCGTTAGAAAAGGTGGGAGACAGCCTTCCCTTTCAACCCTTCCACCCACCCAACGAGGATTCACCCATGCCGTACATTACCGTCAGCGATGGCACCGAGATTTTCTACAAGGACTGGGGCACCGGCCAGCCCATCGTCTTTCATCACGGCTGGCCGTTGTCGTCTGACGACTGGGATGCTCAGATGAGCTTCTTCCTGCGCCAAGGCTACCGCGTGGTGGCCCACGACCGTCGCGGTCATGGCCGGTCGACGCAGACGGCCAAGGGCAACGACATGGACACGTACGTGAGCGATGCGGCGGCCGTCGCCGAACACCTGGGCCTGAAGAACGCCGTGCACATCGGTCATTCGACCGGTGGTGGCGAGGTGGCGCGGTACGTCGCGAAATACGGCAAGGCGCATGCCGTGGCCAAGGCGGTCCTCGTGGGCGCCGTCCCGCCCATCATGCTCAAGACCGCAGCCAATCCGGACGGTCTTGATATGTCCGTATTTGACGGCTTCCGCAAGGCGCTGGCCGATAACCGCGCGCAGTTCTACCGCGAGGTCCCGATTCCTTTCTACGGATTCAACCGGCCGGGCACGCCGCCGCTCGACGGCGTGGTCGACAACTGGTGGCGCCAGGGCATGATGGGCGGCGCGGTGAACCACTACGACGGCATCAAGGCCTTCTCGGAGACCGATTTCACGGACGACCTCAAGGCCATGACGGTACCCACCTTGCTGATGCATGGCGACGACGACCAGATCGTTCCCTACAAGGATGCCAGCGTCCTTGCCGCCAAACTGATTCCGAACGCCGAGCTCAAGATCTATCCCGGCTATCCCCATGGCATGCTGACGACGCATGCCGATGTGCTCAACCAGGACCTGCTCACCTTCGTCCGCAAGTAAGCCTCATCCGTGACCTGCGACAGTTAATGTCGCAGGTCACGCTTTACATGATGTTTATTTACTGCCAGCGACCGACTCGGCGGCTTCCTCGATCACCTTGGCCACTTCCTTCGGATGCGACAGGAGCGAGACGTGGCTCGACTCGAGCACCGTGGTCTTCGCCTTCATCTGTTTAGCGGCATCGCGTTCGAGCTGCGGGCTGATGACGCGATCGTTGGCGGAAACGATGTACCACGTCGGGTGGTTCTTCCAGGCGGCGCGGGTGACCTTGTCGCCAAAGGTGCTGGCAGCAAGCGCGCCCTGGGTAACGGCCATGGTCTTCGCTTCCGCGCGCGGAAGATCAGGCGCGAAGTTCTCGATGACGCCCTGCTCGGTCTGGTAGAGGAACCCGTGGCCATCGTCGCGAATCGTGCCTAGCGCCGGCGTCTTCGGATAGGCGTTGACGAGCTCGCCCGCCGCCTGCCCGTCGTTGTTAGCGAAGGCGGCCACGTAGACCAGGGCGGCCACCTTCGGATCATTGCCAGCCTCGGTGATGACCGTACCGGCCCAGCTGTGGCCCACCAGCACCACCGGTGCCGTCGCCGACTCGAGCACCTGGCGGGTGGCGGCGACGTCCGCCGCAAGCGACGTCAGCGGGTTCTGCACGGCAAGGACGGTGTAGCCTTTGGCCTGAAGAAGCGGGATGACCTTGTTCCAGCTCGAGCCGTCGGCCCATGCGCCATGGACCAGGACAATGGTCGGCTTCTTGTCTTCGGCATGCGCGACGGTGAGCGAACCGACAGCGAGCGCGGCAACCGCCAGCGCGCGGGAAAGGAAATGTTTCTTCACGGGGATGCTCCTGGGAGTATTGAGTCGAACCACAATGTCGACTTCGCCAGCAGGATAGGAAGCATCACTTCGACGGGATTGCATCTTTGGCAGTCATTGGCAGCACGCGCCTTCACGCACCCGCCTCACCAGCCAAACAGTACCTGTACGCTGCCATAGTTCCCATCGCTTCCACCGGCGTCCCTGATGGTGCGCCCCGCACGGAAGTGGTCGCCCTCGATCGAGAACGTAATGCCAGGGCGCCACTTCCAGTCGAGGCGAAGCTGCCCGTACATGCCCGTCCATTTCGATCCGGTCCCCGCCGTGCCAGCGAGCGCATTGTTGGGCTGCACGTAAATCGCATCGGCGGTAGTGCGACGCCACTGCAGTCCGACGGCTCCAAGCAGGGTTAACGTCGCAGCCGGCTTCAACGTGATGCTCGGTTTGACGTGCACGAGGTTGGCGTAGCCGGTGTAGCCGGCGAGCGAGAAGTAATAACCGTTCGGGAATAGCGGATTGAAGGTGCCGAGACGGCCGTCACCGGCACGCTTGTCGCCTGAGGCCGTGTCGACTTGCAGGCCGAGCCGTGGGGTCCATGTGGTGTCGGTCAGCGTCCAGCCGGCACGCGAACCCACCGCCCATGCGTGAATCCTGCTCTCCCCCACCCGGCCGCGCTGCTGCATGCCCTCGAGGTCCCAGTCAAGCGGACCATGCATTCCCGCAAAGCGCACATCATCGACGCGACGGCGCTCATTGCCCTTCGCATCGAGGAAATGGGCGTCGTCCGTGTCGTACCAGGCGTGGTAATACGAAAGCTCATTCGTACCAAGCACATGGCGTTCGACGCGGACCATATGGAAACGTTCACTGGAACCCGACGTGTCGTCGAACGCATGGTCGTCCCGGTACTGCACGGGGTGGCTCAGGAAAGCGATGACGCGCCACGGGCCTCGTTCGAAGTTTGCCCAGAGTGCATCGAAGGACTGCCGGACGTTCGGTCCATCGCGCAACGATACGAAACGCTGTAAATCGAGCGCGAAATCCTGGCGCCCGGCGCGCACGCGGGCGGTGCCACCCAGGACGTCGCCCTGCCAGGCGAGGAAGGCAAGACGCACGTCCGCATGGTTGCGGTCGGTCGGGCCCCAGGTCGCCTTCGCGAACGGGCGGGCATCCTCGAGCTGCACGAAGGCGAGCCACGGTGTACCCCAGCGCAGTCCCGCATGGACCTGCAGGCGCTGGAGAAGATAGGTGTCGTCGTCGCGCCCGATGCCGAATGCGGGCGCGTTGTTCGTCTCCACTCGTTCGCGCAGGAGCGCACCGAGCGTGAGGTAGTGGTCTCCACCCGGCCCCAACGGCATGTACTTCAGCGAATCACCGGGTTGCCTCGGCACGGCCGGATCGGCCAGGACCGACCAGTCCTCCTGCCAGCGGTTAGGCAGGATCGACGGACGGTCCGGTGTCTTGAGGACGCCGTCGTTCGTCGTGGCTTTTTCTTCGGGCACGTCCTGCGCCGGGGTCGCGGTCGACGCCGCAAGCCCGATCGCCGCGACCAGAGGCAGGCAGGCGCGTCTCATTGGCCGCTGTGGATTTCAGCGACGTAGCCGCCGGGGAACTGCACCATCGCCGCGTGGCGGCCGCCCTCGGCATGCGCATCGACCACCACCCTGGCACCACTTTCCTGCGCGCGTTTGAGCGTTGCGGCGAGGTCGGTGACCTCATAGCCGGTCAGCTCGGTGCCATAGGGCCACGGGAGTTGCCCATTGGTGACCAGCACGGTCGCCTTACCGTATCCGGACTCAATCCGGATACGGCGATACGTCCCGTCCTTGCGTCCGATATCCGTCCCGGGCGCGTTGCGATCATCGGCGACCACCTTGCCATGGGCGAAACTGACGAATGCCTTGACGAAGGCATCGGCAGACTCGACCGGCAGGTAGATGCGGTTCTCCGGCACGTGCTCGAAGGCGGCGTAGGCCGGCTTCTTCGTGTGCCAGTACAACTGCATGTTCACGCCACCCGGCCAGGTCACGACGGCGTCGCGCCCGATGGGATCATCGAAGGGTGCGACGAGGGTGGCCGCACCTGCCGCGTTGGCCGCTTTGACCGCCTGATCGAGGTCGGTGACAAGGTAGCCGGTGCGCTCGGCACCAAACGGATAAGGAACCGGCGTGCGGAAACCGAACACGGAAATGGTCCCGACCGGCGTCTGCACCAGTTGGGACGAGGTGCTGGATGGCGTGGGGGTCACGGTGACGACGACCTGTTTAGTCGACTGCCCGCCGAAGGTGGCAGTGAAGCTACGGACGAAAGCGTCCACGTCACCGGGCGCGACGTACACGTGGGTCGTGTCGTACTGCGCACCGACCGCATAATCCGGCGTCGCCGACATGGCAGCCGACGAGACAAGAAGCGCAAGGGAAGCAATCAGGGTATGCGGGCGCATGGGAAAGTCCGTGGTTCAGGAGGAAGGAAGGGTCTGCGCGACGGAACGGGCATTCACGCCGATGAGGTGAGTCACCGAAGGTGGCTGCGGCCCCCGGTGGAAGGCCGACGCCTCGCCCTGGATGTCAGCCGCCGCGTGGCTGAAACGCTCGTGCTGGCGTAAATGTTCTGCCCAGGACTCGACCATGAACCATTCGACGACACGCTCCGGATTGCCTGAGTCCTGCGTGACCCCCCAGGCATAGGCGCCGTCACGCAGGCGCTCCATCGAGAATCGCTCAAGGACTGCCAGAAAGGCAGGCAGCCGCTCGCGCGCTACGTCGTACTCAACAAGAATAAGCACCGGCCCGCGATCGTTGGCGACGGGCTCGACCGTCAGCGGCTCGGCCCACTGGTGCGCCGATGAAAGATCGAGCTCGGCGGATGGCAGCGGCATGGCACGCATGACGAATGCCGCCACAACGAGCCCCACGGCACTGACAAGAAGAGTCGTGCCCACGCCCACGGCCTCGGCTAGCGCACCCCAGCCGATGCTGCCTGCCGCCATCGCGCCATTGAAGACGGTGAGATACACCGCGAGTGCCCGGCCGCGTACCCAGTTCGGCAGGATGCCCTGTGCGACACCGTTGAACGTGGTCAGCGACATGATCCAGGCGCCGCCGAGCACGAGCAGTGCGACAAACGCCGCGACCTTATCGGGCACCAGTGCCAGGATGACCATCACGAGGGCCGACATGAGTACTGAGCCGAGCAGCAATGCATCGGCACTGCATCGCGCGCGCATCTTCGGAAGCAGCAGCGCACCCATGATGGCACCGGCTCCCACGGCGCCCATGAGCACGCCGTAGAATCCCGCACCCCCATGCAACGTGCCGCGTGCGACAAGGGGCAGCAGCGCCCAGACGGCCGAAGCGAAGGCAAAGAACACGGCCGCCCGGATAAGCACCACGTGCAATTCACGGCTCGCCTTCGTGTAGCGCAGCCCCGCGCGGAAAGCCCCGAGGAAGTTCTCGGGGAGCGCCGTGTCGTTCGTCGCCTTCCTCCGCCACCACACAAGCGCCGCGATAACGAGGAAATAGCTGCAGACATCGGTGCCGTAGGTCACGGCTGCGCCCATGCCGGCGAGGATCAGGCCACCGGCGGCGGGCCCGATGGCGCGTGCGATGTTGACGCCGAGCGAGTTCAGCGAGACGGCATCCTTCAGTTCCGCCCGCTCGACGAGTTCGGGCACGATCGATTGCCAGGTCGGCCCGACGAGGGCCGCACCGATGCCTCCGACGAACGTCAGGGCAATGAGCGCGGGAATACTCAGGTTTCCGGTGGACGCCAGCAGCATCAACGTCGCGCTCACACAGGCAAGGAGCACCTGGACGGCGATGAGGAAGCGGCGGCGATCCAGGATGTCGGACAACACCCCGGCAGGTATGGCCAGGAGGAAGATGGGCAAGGAACCCGCGGCCTGGATGAGCGAAACGGCAGCGGGGCCGCCGCCCATCTCGGTCACCATCCAGGAACTGGCGATGTCGCGCATGAAGGTGCCGGTGTTACCCAACACGGTCGCGACCCAGAGGATCGCGAAGGTCGCGTGCTTGAGGGGACGGAGGCTGTCGGCCAGCCCGCTGCGGTCAGCGGCCATGGCGACGCCCCCTCAGGTCAAGCCAGCCCGCATAGACGAACGCGCCAGCAAGTCCGACGTGCTCGAAGAAGCCGTTCATCATCATGCTCCGCCCGGGCCCCACCGGCTCGTTCCACCAGGCATTGGCCAGGAAGTTGGCAACGAAGGTAAACAGCGCCAGTGCAAAGGCACCGAGCCATCGCAGCTGCCCGGTCAGGATGGCGAGCGAACAGAGCAGCTCGAAGGCGATGACACCGCAGGCAAACAGCCGCGGCGGTGAAAGGCCAAAGTGCTGCATCTCGCCGATCGCCGCATCGAAATCGATGAGCTTGCAGATGGCGCCCTGGAGGTAGGCCGAGCACAGCGCGAGAAGCGCGAGCCACAGCACGACGTCCATGCGCAGGGATGCCGGGCGGTTCATACGGCCCAGCACGCGCAACCCAGCGCGCCCCAGAAGCTCTTGAAGTCATCGACCGGCAGCGCCGCGCCGTGGGAGCGGCCGTGGTCATGTCCGTGCACCGAGCAACCGTGCGAACAACCGCAGGCCGCTTGCCGGCGGCGTTCCGCCCCATCCATACGCAGCTGCTGCTCTCCCCACGACGCATAGCCGCCGTAGGTGTTGACTGGCGACCAGTCGGGCATGGCCGCAGGCACATCGCCCTCATCCAGCGTGATGAATGGGCCGGTGCCATATACCACCCTGCCCCCGACCATGGTGAGCAAAGATGTCGTGCCGGCGATCTCGTCTTCGGCACAGGCGAAGAAATCGCGGTCGGGGACGATGAGGTCGGCGAGCTGGCCTTCCGCGATGCGCCCCTTCTTGCCTTCCTCGTTGGAGAACCAGGTGACGTTCTCGGTCCACATGCGAAGGGCCTCCTCGCGCTCCAGGCAGTTGCGTTGCGGATACAGGCGAAGCCCACCGACGGTACGCCCCGTGGTCAGCCAGGCAAGCGACACCCAGGGGTTGTACGACGCGACCCGGGTGGCATCGGTCCCTGCCGAGACCTTGACGCCGCGGTCAAGCATCTTCTTCACAGGCGGTGTCGCCTGCGCCGCACCGATGCCATAGCGCTCAACGAAGTACTCGCCCTGGTAGGCCATGCGGTGTTGCACGGCCACGCCGCCACCAAGAGCCGCGATGCGGTCGATGGATGCGTCCGAGATCGTCTCCGCGTGGTCGAAGAACCAGTGGATGCCGTCAAGCGGGATATCCTGCGCAACTTTCTCGAACACATCGAGCGCACGGCTGATGGTCTCGTCGTACGTCGCGTGCAGCCGCCAAGGCCAGCGGTTCTGCGCCAAAATCCGGACGACGCCTTCAAGCTCGCCCTCCATCTCCGGCGCCATGTCCGGACGCGGCTCACGGAAGTCCTCGAAGTCGGCCGCCGAGAACACCAGCATCTCCCCTGCCCCGTTGTGGCGAAAGTAGTCGTCGCCCTGTTGGTAGGTCACGGACTTCGTCCAGGCGAGGAAATCATCCTTTTCCGCCTTGGGTTTCTGGGTAAACAGGTTGTAGGCAATGCGAATGGTCAGCTGGTCTTCGTCTGACAGCTGCTGGACCACCGCGTAGTCATCCGGCCAGTTCTGCGAGCCGCCGCCTGCATCGATCGCACCCGTGATGCCAAGCCGGTTGAGCTCGCGCATGAAGTGACGGGTCGAGTTGACCTGGTACTCAAACGGTAGCTTCGGCCCCCTGGCGAGCGTCGCGTAGAGAATCGAAGCGTTCGGCTTCGCGAGCAGCAGGCCCGTCGGATTGCCACTCCCATCACGCAGGATCTCGCCGCCCGGTGGGCTGGGCGTGTCCTTGGCGTAGCCGCACACGCGCAGTGCCGCCGCGTTGAGCAGCGCGCGGTCGTAGAGATGCAGGATGAATACCGGCGTGTCAGGGGCTACGGCGTTGAGCTCTTCAAGGGTCGGGAGGCGCTTCTCGACGAACTGATGCTCGGTGAAGCCGCCGACCACCCGCACCCACTGCGGCGGCGGCGTAATCTCGACCTGACGGCGGAGCATGCGCATGGCGTCGGCAAGGCTCGGCACACCATCCCAGCGCAGCTCCATGTTGAAGTTGAGGCCGCCGCGAATCAGGTGGAGGTGATTGTCGATGAGCCCCGGGAGGACCCGGCGCCCACCGACATCGACCACGCGCGTCCCGGGACCGGCCAGCGCCAGCACTTCGTGGTCGTCACCCACCTTCAGGAACCGGCCGTCGTGGATGGCGACGGCACTGACCGTCGGCCGCCGGCGGTCGAGCGTGGTGAACAGGCCTCGGTGCAGGATGAGGTCAGGGACGGGGACGTGCGACATGGCGAAGCTCCGGGATTCAGGCGGGGTCGTCGTTGGACCGGGGGACGTCTTGCTTGGTGACCGCGAAGGACTTGCTGTGCCAGAGGTTGGCCCAGACATCCGGATGCCCCTTGGCGAACGACACCGCCGCCTCGCCGGCGAGCATGCCGAGCAGCCCGATGAGGGCGATCATCGGTGGTGCCGGGGAACGCACCCCAAAGCAACCGTAGGCAATGCCGACGGCCAGTCCGAACGCGAGGGAGATGAGATACGGCACCATGGCCTTAACCTGCTTCAGACGCATGTTCACCAAGCGCCCATTTGGAGAAGCGCACCTGGATGCCGTACGGCGTCAGCGCGCGGAGGATGTCCATGACGCCCTCGTAGGTGCCCGTGCGTGCCCAGTCCTGCTGGAGCTCGAACATGAATTGCAGCGTCGTCATCGGCACGGCACCCGCCTGGACCATGCGCTGCACCGCGCGTTCGTGCGCCTCGACGCTCGTATCGCCGCACGCATCGGTCACGACGATGACCTCGAGGCCTTCGCGAAGCATGTCGAGCGTGGGGAAGTTCACGCAGGCACCCGTCCAGAGGCCAGCGAGCACGAAGCGCTTGCGACCCGTGGCCGCTACTGCCTTGCGGAAGTCTGCGTTAAGCCAGGAGTTGATGGAGGTGCGGTCGATGACCGTCGTATCCGGGAACACGCCCTCGGTCACTTCTGGCATGAAGGGGCCGGAGAAGCTGTCCTTGGCGACCGTGGTGAGGATGGTCGGGACCCTGAAGAGCTTCGCCGCACGCGCGAGGATCTGGACGTTATCCATGATGACCTTACGGTCGTGGCTCTGGACTCCCTGGAACATCGCCGGCTGGAAGTCGATGAGCGCAAGCGCACAGGTGTCGGGCGTGATCAGTTCATTGAACGACATGGGATGAGGCCTCGTTGATGGATCGCAGGCCGTTCCTGCGATGGGTCAACGATAGGCAACGCATCCATGGACAAATAGAAACTTTGGCATCCATCGACAGATGTTTGATAAAAAACCGACGCTCAGCTTCGGACGCTTTCAACACGATCGTTTCGTGCCTTGCGATACGAATTCGGTGTCGTACCCATGGCCGACTTGAACGAACGGGTAAAGTGCGCCTGGTCGTTGAAGCCGCAGTCCACGGCGATATCCGCAATGCTGTTCGACGTGCACACGAGCTTCCTGCATGCGTGTTCAATGCGCTTGCGATGGCGCCAGCGGTGCGGGCTTTCGCCAAACGTGACCTTGAACGCGCGACTGAAATAGCCCCTGGATAACCTGCACGCCGCGGCGAGCTCCGTGATGGCAAGCCCAAGGTCGAGCCTTGCGAGCGCAACCTCCTTGACGGTTCGCACCTGCCATTCGGCAAGCCCGGTGGGTGGACGGGGGCCACCCCGTGTTATCGCTTGCTGATGGATTCGCAGGGCCTGGGCGATGTAGCGCGCACAGGCGGCTCGATCCGCACCTTCCACATCCGCTATCTGGTGAAGCGCCTGGTGCAGGAGTTGCTGCACCATCCGTTGCGGACTGTTGGCATCAACAGCACTAGTCGAGGGCACCGAGATATCGGTTTGCATGGGGTCACCATCTTCACAACCACAAGACGATGCGAATGCTAGCGAGGTCACCCCCTGGCATTGACCCCCTGTATGGGGGGTGTTTTTCCTAAGACGTTACGGGGTGCATGCCGGACTCTCCGAGGGCACGCGATGACAATCGTTCGCTTCAGGTGTTGGCGATACTGGAACGCCCCCTCGGTCCAGTCACCATGTCGTCCCCACGAACTCCGAGCCCTCTCTCGCACCGGGGATCCCTGGCTCCCCGCATGCTTTGCCTTGCCCTGGTGGCGACCTGCCCGTGCACGGCATGGGCCGGTGACTTCTTCACTGATGGACAGGTCAACGGGCTGGTGCGCGCCTACGACTACCGGCGCATGTATGCCGACCCGGCCATGCCGGATGCGTCCGCATTCGCCACCGCCCTGCTCATCAACCTGAAGAGCGGCGAGGTTGGCGGTGGCTTTTCCGCTGCAGCCTCCCTGGCGTACGCCAACGCACTGGGTACGCGTAACAGGCCCGTTACCCGGATCGACGTGACCGTGATGGGGCGTGAGAACAAGCTATCTGCCGTCAGCCAGGTCTACGCACAGTTCCGGCGCGCTGGGTGGGTACTGCGTGCGGGCGACCAGTACCTCGACACGCCATGGCAGGGCAGCAGCGATTCCCGGGTACTGCCCGCTGCGTATCGCGCCTTGAGCGCTCAGTTCGATGCAACGGCGGACTGGGCGTTCACCATTGCCCGAACCTTCAAATGGAAGAGCCGTACCTCCGGCCGGTTCTTCGCCGACAACCTCTACTACCCCACCCGCTTCGATGGCGACCCGGTATATGGCGGCAACGGCTCCCTGCCAGCCGACGCAAGGGCGTACAGCGGCACATGGCTCGTCGGCTCGACATACAAAAGCCGGGACGGTGCGTTCAGCGGGCAGACCTGGCTGTACAGCTTCCTTCACTTCGCGCGGATGGCCTATACGGACGCCACGCTAACGCTTCCCGCTGGCCACGCCGTGACCCCTTTCGTCTCCATGCAGCTCGTCGAAGAGTGGACGACGGGTAGCAATACCCTGGTTGAAACGGGCACACGGATTGTCGGTGTCGCTGGACGCCGGGTGCGAAGCGAGGTCCCCGGCATCGACGTGGGCATCGAGGTCGGCCGGACGAAGGCCGATGTGTCCTGGAACCAGGTCGTCCGCCAGGACAGGGGCACGGTCGGCGGAGGCGCGCTCATCTCACCGTTTACCGCAACGTATGCGACCGACCCGCTGTACACGACCTCGATGCTGCGCGGCCTGGTCGAACAGGGGCCGGGGCACGCGTGGAAGGCGAGACTGACGCAGATGCTGTTCGCCGACCACCCGCAGGTCATGGTCGCGTACACCCGATACGACACCGTCTACCGCGGTGACAGCCACGATGTATACCTTGACCTCATCTATCGCTTCACGGGTCACCTCAAGGGCCTCCAGTTACGCAATCGATGGGAACGGTCAGTGGGCGGCAGCAACAACCTCAACCCGGGGAACCGGCCATTTGCCTATAACCGGGTCATGATCTCGTACGCATTCTGATCATTACCGCCATAGACCAAGCCAGCGACGCCGGTAAGCGCGGCGTGCCGGAATCCGCAACGTCGCTTGCGTTCCACCTCCAGGCGCACACCCAAAGACGAGCGCGCCACCAACCTGCCTCGCCCGCTCGCGCATCCCGGTGATGCCCCATCGTCCGTGTTCCGCTGGCGGGGCCACCGTGCCGTCCATCCCGCGCCCGTCATCGGTCACGATCACGACAAGCGCGGCCCGGTCGTAGCGCAACTCGACCTGTACCCGCTTACCTCCTGAATGACGCAGCGCGTTCGCAACAAGCTCGTGGACGATGGCATGGACATCATCGGCCACAGCCGGATTCAGCTGCCCGGGCGTGCCCGACGTCGCGACCGTGACCGCGATGGCGTGGTGAGGGTCGATCAGCTCGCTGAGCTTCTGCACGTCATTTGGCAACGAGGCGAGCGTGTCGCTGACCGAACGCAGGCCCATGATCGCTTCCCGGCCGTCGACCAGCGCATCTTCGGCGATGTCGATCACCCGGCGGAAGCGCTCACGCACGGGCCCTTCAGTCATGCCGCTCGCGGCATGGGCATGAAAGAGCAGCGCCTGGAACTGCTGCAGGAGCGAATCATGCAGGTCCCGTGCGATGCGTTCACGCTCATTCAACCGCGTCTGGTGTGCCGCAAATATCCGTGCGAGGTGGCGTTGATAAAGTATCCATATCGCGATGAGGCCGAGCACGATACACAAAATGCGGAACCACCAGGTCTGGTAGAACGCGGGAAGAATCCGGAATGCGACCACCGACGCGGCGGACGGCCAGCGCCCATCGACATCGGAGGCCTGCACACGGAACGTGTACTGTCCGGGCCCGAGGTTGGAATAGTGCACGCGCCGCTGCGCACCGCCGTCCTGCCACCCATCCTCGATACCTTCGAGCACATAGCGGAAATGCACGCGACCAGGCGCGGCAAACGTCGGCGCCGTGAATGCGATTTCAACATTCCGGGTACCCTGGTTGAGCTTGCCCGAATGCCACCTGGGTGAATTGACCGATTGCCCGTTGACCGTGTCAATGACGACCGTTGGCGGGGGCGGCGCGGCGAAGGAACCGGGATCTATCCAGGCCACATCCTTGTCGCCGGCCACCCACAGCCTTCCTTTGGCTCCCGGCTCGAGAGGATCTCCGCGGACGCTACCCAGGGTGCTGCGCAACCCGTCGTCCTGGTCGAACAGCTGGTCTTCGACAGGATGTGAAGGCCCTTCCAGTGCAAGCCGGATTTCGGCCGCTGGAAGCCGGTAGAGGCCCGTATCCGTTATGACCCAGAGATCACCGTTCGGGAACTCCACCATGTCCGTGGCGTTGGGGTAGCGACCGCCATTACGACCGGTAAGAGCGGAAAACCTTCCGTCGTGCATGAGGACAAGGCCCGTGGCCCCGCCGATCCAAAGTCCCACGCGCGAGGGATAACTGGCGTAGACCTCGCCGATGTCGAGTCCATCGGCTTTCGTCAGGTTACGCTGCCTCACGCCGTCGACCCGTGTCAGCGTCTTGTCCATCCAGCCAATCCACACCGTATTCCCCTGGATCGTCACGGTCGATGGGGTCTTGTCGCCAAACTTCTCCCACCGCGTACCGGTCCAATGCCACGTTTTCTTGTACAGGGCCATCCACACGTCGCCCGCCGAGCCAACGGCGATTCCGCCGCAGCCACGGCCGGGTGTCTTTGAGGCCTGCCTCGGCGGATCCGGCGTTGGCAGTGGCAGGGATTCGATGTTGTCGCCTGCGAGGCGCCGCAGCTCGTTGTCTCCGCTGAACCACATGGCGCCATCTAGAGCCAGCGTGCTGCACCTGACGTTGGTGCCCAGCTCCGGGTGCGAGGCCACGCTGTCGGCAACGCGCAACGGAGACATGGCGGACGCACTACTCACCCAGAGCGCTCCACCGGCTTCTGCTGTAATGGCCGGCTGATACACACCCGACGGAAGCGTCAGGGGAGTGAACCGGGCCGCCCGGAATTGTTCGAGGCCACGGGAGCTGGCAACCCATACGCTGCCATCCCTGTCGATATAGTCGGCAGTGGCATCGACCGGCTCTCCATCCGCGAAACGCACCGATTCCGCCACGAGCTCATTGCCCGAGCCGGGCGCCTGCATGTGGTATCGCGCGAGGCCCTCGTTGGTCGGCACCCACAGTGCGCGGTATCCGTCGACGAGCATGTCCGCGCTGGGGGCCGAAAACGAGACGTCACCGGCAAGACCTGCGAGGTCCGCCATCGCACTGTCTGCGTCGACCTCTTCAAATGCCGCGCCGCCAGGCCTCATGCGATACGCCTTCTGGCCGGCAAACACCACGTACGAGCCGTCCCAGGCCGTAGCGTAGAGGTTCACATACAGGTCGCGGTCCATGCCCGGCGGCACGATGGCGACATTTTGCAGGCGGTCACCGGTGACCTCCAGGATGCCGCCCGCCGTCCCCACCCACAGGGCATCCGCCCTCCTCTGGTGGAAGGCCATGATGACTGCCTTCCCGGGCTCAACCCGGATCCCGCGGACCGCTCCTTCATGCACCCGGAAGATGCCACCGCGTAGGTTTCCCACCCACAGGTCGCCAGAGGCATCGACAAACAGTGCCGTTATGAGGATGGGCGGGAGCTCCGCTTCGAACATTCGCGTGAATCCCACGCCGTCGAACCGATACAAGCCGCTGGATCCGCCAACCCAGAGGAAGCCATCCTTGTCCTGTGTGATCGCATAGATCCCAAGCGGCACGCCGTCGCGATGCGTGTATAGCGTTCGCTGCAGTTGCTCGACAGAGCGGAACGCCATCGGTTCCTTTGCGGGCTGTTCGGTCGTCCTGGGCACGGTGGCCAGTGGACCAGCCAATGCCGGCGGCACGGCCATCGTGGCCATCAGGAGGCCCGCCATCCACGCACGCCAATGAACCGCCGTCGAAGAAAATCCCATGGTGATGCCTGCCCTTGCCCGTGAAGGCAACCTAACGATGGCCCTTGGCCCCTGAGTGGAAAATGTAGCACCATGGCAACGGTTGCTTTTGCAAGGATGTGCCGTCTTCATCCAGCCAAAGTCCGCACTCTGGGACGCCCATGACGAATCCACCCATCCGCATCATCGTTGTTGACGACCATCCCCTGTTCCGAGCCGGCGTCGTGGCCATGCTCGCCGCGGAACCCGACATCCTCATCGCCGGGCAGGCGGGGACGGGGCGTGAAGGCGTCGAGCTCTTTGGCAGCATGCGGCCCGAAGTGTCCGTCATCGACCTGAAACTGCCCGACATGGACGGCGACGAAGTCGTTGCAGCCATCCGGAAAATCGACCCCATGGCTCGCGTGATCGTGCTCACGACCTTCGGTGGCGACGCCGCCGCACGGCGCACGCTCGCCGCGGGTGCACAGGGTTACCTGCTCAAGACGTCCCTTGCGAACGACCTTGTTGGCGTAGTCAGGGCCGTCCACGCGGGCCAACACCGCGTCTCGGCCGAGGTGGCCAAGCGCCTTTCGGAGTACCGGGGGGATGAGCCGCTAACCGATCGTGAGCTCGCCGTGCTTCGCGGCGTGGCAGCGGGGCTCGAGAACAAGCAGATCGCCCGGCACCTCGGCATCGCCGCCGACACGGTCAAGGAACACCTGTCGCACGCCATGGCCAAGCTGCGGGCGACCAACCGGGCACATGCGCTATCCATCGCGCTTGCCCGGGGCTATCTCGCCTGAGTCAGGGTGTGCGGGTGTAGTTCGCCGGTACCCACTGATATCCGGTTGCCGAGCGCTTTACGTGCCCGAGACCCGGAAACGACACGTGCGCCGCCGCGACCCAGTAACCCTCTGACGCTGCTTCCTCCAGCGCCCGCTTGCGAGACGCCGCCGCGGCCGCCTGATCGTAGTCGTAGCGGATGGAGGCACCCGGCTCGGCGAGCTGCACGGTTGCCACGTGGACCGTATCGCCCCAGGCCAGCAGGTGCTCCTGGCCGCTCGTCACCAGGTACCACGTGTGGCCCGGCGTGTGACCCGGCGCGGGGATGGCATGGAATCCTGGTAGCACGTCGGTCTCCCCGCGGAACGTCACCATGTGCCCCGCCTTCTGGTACGGAGCGAGTGAATCCATGGCACCAGGGAACATGGGCAGCAGGATTTTTTCGACCTTGCCCTCATTGGCGGGATTGAGCCAGAAGTCGGCATCGTCTTGGTTGACGTGCACCGTGGCGTTCGGGAACAGCATGGTCCCGTTGCGGATGAGGCCACCGACGTGGTCACGATGCAGGTGGGTGAGGAGGATGTCGGTCACGTCCTCAGGGCGGTATCCCGCGGCGAGCAGGGCCGTGGGAAGAAACCCACCATCACTCGCATAGAGCGGACCGGCGCCGGTATCGATGAGCACCAGCCGGTCGGGCGTCCTGATCAGGAACGCGTTGATCGACCCCTGCACCGGGGAAGCGAGGAAATCAGCCTTGAGGAGACCATCGACCTTTGCACGGTCGATGTGGGTCAGCAACTCATCCGCCGGGAATGGATGGGTGCCATCGAGCAGCGCCGTCACCTCATCGCCACCCAGCCGCATCCGGTAAAAGCCCGGGCCCTGGGGCCCTACGCCGGCGCCGTCGGCGGCCCACGCCCCCACGCTGGTGACGAGCGCAAACAACAACCAGAGGCGCTTCATGCCGCACCCCCGTTCCAGCCGTCGAGGAAGTCGAGCAGCAGGCCGTTGACGACCTCGGGCTGCTCTTCCTGGGGCAGGTGCCCACACTGCGCGATGGGCTCCGCGCGCAGGTCAGTCGCCATGCCGCGCCAGACCGCCGCCATGTCGAACGTGCCGCCGACTGCTTCGAAGTCCGCACCCCAGATGGACATCACGGGGCAAGAAATGAGTTGGTCGGCATCCTGCTCGTCCTGCAGGACGTCTTCGGGCGCCGCGCGGTAGTCGGCCATCGCCCCCCGCACCGCGCCAGGCTCCCGATACGCCGCGACATACGCGTCGAAGTCCGCACCCATGATGGTGTGCGGGTCGTAGCACCAGTCGGTGAAGAAATGCCGCAGCCAGACATCTTCCCGGCCACTGATCAGCGCCTCGGGCAAATCGAGCACCTGGTGGAAGGCAAAGAACCAGTACGCCTTAGCCACCTTCGCATTCATCGACTGGGCAACGATGCGCGTGGGGACGTTATCCACGACGACCAGGCGGTCGAGGCGCTGTGGATGATCCTTGGCAAACCGGGTCGCAACACGCGCGCCTCGGTCGTGGCCGACAAGCGCGATACGGTGGATACCAAGGTGGTCAAGGAGTGCGACGAGGTCGCGGGCCATCGTGCGCTTGTCGTAGCCGCTCGCCGGTTTGTCGGTCTTTCCGTAGCCACGCAGATCCGGCGCGATCACGCGGTAACGCATTGCCAGCTCGGGTATCTGGTGGCGCCATGCGTAGCTCGTTTCGGGGAAGCC
>NZ_JBQCFT010000335.1:0-21126 GCF_051958795.1 Luteibacter sp. | reverse complement strand
TTGCAGGGCTCGATCGCGACGGCGGGCACCGACATCCCGCTGGATGCCTCGAACGTCAACGTCGGCACCGAGTTCCTGCCGTTCCTGCTCGCATGGGGCCCACTCGGCGCGTTTGCCGCGCTGGTGACGCTGTACCTGCTGATGCGCTGGAGCGTGCGGCGGATCGCGGCGTCCTCGTCGCTGTTCACGCTGCTGATCTTCCTGCGCATGGCCTACGTCTGCCTCATGGCGCCGTTCGCGCCGCAGGCGTTCATCTGGATGAACTTTGGCTTCATCGGGCTGTGCCTGCTGCTGCAACTCGTATCGGCGTGCCTCCCGAGCCGCCGCCTGCTCCTAACTTCCCCTCACTGACGACGGCACTGCCATGCAACAGGACGAGATCTACCTCATCGATATGTGGCGCCTGCTGGCCCGCCAGCGCTGGTGGTTCATTGGCGTGTTCGTCGCCGTGCTCGCGCTGGTCGGTGGCTACCTCTCGCTGGCCAAACGGCAGTGGGAGGTGGACGCGTGGATCCAGATCGGCCAGATCGGTGCGGCTCCCACGGGGCAGGACCCGAAGGTGGAATCGCTCCTGCGCGTGATGGAACGGCTGAAGACCGACGATTTCAAGAATGAAGTGCTCAGCGGTGTCGGCATCCCGCTCAAGTCGCCGGAGGCCCGCGTCTACCGGGCGAGCATGAAGCTGGACCCCCAGCCGTATGCCAACCTGCTGCACGTGACGATTCGTGCCTACTCACCGGAAGACGCGCGCCAGCTTGCGCTGGCGACCGTGCAGCACCTGCAGGCGATCCACAAGACGATCGGCTCGGTGCCGCTCGCGACGGCCCAGAAGCGCCTCATGGAGATCGACGGCGAACTCGATGCCGCGATCGCCGACCGCACCCGCTTGCGCGGCGAGATGGGCAACAGCCGCGGCGAGGGCGCGCTCGCCAGCTTCTCCCTGGCTGGGACGGATGCGGGCATCCGCGACCTGCAGCAGGCCCGTTCGGAGATCCGCACACGGCTGGAAGCGAATTACACCTTCGAGACCTCCATGCCCTGGCCGGTCCACGTCTCCGAGAACCCGGTCGCGCCGATGATCCCGCTGGTGGGCGGCCTGGGCGTGCTCGGTGGGCTGTTCCTCGGGGTATTGGCTGCCGTGGCAGCCGATGCCCTGCGCCGTTCAACCCGCGAGCCCGCTGCCGGCACTCACTGGGCAGGTAAACGGCACGGCGGAGAACGCGATGAGTACGAGGCACGACACGGTAGCGCCGACGCCGCTTGATATTCGCCTGCGTGAGACGCAGGAGGCCTTCGACAGCGTCGCGACCGACTATGACGGGCCGCGCGGCAACAACGAGCTGATCCAGCGCATGCGCCATACGCTCTGGGCGACGGTGCGCGCGGAACTCCCCGCCGGATCGCGCCTGCTCGACCTGGGCTGCGGTACCGGCATCGATGCGGTGGAATTCGCCCGCAGCCGCTTCCGGGTGACCGCCAGCGACTGGTCGCCGCGCATGGTGGAGCGGGCGCGCGAGCGCGCACGTGCCGCGGGCGTCAGCGAGCGGCTCGATGCGGTGCATGTCGGTATCCAGGAGCTCGACCGGATCGACGGCGAGTTCGACGGGGTCTATTCCAACTTCGGCCCGCTGAACTGCGCGCCGGACCTACGCCAGGTCGCCACGGAATGCGCGCGGCTCGTGCGCCACGGCGGCAGCCTGGTGTTCTCCGTGATGGGGCGGGTCGTCCCCTGGGAGGTCGGGCATTACGCCATGCGCGGGCGGCTGCGCCGGGCGATGGTCCGTGGTGCGCGCGGGGTCACGCCCGTGGGCATGAACAAGCACACGATCTGGACCTGGTATTACTTCCCGCGCGAGTTCTACGCCGCGTTCTCGGAACACTTCACGCTGAGCAGTTACCGCGCGCTGAGCCTGTTCCTGCCGCCGCCGTACATGATCGACCGCGTGCAACGCCGCCCCGCGTTCTACGAGCGCCTCGGCCGCATGGACGACCGGTTAGGTGGTCTGCCGCTGTTGCGTGACATGGGCGACCATTTCCTCATCGTGATGCACCGCCGTTGAGCGCACGACACGCCACCGGTGCGGTGCTGCGTGGCGCCGTGGCCATGACGGCGCACGGCCTCTCGCGGCACGTGCCCGCACTGGTGGGTGACCGCTTCGCCGCGCGGCCGGTACGAGGCGCGTATGAAGTGGACCTGCGTGAGCACATCGTCATGCCGGCGCTGATCAATGCGCACGAGCACCTGCAGGTGAACGGTGTGCCGCCGCTCCCCGGCGGTACGGTCTTCCCGAACAGCTATGCCTGGATCGAGGCGTTCCAGGCGCACTTCGCGCACCCGGACGTGCAGGCTGCGCTGGCCGTGCCGAAGGCCTTGCGCATGCGCCACGGTGCGCTGAAAAACCTGTTGGCCGGAACGACGTGCGTGGTCCATCACGATCCATGGCACGAGGCCCTGGATGCGGACGATTTCCCGGTGGCGCTGTTGCGCGGGCACGGCTGGAGCTACGCCGTCGGTGGCCCGGCATTCGGGCCCCCGGTGCGCGCGAGCTACCTGGCGACGCCGGCGGATACACCGTGGATCATCCACCTCGCGGAAGGCAGCGATGCCACGGCGCGCGGCGAGCTCGACGCGCTCGACGCCATGGGTTGCCTTGGTTCCAACAGCATCCTGGTGCCCGGCGTGGGACTGGGTGCCGACGGCATGGCGCGCGTCGTCGCGCGCGGCGCCGCGGTGGTGTGGTGCCCCGCGAGCAATCGCAACCTGCTCGGTACCACGCTGGATCCGCGGCCACTCGCGGCGGCAGGCAGGCTCGCCCTCGGCAGCGATTCGCGCCTCTCCGGCGCGCGTGACCTGCTGGACGAACTCTGTGGCGTCCGCGAACGCGACGAACTCGACGCTGCCAGCCTGCTGGGCCTGGTGACTTCCGACGCCGCGCGCATCTTCCGCCTCAAGGATCGCGGCACCCTCGACCCCGGCGCCCACGCGGACTTCCTGGTCTGTCGTGGGAGCGCGCTTGCGCGCGATACATCCCACCCCACGGCAAATATCCTCGACACCCTCCGCCGCGCCGACCTCCGTGCCGTGATCCGCGCAGGCCGCCCCTGCATCGCCGACCCCGACTTCGCCGACTGGTTCGCCGCCACCGGCGTCGACACGGTCGCCGTGACGCTGGATGGCCGGCCCAAACTCGTGGCCGCGTCGCTAGCCGATCCCGCGCTGATGGCGCTCGAGCCCGGCTTCGAACGCATGCACAAGGTGCACTGAGCATGGATGCCGCGACGCCCCTCCTCGATCCCGCACCCGCGTATGCGCTGTGGGCATCCTCGTACCCGGCGCACGCGCATAACCCGGTGATGCACGCGGAAGAGCGGGCGATGCTCGCGTTGATGCCCGCGCGGCTGGAGGGCCTGGACGTGGTCGATGCCGGGTGTGGCAGCGGGCGTTACCTGCGCCATGCCCTGGCGCGCGGTGCGACCACGTTGGTCGGCATCGATCTTTCCGGACCGATGCTCGCGCGTGCGGCGGCCTCGTTCGACGACGCTCCCGCCGGTGCGCGGATCGCGCTCGCCCAGGGCGATCTCACCGCGTTGCCGCTGCCTGATGCCAGTGCGGATGTCCTGCTGTGCGGCCTGGCCGTGGGCCATGTGCCGCGCCTGGACGCCGTGCTGGAGGAATTCGCGCGGGTGACCCGGCCGGGAGCCACGCTGGTCGTGAGCGACTTCCACCCGGTGGGTGCCGCGCTCGGCTGGCGCCGCGATTTCAAGGCCGGGGGGCAACGCTATGCCGTCCGCCACGCCACTCACTACTACAGCGACTGGCATGCGGCCTGCGTGGACGCCGGCCTTGCCATCGATGCGGTCACCGAGCCGATGCTCGACCCCGCCGATATCCCATCCGGTGCCCGTTTCGATCCGGTCGCGCTGGACGTTCCCGTGGCGCTGGTCATGCGCCTTCGCCGACTTGCACGCTGACGAACCCAACGATGCCCCATACCCTGCTGGTCAACCCGACGATCACGTCACGCCAGGGCGCGCGGTTTCCGCTTGCCTTGCTGAACCTGTCGTCCACGCTCGATCGGCATGGCGAAAGCACCATCGTCGATGGCAATGTCGATCGTGACGTGGTCGATGCCACGCTGCGAGCCATCGTGGCGAACAAGGTGGATGCCGTCGGTATCAGCGTCATGGGTGGTCCGCAGACGGCGCCTTCCATCGCGGTTTCCAAAGCCGTGCGCGAGCACCACCCGCACCTGCCGATCATCTGGGGTGGTTACTTCCCCACGCTGTATACGGACACGGCGCTCTCAGCGCCGTATGTCGATTACGCCGTGCGCGGGCAGGGCGAGGAGACCATGCCCGACCTGATCGCCGCGCTAGCCCGCCCGGATCGCGATGTCTCGCGGATCGCGGGCATGTCATGGAAGGATGCCGATGGCCACATCGTGCATAACCCTAACCGCAAGTTCCACCTGGGCGATCCCGGCATCGTGTTGCCGTATGACAAGCTGGGTGATCCGCGCCGCTATCTCGCGCGCACCTTCCTGGGGAAGCGCACGGCGGCGCACCAGGCCGCGATCGGCTGCCGCTTCCGTTGCACGTTCTGCGGTGTGAACGCGATGTTCGGCGGCACGACGCAGTTGCCCGCGGCCGCCCGCCTGGAGCGTGACCTTTCGTACCTGAAGCACCACCTCGGCGCGGATTCCATCCAGTACTTCGACCACAACTTCTTCGATCGCGAGGAAGACATGGTGCCGCTGCTCGAGGTGATGGCGAAGATGGAGCTGCCGTGGTGGTGCTACGCGCGCTCCGATGCGCTGCTAAAGCTCTCCGAGAGCAGCTGGAAGCTCGTACGGAAGAGCCGGTTGAAGATGGCGTATGTCGGCGCGGAATCGCCCAGCGGCGCGATGCTCAAGGAGATCCGCAAGGGCACGCGGCCGGACCAGACGCTCGAGGTGGCGGAACTGTGCCGCCGCCATGGGGTGATCCCCGAGCTTTCGTTCATGGTTGCCCCGCCGGAGAACACCGAGGAGGAAACCGAGCACACGTTCGAGTTCATCCGCGAACTGAAGCGGATCAACCCGGCGTCGGAAATCATCGTGTACATCTACACGCCGCTCCCCGAGAGCAGCAAGCATGAGACAGACCGCGGCAAGCGCGCCACCATGCCGCTGCTCGATCTGAACGGCGAGCCGGTGGTGTTTCCTGCCTCGCCCGAGGAATGGACCGAGAAGCGCTGGGTCGACTATGCCTGCCACGCGGATGCGCCGTGGCTGACCGACGACCTGCGCCGGCACATCCAGGATTTCGTCACCGTGCTGCGCTGCCGTTTCCCGACGGTGCAGGACATGCGCTCGCCATCGTGGGCCAAGCGTGGCCTGAGCGCGCTCGCCTCGTGGCGCTACCATCGCCGCCGCTACGACAAGCCCTGGGAGCTGAACCTTGCCAACCGGCTGGTGAAGCTGCGCCTGCCGCAGGTCTCGGGTATCTAGGGCGAGGGCGGCCATGCGCGTCACCCAGCTCAACCTGCATCCCGCACCCGCCGGCATCTCGCCTGGCGAGCTGTTCCTGCAATGGCCTTCGCTCGCCGATATCCCCGAGGCCGTCGCGGCCGGTGGACCACGGGTCAGCGTGGTGCAGGCCGCATCGAGTGAGTCGCGCTTCCAGCGGCACGGCATCGATTACCACTTCGTCGACCTCGACGGCTTCGCGACCCCGCGTGCACGGGGCAAGCGCATTGCCGACCTGTTGCGCGGCCACCCGCCGGATGTGTTGCACATTCACAGCCTGGCCTGCGCTGAGGAAGCGTTCGCGATCGCCCAGGCGCTTCCGTCGTTGCCGATCGTCCTGCAGGACCATGCCGACCGGGTGCCGTCCTGGTGGCGACGCAGTACATGGCGGCGCTGGCTGCGCCACGTGGACGCCGTATCGTTCACCGCGGCGGCGCTCGCCCATCGCTTCGAGGTCGCCGGCCTGTTTCCTCCGACCATGCGCGTGCTGTCCATACCCGAATCGAGCTGCCGCTTCACGCCGGGCAGCCGTGATGCGGCGCGCGCGGCGCTCGGTGTCGCGGGTGCGCCGATGGTGCTCTGGGTGGGCCATCTGAATGAGAACAAGGATCCGTTGAGCATGCTCGAAGGATTCGCCCGGCTTGCCGCAGTGAATCCTGGGGCGCGCCTGTACTGCGTGTTTGGCAATGCGCCGCTGCTGGATGCGGTGCGTGCACGCATCGCTGCCGACGACCACTTGCGCGACCGGGTCGAGCTCATCGGCAAGGTGCCACACGCACAGGTCGAGACGTTCATGCGCGCCACCGACATTTACATCAGTGCCAGCCACTCGGAGAGCTGCGGTTTTGCGTTGCTAGAGGCGATGGCCTGCGGCGCGGTGCCCGTGGTCACCGATATCCCGTCGTTCCGCGAACTGACCGGCAACGGCGCGGTGGGGCGCCTGTACCCGGCCGGCGACGGCGCGCGCTGTGGCGACGCGCTACTTGCCGTCACGCGCCACCAGCCGCCTCGCGAACTCGTGCGGGAACACTTCCAGGCCCGCCTCTCGTTCCCGGCACTCGGCCGGCGCTGGGCGTCCGCCTACGCCCAGCTCGAATCGGCGCGCAGGTTACGCGCATGAAGATCGGCATCATCCTCCCCGGCGGCGTCGACCGCGGTGGCGAAGAACGCGTCATCCCCGCCTTCCTCGCGCTCATCGAACGACTCGCCCGCCACCACGACGTCCACGTCTTTGCCTTCCACCAGGAACCCCACCCCGCCCGCTGGACCCTCCGCGGCGCCCACATCCACAACATAGGCGACCACCGCCCCGATCCCGGTGCCGACCCCAGCCCTTGTGGGAGCGCGCTTGCGCGCGATAACCCAACGGAGCGAAGAAACCCAAACGCCTGGCTCCGCTGGCGCACCACGCAAACCATCCTGAAAGAACACCGCATCGCCCCCTTCAACCTCCTCCAATCCCTCTTCTCCGGCACCTGTGGCCAGGTCGCCGCCATCGCCGCCACGCTTCTGCGCATCCCGTACTACGTGCACATCGCCGGCGGCGAGCTGGTCACGCTGCACGACATCGGCTACGGCGGCCGGCGTCGCCTGCGCAGCCGCGTCAGCGAGGCCGCGGTCCTGCACGGTGCCGCCGGCGTATCCGCCGCCAGCACACCGATCCTCGACTCGCTGCAAGCGCTTGGCATTAAGGCGCAGCGCATCCCGCTCGGCGTCGATGTCGACCGCTGGCCGGAACTCGCCCCGCGCCCACGCAACAGCGATGTGCTGAAGCTCATCCACGTAGCCAGCCTGAATCCGGTGAAAGACCAGGCCACGTTGCTACGCGCACTCGCGTTGCTCACGGCGCAAGGCGTCGCTTACGAGATGAACATCATCGGCGTCGACACGCTCGACGGCCGCATCCAGGCACTCGCCGACGAACTTGGCATCGCTTCCCGGGTGCACTTCCTGGGCTTCCGCACCCAGGCGGCGCTGCGTCCGCTGCTTGCCGAGGCCGACCTCCTGGTCATGTCGTCGCGCCACGAAGCCGGCCCGCTGGTCCTCCTCGAAGCTGCCGTCCTCGGCGTACCCTCCGTCGGCACCGCCGTCGGCCACTACGCCGAATGGGCACCCCACGCCGCACTCACCGCCGAACCGGGCGACGCACAAGGCCTCGCCGACGCGATCACCCGGATAGCCCGCGACGAAGCGCTACGCCAGAAGCTCGCTACCGCTGCCCATTACCGCGCGCTCACCGAGGATGCCGACGCCACGGCAGCCGCCTTCATCCGCCTGTACACCGCGCCGCACTATTCGCGACCGGCGCCCGCACCCGACGCACACCTCAGGTAGCAACGACCTTGTGGGAGCGCGCTTGCGCGCGATTCCCGGATGCCGAAGAGCTTCAGGGCCTGCGCGGTCGGGCGAAAAGATGTCGCGCGCGAGCGCGCTCCTACAAGGGGGCGTGGGCCTTGAATTACGCCAGTTCGCCTAGCGCGGCGCGGACGACGTAGAGCGTATCCATGCGCGGTACGGGCCGGGTGAGGCCGGTGATGAGGCGGGTGAGGTGGTTGCGGCGTACCCATGTCTGCCCTTGCAGCCATACCTGGGTACGCAGCATGTCGGCGCGTTCCTCGCGGCTTTCCTGCGTGGGGCGTACGCGGTTGATGAGCAGGCGGGTGAGGTCGGCGGGCGTGCGTGACCATTCCGCGCCGGGCAGGAGGTTCAGCCATAGCCGTGAGCAGGAGACGCTGGTCAGGGTCTGGCGGTGTGCCGCGGTGCGGAGCAGGCGGGGGCAGTCGCGGCGGAGCTGGTCGAGCACGCCGCGCGGCACGGTGCCCGGGAAGTAGCGGGCGGCGAGGCGCAGCGGAGGCCACGCCCACCAGGGGGCTTCATCGCCTTGCCACAGCGTGGCCCATTCATCGCGTGGCATGCGCGTGGCGAGCTGGGCGATGTCGTGCAGGTGGAGCAGGCGCAGGCTGCGGCCGCATACGTTGCCGGCGGCATGCAGCAGCAAGTGGGCCATGAGCGCACCGCGCGAGGGATACGGGTTGATGCCGGGCTGCGCTTCCGCGGGCCAGATGCGTTCGGTGATATCGACGGTGCGCACCGGCAGGCGTTCCTGGATGCGTGTGTGCACTTCGATATTCACCGGCGTATCGCGGTGTTCGCCCAGGCCACGCACGGCAAGACCATCGCGTGGCTTGAACACGCTGTGCTTCCACTGGCGGAACGACTCGTCGTAACCCAGTTCCTCGAGCAGGGTCTTCACGACGTGCGCATCGCGCGGCCGCACCAGCAGGTCGATATCGGCCATCGGCCGTTCGCCGGCCACGTAGATACCGAGACCATGCAGTGCCGAGCCCTTCAGCGCGACCAGCGGTAACGCCATGCGTCGCGCGCTGGCGTCGATGCGCGTGAGTAGCGCGGCGACGCGCTGCTGGCGGACTTCCACATGCTCGCGCTGCGTGGCGAGGAAATCCTGCCAGCCTTCCGGTGCCCAGGTGGAGAACCCGGCAAGCAGTGGCGATATGCCGTGCGCGACCGCGGCGGCACCGGCGAGACGCCATTCCAGCTCACTCCACGCGGGCTGCGCGGTACCGGAACGGCCAAGCGCGAGTTCGTTGGCCAGCGCCTCGGTGGTGAGGGCCAGGCCGCGCTTCAGTACCGGCAGGGGCGGCAGCATGCTCATGCCCCGGTCGCGCGGCGCGCCCACGCGGCAGGCGTGGGTTCGGCGTTGCGGTGCAGGTGCTCGCGCGCGAGCAGTTCGGCCCAGTCCTCATCGAGATCCTGCCCCGGGTCGGTGACTTCCCGGTGCAGCAGGTCGCGCACTTCGCGGTAGAACGTCGTGTCGTACGCCCCCTGGAACATCCTCGCCAGGTCGCCGCTATCGTCCCACTGAGTCTTCCGGCCGAGCTGCGCGCGGACTTCTTCAAAGAACTTCGTGCCGGGCAGGGGATACGACACGCTCACGCCGATATCGTCGGGGCTTGCCGCCTGCACCAGCGTGCGCGTGGCGAGCAGGTCATCGAGTTCCTCGCCGAGATAGCCGAGCTGGATGAAGAAGCCGACGCGAATGCCGTGCGCACCCAGCCGCTGCCGCGCGGCGATGAGGTCCGGCACCTTCGTGCCCTTGGTCATGCGATCGAGCACGCGCTGGCTGCCGCTTTCCGCACCGATCCACGCCTCGACGCAACCGGCCGTGGCGAGTGCGGTGGCCATGCGTTCGCTGGAGAGATCCGCGCGGGTCTGGATCATGAAAGGTACCGAGCCATCGGATGCCCGCACTTCGGCGGCGAACGCGCTGACCCAGTCGATGTGGAAACCGAAGATGTCGTCGGCCATCCAGATATGGTCGGGCGCGTACGTCTGCTTCAGGTAGGTCATTTCTGCGGCGACATCCTGCGGGGGGCGCTGGTTGTAGTGGTTGCCCCAGATCGGCTTCGCGCACCAGTTGCAGCGGAACGGGCAGCCGCGCGAGGCGGCCATGTTCAGGCTGAAATAGCCGTGCCGCTCCATCCACAGCGCGCGGTAGCGCGGCATGTCGACAAGGTCCCACGCGGGCAGGCCGCTGATGCGCGGATCGGGCGGGACGACGCCGAGGCGCGTGACCCTCGTGCCGGCGGGCGAGCGCGTGGCGATGCCTGCCACGCCTTCGGTCCACGCCTCCGGATCGATGATCGGATCGCGCTCGAGGCGGTTCACCAGCTCGATCAGTGCGCCGATGCCTTCACCGGTCAGCACCGCGTCGGCCCCGGCGGCGAGGAACGCCTCGGGATGATCCGATGCATCGGAACCGGCGACGAGCACGCGCGCGCCATCGGCTTTCGCTTCGCCGATCATGCGGCACGCCGCATCGCGCATGTTGCCGAGGCACATCTTGGTGAGGAAGTTGAAGTTGTCCTCGTAGAACACGACGAGCTGCGGGCGCTGTGCCTGCGCGATGGGTGCGAAATCCTCGACGCCGTCGGCGAGCATCGCGTCGAACAGCCCCACCGCGTGTTCCATGCGCCGCAGCAGGGCGGCGATCTGCAGGGTCGCGAGCGGCGGGTAGGGTTTGCCACGCTCCCACTGCTTGCGGTCGTAGCGCAGGAAGTAGGAGTGGCCTACCAGGATGTTCAGCATGGGGTGAACGCCTTTCGCGTCATGCGGGATAGGCGTGAGTGCCCCGGTCCCCCGGGCAGGTTGCCGGGCCCGGTGGCACAACCTTCCAGGCGGGGCCGGGCACCTACGGCGGTTATCCCGGCGAACGCGACGATGGCCCACACCGATCCATTCGATGCCCCCGAGTTCGCCGACCCGTTCGGGGAGCGCATGCGGCTGGCCCATGCCCGCAGCTGGCCCGTGCTTGGCGCCTCGTTCGTCTTCGCAAGCAACAGCGAGGCGCTGCTCGCGATCGCCGGCAGCGCCTACGAAGGGCTGCCCGCCCACCGCCTGGCGCCGGTACCGCCGGTGTTCCACATCGAGCTGAGACTGGTGCCGGCCCGTGCCGGTGGCCCCTCGGAGCCTCCGCCCGTGCAGACCTCCTCGGGCGGCGGGATGGTGATGGGTATCGTCGACGCCTCGAATCACGTCATCGTCTCGCCTGCGCAGCGGCGAGCGGTGGTGACCGTGTCCGAAGACCGCCTCGTTTTCGCCTACCACGTACGCTACGAGCTGATCGAGTTCGCGGTGTACCTGCTGGCGGCGCGCGGCCAGGACCTGGTCTCGCTGCACGCGGCATGCATCGGTGGCGAGGGCCGCGGCGTCCTGCTGCTCGGACCATCCGGTGCCGGCAAATCGACCTTGACCCTGCAGGCTGCGCTCGACGGGTATGACGTGCTCGCGGAGGATGGCGTATTTGTCGAGCCGAAACGGCTGCGCGCCACAGGCGTGCCGAACTTCCTCCACGTGACGGATGCGAGCCTTGCGTGGCTGGATGGACCGGCACGCCGGCAGATCATGGCGTCACCGCGGATCCGCCGGCGCAGCGGCGTGGAGAAGTTCGAGATCGACCTGCGTGGCGGCGGGATGCGCCCGGCAGCGGAGCCGCTGGACATCGTCGCGACGATGCTGCTTTCACCACAGCGCACGGACGGGCCGTTGCTCGAACCCATGGCGCGCGATGACGCGATCGTGCGGCTCACCGAAGACCAGCCGTACGCGGCCCGCCAGCCGGGCTGGCGGCGCTTCATCGACACCGCGTTGCTCCGCGGCGCGTGGGTGCTGCGACGCGGACCGGATCCGCGTGCGACCTTGCAGGCACTGATGCCGTGGCTGGACGTGCAGGAAGCGGTGGGCTGAACATGCGCGGGCCATCGGCATGGCGAGGGCTGCTGGCGCTGCTGCCACATGCTGAACGCATCTCCCTGCTGGTGTACGCCGCGCTTTCGGTGGGTGCGGCAGTCAGCGGGAGCCTTTCCGCCGTGCTGCTGGTGCCGCTCGTGCAGCCGGGCCACGCGGTACCGTTCGCGAGTCCCGACCTCACCCTCAACGCCGCCGCGTTCGCCGCGAGCGGCATACTCTTCGCACTGCTGCGCTGGCAATCCGCGCGGCTGGGCGCCGCGCAGGTCGCGCGGCTCGCCGTGCGTTTGCGTGGCGACGTGCACGCGCACCTGTTGGGCGCGAGCCTGCCGGAACTGGCCGGTGCGAGTTCCGCCGAGATCGCCAACGTCCTCACCTTCAACAGCGAACTGCTGGTACAGGGCCTGGGCGCGATGCAGCAACTCGCCGTGGCCGTGCTCACCTCGCTGGTGAGCATCGCGTTCGCGCTCTGGATCTCGCCGGTACTGATGTTCACGATCCCGCTGTTACTCGTGGCGATCCTGCTGACGTCGCGCGTGACCGGACGAGAGCATGGCGAGGTCAGCCGGCGCTACGTCGCCGACATGACCGATCTCTTCTGGCACAGCGAGGACTTCCCGCGGCGCCTTCGCCATGTCCGCTCGTTCGGCAGGGAAGCGGCGGAGCGGGCGAGTTACGGCGATGTCTCCGGTCGCCTCGGCCATGGCTACCGGCGCCAGCTCGAACTGGTGGCGTCGAGCCGGCTGGTGCTCGAACTCGGTGCCGCCGTCGGCATCCCCGTGGTGTTTCTGCTGGCGGATCGCTCGCACGGTATCGATGGTGCCGCCCTCGTGGCCGTCGGCCTGCTGCTCGGTCGCCTGCTGCCGTACCTGATTTCCACCCGGCAGGGCTTCCAGCAGCTGCGGTCCGCCGAGCCGGCGCTGGCGCTGTGGCAGCGCTACATGGCGATGGAAAACAGCGCGCCGGCGCCCGATGCGCACGACGGGTTGGGTGAGGTCGTGATCGAGCGCATGCGTGTGAAGCCCCCGCGTGAAGGCATTCTCCTTGAAGGGCTGGTGCTGCGGCCGGGCGAACTGGTGCTGGTCAGCGGGGACTCCGGGATCGGCAAGAGCAGTCTCGTCGACGCATTGGCTGGCATGGCGCGGCCGGACCTGTTCATGGCCAGCCGTGATGGCGTGCCGCTCACCTACGACGCCTGGCGTACCCGCTTGGCGCGCGGTGCCTATGTCAGCCAGGGCGTGCGCCCCTGGCAGCGTCGCGTGCGCGAGGTGCTCGCCTGGGCGGACCCGGAGGCCTCCGACGAGACCCTGCGCGAGGTGTTGCGCAGCGTGGGCCTCGCACCGCGCATCGACGCGGCACCGGAAGGCCTCGACCTCGCCGTGCACGGTGAGTCCAGCCGCCTCTCGGGCGGCGAGCTGCAACGGCTGATGCTGGCCCAGGTGATCCTGCGCCGGCCGGTGCTTGCGGTGCTGGACGAAGCCACCAGCACGCTCGATGCGACGGCCGAGCTGGCGGTGCTGCGTGGCGTGCGGGCCAGCCTGCCGGATACCGTCATCGTGGTGGTCTCGCACCGCGATGCCGTGGCCGCGCTGGCGGACGTGCATGTCCGGGTCGTCGGGGACCGGGCGAATGTCGAGGCCATCCCTCCCATTCGGACTATTGTTCCTTCACGCCGGCCGGCCTAACGTCGGTGGCGACGACAGCGGGGGGACCGCCCACATGGCAGCCAGGCGCACGATCAGCATCCTTTTCGCGGGCATGGCGCTGGCCATGGCCTGCGGCAGCGCCGGCGGCCTTGGCCAGCCATCGTTCGACAGCGTGGCGGTACGGCACCGGCCGGACCCCTGGCACAGCGATCCGTGCGGCCCTTCACGTCCCATCGCCGGCATCTGCCGCATGCTGCGCCCCGTTAGAGGTTGAACCGCCAACTGGGCTAGGCTAGGGCCCCGTCACCAGGGGAATCCTTATGCGCTGCCTGCTCGCCGTCGCGACGCTATCCATGCTCACGTCCGCCCCCGCGCTTGCGGGCCGCGTCGCCATCGAGGTGGTCGATCCCGCCGGCAAGCCGATCCCCGATGCGGTCGTCACGCTCGCACCGAACCCGGGCACGCCCACGCGCACGCCCGCGGCGGAGACGCGCTACGTCGACCAGAAGGACGAGACCTTCATCCCCTATGTCACCGCGCTCCGCGTGGGCGATAGCGTCGTGTTCCGTAACAGCGACATCACGCGCCACCACGTCTACTCGTTTTCGGCGCTCGAGAAGTTCGAATACATGCTCGCGCCAGGGGAAAGCTCGACCCCGCTGGTGATGAAGAACGCGGGCAACGCGGCGGTCGGCTGCAACATCCACGACTACATGCTCACGTACCTCTACGTCACGAAGGACCAGGAGATGGCGGTGACCGACGCGAAGGGCAGGGCCAGCATCGATGGCGTAGCAGCCGGGCAATACAAGGCGCACGCGTGGCATCCGCAGCTGCGCCCGGGTGTGACGTTGCCGATCCAGGGCGTGACGGTGGCCGAGGGTACCGGTGCGACCGTGCGTTTCGTGCTCGCGCTCCTGCCGAACCCGCGCGGGCCGATGGATCGCGAACACATCGGTTACTGATCCGCCCATGCGGGTACCTGGTTTCCGCACGCGGCTGGCGCTGTTCTTCGTCGCCACCCTCATCTTCGTGCAGGGCGTCACCGCCGTGCTCGGCTACACCGTCGCGCGCGGCGAACTCGTGCAGGAAGGCGGCCGCCAGCTGTCCGCGAATGCCCGTGCGTTCGTGGCGCAGATGAACGACCTCTCGGCCAGCGTCGCCAGCGGAGTGCAGATCATGTCGCTCGATTACGGCCTGCGCTCGGCGATCGCGGCGAGCGACCGCGACACGATCCTCTCGGTGTTGCGCAACCATGGCCGCCGCGTGGGTGCGGCTCGCATGCAGCTGCTGCATCTCGACGGCAGCGTGCAGGTCGATACCGCGGGCACCGACGAAGGCAAGCCGTTCGCATGGCCCGACCTGCTCGCACGTGCGTATGACGAACGCACCGCGGCGATCGCCGTCGCGGATGGCAAGGCGTCATGGATCGTGGTGGTGCCGATCTATGCGCCGCAGCCGGTCGGCCTGGTGGTCGCGAGCATTCCCGTGGACGACGCGCTCATCGCACACATGCAGCAGCTCTCGGCGTTGCCGCGCGACGTGGAACTCGCCACGCCGGTGCACGACGGCTACGCGGTGATCGCGCGCGGCACTTCGCATTCCGAACTGACCGCGCAGTACCAGGGTCCGGGCATGCACCTGCCGTCGCAGCCGAGCCTCGCGAGCATCGCCGGGCGCGAGTTCCTCGTGCTCGCGCAACCGCTGACCCAGCCACGCGGCGGCAGCGCCGTGTACGCGGTGCTGGGTTACTCGCTCGACGACGCGCTGCACCCGTTCCAGCCGGTGTGGAATGCGTGGCTGGCGCTGTTCCTGCTGGCGCTCGGCGCCGGGTTGCTCGTGGCCTGGCTGGTGGCGCGTGGCGTATCGCGTCCGGTGGAAGCGCTCGCCGCTTCCGCGCGCCGCATCGCGGGTGGCGATTACCACGATGCCCCTGAAGTGCGTCGGCGCGACGAGATCGGCGAGCTCGCGACGGCCTTCCGCACGATGGGCGATGCGGTCCGCGAACGCGAGCTGCGCATCCGCCACCAGGCGCTGCACGACGAAGTGACCGGCTTGCCCAACCGCGCCGCGGCGGAAGACGCGATCGACGGTGATCTCGCGGCCGCGCCTGGCCAGGCGGGCGCCTTGCTGATCGTCGGCGTGACCCGCTTGCCGGATATCGTAAAGACCGTCGGCCACGCGCTGGCGGACCGTTTGATGCGTGATGCGGGCGAGCGCCTGTGCCATGTGGCCGGCCAGCACTTCGTCGGCCGCGCCACCGATACCCAGTTCGCGGTGTGGTTGCGGGGCGCGGATCGAGCCGAGGCGATCGCCGCCGCGTTCCGCATGGTGGATGCGCTGGGCCAGCCGTACCAGGAGGCCGACGTCAGCATGGACATGGGGCCGGCGGTCGGAATCGCGCTCGCACCCGCGCACGGGGAACGCGCCGCGCCGCTGCTGCGGCGTGCCGAGGTGGCCGAGTTCGCCGCGCTGCGTTCCACCCGTGGGGTGGATGTGTACGACCCGCAATCCGACCCGCACCGCCCGGAGCGCTTGTCGCTGATGAGCGAACTGCGCGCGGCGATCGATGCCGATGCCCTGGAACTGTGGTTCCAGCCGAAGCTTCGCCTGGCCGATGACACGGTGGACGCCGCCGAGGCGCTGATCCGCTGGCACCGCCCCGGCCGTGGGATGGTGCCGCCCGAGCTGTTCATCACTGTCGCGGAAGAGACCGGCAACATCGGCCGGCTGACCCGCTGGGTGCTGGCGCACGGTATTGCCCACGCCGCTGAACTGGCGCACGCGGGGCATCCCATCAAGGTGTCGCTGAACCTAAGCGCCCGCGATATCGGCGACCCGGGCCTGCCCGACCGGGTGGGCGAGTTGCTCCACGCGCACGGCGTCCCGCCCACGGCCATCGCCCTGGAAGTGACCGAGAGCGCGGTGATCGGCGAACCCGAAGCCGCCCTTCAAGTCCTCCGCCGGCTCGCCGATATGGGTATTGAGATGGCGATCGATGACTTTGGCGTGGGCCAGACCTCGTTCGCCTACCTGCGCCGCCTTCCCGTCCGTGAACTGAAGATCGACAAGATGTTCGTCCAGCACCTCGCCACCGACCCCACCGACCGGACCATCGTGCGTTCGCTGGTGGAGCTCGGCCATCGCCTGGGTTACCAGGTGACCGCGGAAGGGGTCGAGGACGCGGACAGCATGGCCTTCCTCGCTTCGGCGGGATGCGACCATGTGCAGGGATACCACGTCGGCCGCCCGATGGATTTCGCTTCCTTCGTGGCGCGCCTCGGTGCGCGGGGCCCGGGTGGGGCGTGACGCGGCGCCTGCTGTTCGCGTTCGCCCTCGCAAGCCTGGCCCCATCCTTCGCTACGGCGCAGGAGGTGAAGCTGCATGCGTTCGCCGATGCGCGGCTGGTCGATGCCCCCGACGACACGAGCTTCATCAACGGCGGCACGGGCCGCACGCGCTACGGTGACGATGCCCATGGCCTGCGCTTCGGTGCGGCGGGCGTGGTCGCCACGGCGCAACTCACGCCCGCCCTGTTTGCACTCGCGGACGTACAGGTCCAGCGCACCGACCGGAACGACTGGCAGGTGCCCGAGGCGTACCTCCGTTATCGTCCGCTCTCGCTGAGCGCGTGGCGTCTCGCGTTGAAGGGCGGTATCTACTTCCTGCCCATTTCCCTGGAAAACGATGGCATCGGCTGGACGAGCCCATGGACGATCACGCCTTCCGCATTGAACAGCTGGGTGGGGGAGGAGATCCGCGGCATCGGCGCCGATATCCGCGAGGAATGGCGTGGTGACAGCGGCACGGGGACCTTCGGCGGCGGGCTTTTCCGCCACAACGATGTCGCCGGCCGCGTGCTCGCGAAGCGTGGCTGGTCGCTGAGCGACGTGACCGTCGGCGTGGGCGGCGACCTGCCCGAGCCGGCGGAGGAAGGGCACAGGGAAAGCTACGCCCCGTTCCAGTCGATCGGGGGCCGCACCGGCTGGTACGCCGATGCCGGCTGGAAATCGCCGCAGGGCGTGGAACTGCGCGCGCTGCGCTACGACAACCGTGCCGATCCCTCCGCGTACCGCCTCTACGATGGCGATGAGCGCATCTATGCCTGGCGTACGCGCTTCTGGTCGCTGGGCGCGCAGGCCGAGACCGGCCCCGTGACCTGGATCGCACAGGGCATGGACGGCGACACGACCATCTGCCCGTCGGGTGGCTGCTTCCGCATGCGTTATCAGGCCGGCTTCCTGCTGGCTGGATGGAACCGCGGCGCCTGGCGGCCGACGCTGCGCTATGAAACCTTCCGCACCTGGCCCGACGGCGAGCGCGGCCACGCGCTCACCGCCGCGCTGAACTGGCGCCCGCTCGACTGGCTAAGGCTGAGCGCCGAATGGCTGCACGTGGACGCCACCCGCGCGGAGCGCACCGATTTTGGCCTGGGGCCGCGCGAGCGGGGTAACCAGGTGCAGTTGCTGGCGCGGTTGTTGTACTGACCGCACACCGTCTATCGTGGTCCTGCGGGAGTCTGCCCGCGCCACACCGTTCAACCTGGGGCATCGCGTGGAGCTGGACATCTGGGAGCGCAAATACAACCTCGCCCTGGAGCGGATGGAGCGCGACGAGCGCGACTTCCGCGCCATCGAGGAGAGCCTGCGCCGGCTGGTCCTGCGCCTCTCCGCGCTGGCCCGCGGCCAGAGCGATGCCGCCGACCGCCTGCTCGACCAGCTGGGTGAAGGGCTGCGCCAGTCGTGTGCGCCCGAGGCGCTGGAGCCCCTGCTGGACGGCCTGGCCGAGGCCGTCGCCGCGCTGGAGCCGCGCATCGTCGAGGCGGTGCATGACGTGCCGGCGGCCGCGGATAGCGCGGATCCGATCCCTGCGGCGGTGGTGCATGCACCCGAAGACGCCGAGGCGATCGCCGCACTCCGCGCCGACGTCGCGAAGCTGCAGAACCTGCTGGCCGAAGTCAGCGGCCGCCTGGGTGACATGACCCGCTACCTGGTCGCCGAACTCGAGGACGCCACCGCCGGGAGCGATCCGGGACGGATGCTCGGCGAACAGGTCAGCGAAGAGATGCGCCAGCTCGCTGAGCAAACGCTCGAAGCCAGCGACGTCACGGCCCTGCGTGAGCAGGTCACGGCGCGGCTTGCGGTGATCGACCAGCACTTCCGCGATTACCGCGAGCGCGAGGATGCGCGCATGACGTCGTATCGCGAGCGCGCCGAGCGCATGCGCGATCGCGTCGAGGAACTGGAGACCCAGGCGACCTCGCTGCAGGATTCCCTGCGCCGCGAACACGAACTGGCGCTCACCGATCCACTGACAGGCCTGCCCAATCGCCTCGCCTACGAACGGCGCATGGCCGAACTGGAAGCCGAGCTGCGCGAGGGCAGGGCCGTCGCCTGCATCGGCGCCTTCGACATCGACCACTTCAAGACGATCAACGACAGCTTCGGCCACGCGGCGGGCGATGCCGTGCTGCGCATCGTCGGCAACGCGCTTTCCAAAACATTGGACGGCCGCGCGTTTGTCGCCCGCTACGGCGGCGAGGAGTTCGCCGTGGTGTTCGCCGGCTATACCGCCGACGACGCGCTCGCGATCGCGCGCGACCTCTGCGCCACGGTCGAGGCGCTGGCCTTCCACGCCAGCCAGAAGCCGGTGAAGGTCACGATGTCCGGCGGCCTGACCCGGTTCGCCCCGAACGAAACCGCCGCCACCGCCTTCGACCGCGCGGACCGCGCCCTCTACGCCGCCAAACGCGCCGGCCGCAACACCTGCGTGGTCCTCTGACCGGAGTGCAGCCCTTGTGGGAGCGCGCTTGCGCGCGATGCCCCACCCCGGGACGCTAACAAACCAAACACGCGAACCCCGGCATCCTCCACACAGGATTCCTTCAATCCCCGGCGCCCCGGAACGTCCAGACTCGGCGGCGCCGTCTTTTTAAAGACACCAGCCGCTTCGAGCGTCCCCGCGCCCCTAGGAGCCCGCCATGTCCGATGCCGCCGAGAAGCCGTCCGGCCCCGACTTCAGCCAGGGTGTCCCGGTCGCGTCCGTACCCGCCGACGGCGTGCTGGCCGGCCATGTCGGCGATGACGTGGTCATCGTGGCGCGCACCGCCAGCGGCTTCGCCGCGATCACCGGCACCTGCAGCCATTACGGCGGCGCACTGGGCGAGGGGCTGCGTGTGGGCGATACCGTGCATTGCCCTTTGCACCACGCCTGCTTCGACCTGGCCAGCGGCCGCGCCTTGCGCGCGCCTGCGCTAACGCCGGTGGATCGCTGGCGCGTCGACGAACGCGACGGCAAGGTCTTCATCACCGAGAAACTGCCCGCGCCCGAGCCGGCCGAGCCGACCGATACACCGGACCGCAACATCGTCATCATCGGCGGGGGCGCCGCAGGCTTCGCCGCCGCGCAACGCTTGCGTGACCTTGGCTTCGATGGGTCGATCACACTGATCAGCGACGACGTCGACGCGCCGTACGACCGGCCGAACGTCTCCAAGGACTACCTCGCCGGCACAGCGCAACCCGAGTGGATGCCGCTGAAGGACAAGGCGTTCTATGAGGACCAGCGGATCACGCTGCGACTCGATACGACGGTGGACCACGTCAACGCCGAGCATTGCACGGTGACCCTGGATTCCGGCGAGCGCCTCGATTACGACACGCTATTGCTGTCCACCGGCGCGGATCCCATTCGTCCGGATGGCCCGGGCTTCGACGATCCCAGCGTTTATACGGTGCGCACGATGCAGGATGCGCAGGCGATCATCGCTGCCATCGAAGGTGGCGGTCCGGTCGCCGTCCTTGGCAGCAGCTTCATCGGCATGGAAGTCGCGGCATCGCTTCGCGAGCGCAAGGTGGAGGTGCATGTCATCGGCCCTGACGCGGTGCCACTCAAGCGCGTGCTCGGCGAACAGCTCGGTTCGATGATTCGCACGCTGCACGAAGAACACGGGGTGATCTTCCACCTTGGGAAGAACGCGACCGGCTACGTCGATGGTGCGGTCACGCTGGATGACGGCACGCAGGTGAAGGCCGCGAAGGTCGTGCTCGGCCTGGGTGTGCGCCCACGCCTCGAGCTCGCCGAAGCAGCCGGCCTGCAGATCGACCTGGGCGTCCTGGTAGACGCCACCATGCGTACGTCCGACGAAGATATCTACGCCGCAGGCGACATCGCCCGCTTTCCCGGCCTGGACGATTCACGCCAGCGGGTCGAACACTGGGTGGTCGCGGAGCGTCAGGGGCAGGTCGCCGCCGCGGCGATGCTCGGCTTCGATGAGATCTATAACGAAGCGCCGTTCTTCTGGAGCATGCACTACGACACGAGCATCCGTTACGTAGGCCACGCACTGGAGTGGGACAAGATCGAAGTCATCGGCTCCATCGCCGACAAGGATGCCGAAGTCCGTTACAAGAAGAACGGCCGCGAGCTGGCCGTAGCGACGATCAACCGCGACAAGGCGTCGCTGGAAGCCGCGGAGCGCCTGGCAAATGCCTGAAACGTAGGAGCCCACCCTGTGGGCGACATCTTTCGCCTCTGCCCCCGGTAGGTCCGGCATTGTCGCGAAAGGCGTCGCCCACAGGGTTGAGGTGGCCGGCTTTTCCTGGACCACCCGCTAGGAGCGGATGGCCGCCCGCCGTTCAAACTCGGCGGGCGGAAGGTAGTCGAGCGTGGAGTGTAGCCGCTCGTGGTTGTAATACCGGGCGACGAAG